>NZ_QEQT01000038.1:0-43941 GCF_003311655.1 Prauserella sp. PE36 | reverse complement strand
GCACGCCCGCGTCCGTGAGCCCAGCGGCGAAGGCCAGCGCGTACTCACGGGCCACCCGCGGGGCTATCGTGACCCGCACGCCCGGAATTACCGTTGGTCCTCCCGCCGGGCGCTTGGGGCGGGTACCGTCAATGGCAGCGCTTCGGCCCCACTCTCGGGGAGGGGCCGGCGAGACGAGTCAGGTGCACCTGGGGCACCGGAGGGGACGAGGTCAGCGGTCATGGCACGCATCGGCGACGGCGGAGACCTGCTGAAGTGCTCTTTCTGCGGCAAGAGCCAGAAACAGGTGAAGAAGCTCATCGCCGGGCCAGGCGTCTACATCTGCGATGAGTGCATCGACCTGTGCAACGAGATCATCGAGGAGGAGCTGGCCGAGGCCGGCGACGTCAAGCTCGACGAGCTGCCCAAGCCCGCGGACATCCACGAGTTCCTCGAGCAGTACATCATCGGCCAGGACGACGCCAAGCGCGCGCTCGCGGTCGCGGTGTACAACCACTACAAGCGCATCCAGTCCGAGAGCAAGTCGGGTCCCAAGGACTCCAAGGACGAGCCGGTAGAGCTCGCCAAGTCCAACATCCTGATGCTCGGGCCCACCGGGTGCGGCAAGACCTACCTCGCGCAGACGCTGGCGAAGCTGCTGAACGTCCCGTTCGCGATCGCCGACGCCACGGCACTCACCGAGGCCGGCTACGTCGGTGAGGACGTCGAGAACATCCTGCTCAAGCTCATCCAGGCCGCCGACTACGACGTGAAGCGCGCCGAGACCGGCATCATCTACATCGACGAGGTCGACAAGATCGCCCGCAAGTCGGAGAACCCCTCGATCACCAGGGACGTGTCCGGCGAGGGCGTCCAGCAGGCGCTGCTGAAGATCCTGGAGGGCACCACCGCGTCGGTGCCGCCGCAGGGCGGCCGCAAGCACCCGCACCAGGAGTTCATCCAGATCGACACCACGAACGTGCTGTTCATCGTGGCGGGTGCGTTCGCGGGCCTCGAGAAGATCATCAACGACCGCATCGGCAAGCGTGGCCTCGGCTTCGGCGCGGAGATCCGCACCAAGCGTGAGATCGAGGAGAGCGACGTCTTCTCCGACACCATGCCGGAGGACCTCATCAAGTACGGGCTGATCCCCGAGTTCATCGGGCGTCTGCCCGTGGTCGCGAGCGTGACGAACCTCGACAAGCCGTCGCTGGTGAAGATCCTCACCGAGCCGCGCAACGCGCTGATCAAGCAGTACAAGAAGCTCTTCGAGATGGACAACGTCGAGCTCGAGTTCACCAAGACCGCGCTCGAGGCCATCGCCGACCAGGCCCTGCTCAGGGGCACCGGCGCCCGTGGCCTCCGCGCGATCATGGAGGAAGTGCTGCAGCCGGTGATGTACGACATCCCGAGCCGCGACGACGTGGCGAAGGTCGTGATCACCGAGCAGACGGTGCGCGAGAACGTGAACCCCACCATCGTGTCGCGGCAGCCGTCGCGAAGGCAGCGCAGCGAGCGCGGCGAGAAGTCGGCCTAAGCCCGGCTGACCGCGTCCGATGAGTTCGTCACCGCTTCCGGGTCCCGGCGGGCAGCCGTCTCACGGCGTGCGCGAGTTCGGGGACGTGGCCGAACGGCTCGTGGCCGTGCTGCGCCTGCGGCGCCCCCGCGTGCAGCGGGCGACGCTGATCGTGCTCGGGGTGCTGGCCGCGGTGTGCGTCGCGGCCACCTTGACGCGGTTGTCGCCGCTGCCGCTGTTGCCGTTGGCCCCGTTCGGGGCGGCGGCTTTCGCCTGCTGGCGGGCCTCCTCCGCCGACAGCGACCGGCAGGTGGTGGGCTGGTCGGCGGTGACCGCGCTGGCGACGGCTGTTGGTTTCTGGCTCCTCGGCTTTGTCGGCCGTATCCTCTGAACTGGTTTCGCGCGGGTCGTCGGTGGCTATCGCTAACCAGCAGGGAAGCGCGTCGAACGAAGAGGACCGCAGGTTGTGACGACGATACGCGACATGGACGCCGGTGCGTTCATCCATCCGGCGCTCTTCTATCGCGACGAGTCGACGTATCTGGCCGGCACCGTCCCGTTCGTGCTCGACGGCCTCGCTGGGGGTGAGCCCGTTGCGGTGGCGGTTCCCGGGCGGAACCTGGCCCGGATCGAGGACGCGCTGGGGGATGCCGCGGGCGAGGTCCTGCTGATCGACATGGGCGACGCGGGGCGCAATCCGGGCCGGATCATCCCTGGCGTGCTGCGCGCGTTCGCCGACGCCCACCCCGGCCCAGTGCGCATCATCGGCGAGCCGATCTGGGCCGGCCGCAGCGAGGACGAGTACCCGGCCTGTGCCCAGCACGAGGCATTGATCAACGCCGCGTTCGCGGGCCGGGAGGCCACCATCCTGTGCCCGTACGACACGACGAGCCTGGCGGCGTCGGTGCTGGCCGACGCGGAGGCCACCCACCCGCTGCTGATCGACGACACCGGGCAGACCGTCAGCGAGCGCTACTCGCCCGACGACATCGTGGCGACGTACAACGCCCCGCTGTCGCCGTCGCCCGCCGCGGTCGCGATGACCTTCACCGTCAGTGAGCTGGCCAGGGTCCGGCATTTCGCGTTCGACTTCGCCGCCGACGCCGGGCTGCCGGGGGAGCGGCTACAGGACCTCGTGCTGGCCGTGGGTGAGCTGACCGGCAACAGTGTGCAGCACGGCGGGGGCGGCGGCGAGCTGCGGCTGTGGGCCGAAGGCGGCCACCTCGTGTGCGAGGTCGAGGACTCGGGTCAGCTCGCCGATCCGCTGGCGGGACGCCGCCCGGTGCCGCTGAGCCAGGTCGGCGGCCGCGGCCTGCTCCTGGTCAACCACATCGCCGACCTGGTGCGCACGTACCGCACCGACAGCGGCACCATCACGAGGGTCTACCTTCGCTTGCCCTAGGCCGTGTCTGACGATGGCGCTCGCAGGGCGGCCTCAGCCGCGAGCTAATCCATCCGCAGGCGCGGCGCGTGCAGGCCGAGGAAGTGGACCAGGCTCGGCACCGTGCTCCGGAAGAACTTCCCGTTGTGTCCGCCCGGCGCGGTGTGCGCCAGCTCGGGCCTGGCCCGCCGGATGAACTGCCGCACGCCCTTGATGAACGGGTCCTGCTCGCCGCACCACACGGCGGTCGGGGTGCCCCGGGTGGCGCCGATGTGGCGCAACGGGTCCAGCGACGCCCACTCCGCCTCGCCGGCGAAGGCCTTGCGCTTGCGCATCTGCCTCCACGACGTGATCAACGCGGGGGAGATCGCCGTGATGGCGTCGACCGGGTCGTGCCGCTCGTTGCGCCGCCGGGCGTAGACGAACGCGCCGAAGCCGCCCATCGAGGTGCCGGTGACGGCGAACGGCTTGCCCTTCGCGTCGCCGAGGCCACGCTCGCGCAGCCAGCCGGGTATCTCGTCGAGCAGCATGGCCAGCGGGTCGTCGCCGGGGTGGTGCTCGTGCCAGTAGCTGTTGCCCCCGTCCACGGCGACGAACCCGAACGGCGGCACCCTGCCGTTGGAGATGTCCCTGCCGAGCCGGTGGGCGAGGCCCGGCGGAGCCGCGTTGCGGGCGGAGCCGTTGCGCCCGTGCAGCAGCACCGACATGGGCAGCCCTGGCGGCGGTTTCCGGGTCGGCAGCACGAGCACGAGGTCGACGTGGCGGCCCCGAGCGTGCGAGTACACGCGGTCGGCCACGGTGGCACCGGGACCGGAGAGGACGGCGGGGAACGACGAGCTCGCCGAGCGGCGCAGCGCCGAAGCGGGGGTGGAGGACGACTCGCTGAGGACACCGGTCGTGATCGCCGCGGCGGCTCCCACACCGGAAGCCACACCGGCCAGCAGGACCGCCCGCCTGCTCGGCCCGCGAGCCGCACCGTCTCGCCCTGCCGGCACACGTCCTCCCTCCAGCTCGCCGTCCTCAGCCTTCCATGATCCTCTTTTCCCCGGTGTAGAGGTTCATGCTCTCGCCGCGCAGGAAACCGACGAGGGTCATGCCGTTCTCCTCGGCGAGTTCCACGGCGAGCGACGACGGAGCCGACACCGCGGCGAGCATGGGCATACCCGCCATCGCCGCCTTCTGAACCAGCTCGAAGGAAGCCCTCCCGGAGACCAGCAGGCCGCAGTCGGACAGCGGGATGCGCCCTTCGAGCAGTGCCCAGCCGAGCACCTTGTCGACGGCGTTGTGCCTGCCCACGTCCTCCCGCACGGCCAGCAGCCGCCCTTCGGAGGTGAACAGCCCGGCCGCGTGCAGGCCGCCGGTCGCGGCGAACACCCGCTGCCGTTCGCGCAGGGCGTCGGGCAGGCCTGCCAGCACGGTCGTGCCGACCGTGAACGGCGAGCCGGACGGGTCGAACCGGGTGCGCAGCTTGACGGCGTCGAGCGCGGCCTTGCCGCACACCCCGCACGAGGACGTCGTGTAGAAGTTGCGCTCGACGCCCGTGTCCGGCTCCGGCACGCCCTCGGCGAGCGCGAGGTCGAGCACGTTGTAGGTGTTGCGGCCGGTGTCGTCGACGCTGTCGCAGTAGCGGGCGGTGGCGATGTCCTCGCGCGAGCCGATGACGCCCTCGGAGAGCAGGAAGCCGTGGGCGAGCTCCACGTCGTGTCCGGGTGTGCGCATGGTCACCGCGAGCGGTTTGCCGGAGACCCGCAGCTCGAGAGGCTCTTCCGCGGCCAGCGCGTCCGGCCTGCGCCGTTGCCCGTCGGCGGTGAGCTTGCGTACCGGTCTGCGTACCGTCACTCTGCCCATAGGACCTCACTCCCCACCGACGTTCGACAGCCCTTTGCTGCGAGCGTCCACTTCGTGTAATACATTCTCGGCTAGCGAAGTCTTCGCATACTTTCGACAGTATTCAGTGTACGGAGGTGCCGGAGTGGCACTCGGTTTCCTGGACCGTTCTCACAGCATCGCACCAGCGAACTGGAGCCGGTGGCTGGTTCCCCCGGCCGCCCTCTCCGTACACCTGGCGATCGGGCAGGTCTACGCCTGGAGTGTGTTCAAACCGCCGCTGGAGGAGGCCCTCGGGCTCAGTGGCACCGAGAGTGCCCTTCCGTTCCAGCTCGGCATCGTGATGCTCGGGCTCTCGGCCGCGTTCGGCGGCACGCTCGTGGAGCGCAACGGGCCGCGCTGGGCGATGTTCGTGTCGATGACGTGCTTCTGCTCCGGCTTCCTCGTCTCGGCGCTGGGTGTGGCGCTCTCGCAGTACTGGCTCGTGGTGCTCGGCTACGGCGTCATCGGCGGGATCGGGCTCGGCATCGGCTACATCTCACCGGTGTCGACCCTCATCAAATGGTTTCCCGACCGGCCGGGCATGGCCACCGGCATCGCCATCATGGGCTTCGGAGGCGGTGCCCTGATCGCCTCGCCGTGGTCGAGCCAGATGCTGGAGTCCTTCGGCGGGACCACGAGCGGCATCGCCACCGCGTTCCTCGTGCACGGCCTTGTGTACCTCGTCTTCATGTCGATGGGCGTGCTGCTGGTCCGCGTGCCCGCCGAGGGCTGGAAGCCGGCGGGCTGGAATCCCGGAGACGGCACCGCCAGCAAGATGATCACCACGGCACACGTCTCCGCGCGCAACGCGATCAGGACCCCGCAGTTCTGGCTGCTGTGGGTGATCCTGTGCTTCAACGTCACCGCGGGCATCGGCATCCTGGAGAAGGCCTCGCCGATGATCACGGAGTTCTTCCGCGAGACGTCCACGCCGGTCGGTGCCGCCTCCGCGGCCGGGTTCGTGGGGCTGCTGTCGCTGACCAACATGCTCGGCCGGTTCGTCTGGTCGTCCACATCGGACATCGTCGGGCGGAAGAACATCTACCGCCTCTACCTCGGGGTCGGCGCGCTGCTGTACCTCGTCATCGCGCTCACCACCAACACCTCGAAGCTTGTGTTCGTGTTGTGCGCCATGGTGATCCTGTCGTTCTACGGCGGCGGGTTCGCGACGGTGCCCGCGTACCTCAAGGACCTGTTCGGCACCTATCAGGTCGGCGCTATCCACGGCAGGCTGCTCACCGCGTGGTCGGCGGCGGGCGTGCTCGGCCCGCTGATCGTCAACGCGATCGCCGACAGCCAGGAGGCGGCGGGCAAACAGGGACCCGCCCTCTACTCGACGTCGCTGTTCATCATGATGGGCCTGCTGATCGTCGGCTTCATCGCCAACGAGCTGGTGCGGCCCGTCCACCCGAAGTTCCACGAGCCCTCCGCCGAGCAGGCGGTCGGCTCGGAGAAGGAGGCCCGGTGAGCGAGACACCCGAGTCCCGGCCCGCGCGACGGACGCCGTTGCTGGTCCTCGTGTGGTTGTGGGTCGGCCTGCCCTTCGCCTACGGCCTCTACGAGCTGATCAGGAAGGTCGTGCAGCTCTTCGGCGGTTGAGACCACGCTTTACCAGCCGGTTACGTTCCGCGTCTTGCCAACTCGTTAGCGAGCGGAAAGACTAGCGGGCGTTGCCTGGGGCTGGGGAGGTTGGTGTGGTCGCACCGCGTTCGGTTCGTCGAGCTGTGCTCGTGGTCCTGCTGGCGCTGGTGCTGCCGGTGCTGACCGTCCCCGCGCAGGCGCAGACCCCCTCGGCGCACCGGGATCCCGGCAACGGCGCCGAGCGCAGCACGGCCGCGGCGACCGCCGTGCCAGCACGCGCGCTGGTCGCCGCCGAGGACGAGAACCGCCGAGGCGGCGGCCGGCAGGGCTATCCGCGGCAGACCGAGCTGCGGGTCTTCCCCGAGGAACCGGCCGACAAGGCCATCAAGCTCGGGCTGCTGCCCTACCACGCGATCGCGCCGAGGCTCAACGACCTGCAGGACCGAAGCGACCGGGTTTCAGCCGAGGTCATCGGGCAGAGCACGCTCGGGCGCGACCTGTACCTGGTGACGGTGACAGCACCGGAGACGCCTGCGCAGGCGCGGCAGCAGGACCAGTGGCGTGAGCTGATCGAGAACGATCCCCGCGCGGCGGCGCGCGACCGCGGGCTCGCCGCGGGCTACAAGGCGCCGGTGTGGATCAACGCGAACATCCACGGCGACGAGTGGGAGGGCACCGACGGCGCCATGCGCGTGATCGAGGACCTCGCGACCACCACCGACCCCGCCGGGGTGCGGTTGCTGCAGAGCACCCGGATCTACTTCACCGTCACCAACAACCCCGACGGCCGCGTGGCGGGCACGAGGGCCAACGCGGCCGGGTTCGACGTCAACCGCGACCACATCACGTCGACCCAGCCGGAGTCGAGGGCGGTGCGCGACGTGGTGATCGGCACGCAGCCGCTGGTGATGCTCGACGAACACGGCTACACCGGCACCACGCTGATCGAGCCGGGAACCCCGCCGCACGGCCAGAACTACGAGTACGACCTGTACCTCAAGCACGCCTACGAGAACGCACTCGGCATGGAGAAGGCCATCGCCGGGCTCGGGCACCCCGAGACCGCCCGCGCCGACATCCCCTTCCGCGACTACCCGCCTGGCGAGTGGGACGACTGGCCGCCGATCTTCACCCCCATGTACGCGATCTACCACGGCGCCATCGGGCACACGGTCGAGGTGCCGCTGCGGGTCAACCGTGGCGAGTACGATCAGCTGCCGGTCGAGGAGCTGCGCCGCCGCTCGGGCATCAACACCGACGTCGCCGCCACCACGATCACCGCGGGCATCGCCTACGCCGAGGACAACCGGCGCGAGCTGATCGCCGACCAGATCGAGATGTTCCGCCGCGGCTGGGCCGGTGAGCCGCAGCGGGAGATCCCGGACGGCTATGTGCCCGGATTCGGCGAGGAGGACCGCTACTCGGCCGAGTTCCCCCGCGCCTACGTCATCCCCGCCGGCGACGCGCAGCGCTCGGCGCCCGCCGCCGCGCGGCTCGTGGACCATCTGATCGCCAACGACGTGCGCGTGACCCGCGCCCTGCACCCGTTCCGGCTCGCGGGCCGGACCTATCCGGCCGGCTCCTACGTGGTCGACATGCACCAGCCCAAGCGCGGGCTCGCCAACGTGATCCTCGCCGAGGGCAAGGACATCTCCGCCGACGTGCCAAGGATGTACGACATCTCCGGCTGGAGCCTCGGGCTGCTCTGGGGCGCCACGGTGGACGTCTCGCGCGAGCAGGCGCCGAAGGTGCGGACCACGCCGGTGTCGGTGGCGTCGCCGACGGGTGGTATCGACGTCCCGCGCGGCAAGGACCTCGCGCTCGCCGTCGCCGACGGCAAGGACGTGCAGGCGGTGAACTTCCTCGCCGGACAGGGAGTCACGGCGCACCGGCAGGACGACGGCACCGTCGTGGTGCCCGCGTCCGCGCGGCGGCAGGCCGAGACGGCGGCCGAGCGCTTCGGCGTGCGGTTCACCCGTGCGCCCTCGGGCGAGCGCGGGCCGGTGCTGCGCAAACCGGTGATCGCCGCGGCCGTGTCGGCCGATGAGCTGTTCGTGCTGCGGGAGCTGGGCTTCGACGTGCGGCCCCTCTCGACGCGGGCGCTCAACGACGGCTTCGACCTCGCCGAGGTGGACACGCTGTTCGTGTCGGCGGGGCTCTCCTACTCGCAGCTGACCGGCGAGGCGAGGCAGCGGCTCGCCGCGTTCCTCACCGACGGCGGTGTGGTGACCAGGGGCTCGACGGGTGCGACGTTCAACGCCGAGGCCGGGTTGCTTCCCGTCACCGCGGTCAGGGGCCGCTCCGATGCCAACGGTGTGGTCGCCGTGTCGGGCGGCGAGGGCGTCACCGGCGCGGGCTCGCCTGCCCATTCGTTCGTGTACTCGCCGTTGTGGTTCACGGACCTGGGTTCCGGCGTGGTCGCCGAGCAGCGGTACGCCGAGGACGGCCCGCTCGTGGCGGGGCACTGGCTGCCCGGGTCCGCCGACCGCGGTCCGGCCCAGGCGGCGGGTGAGGCGTCGGTGGTGTCCGGGGTCGCCGGTGCGGGTGCGCGCACGGTGCTCTTCGGCACGGAGCCGCTGTTCCGCGGTCACCCGAAGGGGTTGTACTCGCAGGTCGCCAAGGCGCTGTACTGGACGGCAGTAGGCTAGGCGGCATGAGCTCGAACCGCCCCGCCTTCCACCTCGCCATTCCCGTCGACGACCTGGGTAAGGCCCGCGACTTCTACGGTGGCGTGCTCGGGTTTCCCGAGGGCCGCTCCGACACGGCGTGGGTGGACTGGAACGTCCACGGCCACCAGGTGGTGACCCACGTGGTGCCGGGGCACAAGCCGACCGCGGGGCACAACCCGGTCGACGGCCACGCGGTTCCCGTTCCCCACTTCGGGCTGATCCTGCCGGTCGACGGCTTCCACGAGCTGGCCGAGCGGCTGCGGGCGGCGGGCACCGAGTTCGTCATCGAGCCGTACCAGCGCTTCGCGGGCGAGCCGGGGGAGCAGTGGACGATGTTCCTGCTCGACCCGGCGGGTAACGCGCTGGAGTTCAAGGCTTTCGCCGACGAGTCGCAGATCTTCGCGAAGTAGCGGTTCTCCTGCGAACGTCGTCCACGGCCTCTAGGCTCGGGGAATGCTGATCGCTGAGGACCTGCTCCTGCTGGTGTTCGACGACACCGAGGGCAAGCCGGTCTCCGGGGTGCACAACCTGGAGTACTCACTGGCCGGGGCGCTGCTGATCGAGCTGGCGATGCTGGGCCGGGTCGACGTCACCCCCGAGTCCGACGATGGCAAGGCGGGCAGGCTCGCGGTCAGGGACGACTCACCGGCCGGGCATGGCGTGCTCGACGGCGCGCTCGCGACGCTGTCCACAATGGAGGGCCGGAAGCCGAAGGACGCGATCGGCCCGCTGACGGGCAAGGGACTGTCCGAGCGTCTGCTCGCAGGGCTCGCCGAGCGGGGCATCCTTCGCCGCGAGGAAGGCAGGATCCTCAAGCTCTTTCCCGTCACGCGCTGGCCCGCCGAGGACTCCCGGGACGAGGAGCGGACGCGGGCCGAGCTCGACCGTGTGCTCGTTCACGGGGAGGACCCGGGTGAGCGCACCGGCGCGCTGATCGCGCTGCTCACCGGCATGGGCGTGGTCACTCGCGTCGTAGAGAGCGACGATCCCGGTCTGGTCGAGCGCAGGGCCAAGGAGATCGCCGAGGGCAACTGGGCCGGCGAGGCCATGCGCAAGGCCGTCGAGGAGATGACGGCGGCGGTGATGGTCGCCCTGTTCGTCCCGACGATCCTCACCACCCCCAACACGTAGCCCGGCCAACCGCAGTGAAGGCCACCTTCACTGCGTGGGGTCAGGCGGCGGTCAGGCGCGTTCGAGCCGGACCACGATCGCCTTCGACGCCGGGGTGTTGGACGTCCTCGCCACGGAGTCCAGTGGCACCAGCGCGTTCGCCTCGGGGAAGTACGCCGCGGCGCAGCCCCGTGCGGTCGGGTAGCCCACGACGCGGAACCGCTCGGCCCTGCGGTCGCCGTCCGACCACTCGGACACCAGGTCCACCAGCTCGCCGTCCGCGATCCCGAGGTCGGTGAGGTCGGCCGGGTTCACGAACACCACACGCCGCCCGTCCTCCACGCCGCGGTAGCGGTCGGAGAGGCCGTAAATCGTGGTGTTGTACTGGTCGTGGCTGCGCAGCGTCTGCAGCAGCAGCCTGCCCTCGCCCACGGTGGGGTACTCCAGCTCGTTCACCCCGAACATCGCCTTGCCCGTCAGGGTTCCGGTGAACTCGCGGGAGTCTCGCGGCGGGTTGGGCAGCACGAACCCGTCCGGCTCACGCACCCGCGCGTTGTAGTCCTCGCAGCCGGGCACCACGCGCGCGATGCGGTCGCGGATCGCGTCGTAGTCGCGCTCGAACTCGCGCCACGGCACCGGGTGCTCCTCGCCGAACAGCGCCCGTGCGAGCCGGCACAGGATCGCGACCTCGGAGAGCAGGTGCTCGCTCGCGGGCGCCAGCCGACCCCGCGAGGCGTGCACCGCCGACATCGAGTCCTCCACCGTCACGAACTGCTCGCCGCCCGCCTGCACGTCCCGCTCGGTGCGGCCCAGGGTCGGCAGGATGAGCGCCGTGCGGCCGTGCACCACGTGCGATCGGTTGAGCTTGGTCGACACGTGCACGGTCAGCTCGCACGAGCGCAGCGCCCGCTCGGTCAGCTCGGTGTCCGGGGTCGCCGAGGCGAAGTTGCCACCCACGGCGAAGAACACCTTGCCCTGTCCGTCGCGCATCGCGCGGATGGAGTCCACGACGTCGAAGCCGTGCTGCCGGGGCACGGGGATGCCGAACTCCGTCTCCAGCGCCGCGAGGAACGGTTCGGGCATCTTCTCCCAGATGCCCATCGTGCGGTCGCCCTGGACGTTCGAGTGCCCGCGCACGGGGCACAGGCCCGCGCCCGGCTTGCCGACCATGCCGCGCAGCAGTGCGAGGTTCGCGACCTCCTGGATGGTGGGCACGGCGTGCTTGTGCTGCGTCAGGCCCATCGCCCAGCAGTAGACCGTGCGCTCCGACTCGGCGATCATGCCGGCGACCTTCGCGATCTGCTCGCGCGCGAGCCCGGTCGCGCGGTCGACCTCGGCCCAGTCGAGGGCGCGCACCTGCTTGGCGTAGTCGGCGAAGTCGTGGGTGGACTTCTCGATGAAGCCGGTGTCGAGTACCGTGCCGGGCGCCGCGTCCTCCCACCGCAGCAACAGGTTTCCGATCGCCTGGAACAGCGCGAGGTCGCCGCCCAGGCGGATCTGGCAGAACTCGTCGGCCAGCGGGCTGCCCTTGCCGACGACGCCGCGCACGTTCTGCGGATTCTTGAACCGCAGCAGCCCGGCTTCCGGCAACGGGTTCACCGCGATCACCTTGGCGCCCTTGGCCTTCGCCCGCTCCAGCGCCGAGAGCATCCTCGGGTGGTTGGTGCCGGGGTTCTGTCCGATCACGACGATCAGGTCGGCCTCATGGATGTCGGCCAGCGACACCGTGCCCTTGCCGATGCCCGTCGACGCCGACAGCGCCGCGCCCGACGACTCGTGGCACATGTTGCTGCAGTCGGGCAGGTTGTTGGTACCGAACGAACGCACCAGCAGCTGGTAGAGGAACGCGGCCTCGTTGCTCGTGCGCCCGGAGGTGTAGAAGATCGCCTCGTTCGGATCGGCCAGGCCTCGCAGCTTCTCGGCTGTCAGCGCGAACGCGTCGTCCCACGAGATCGGCTCGTAGTGCGTGGCGCCCTCGCGCAGCACCATCGGCTGCGTCAGGCGGCCCTGCTGGCCGAGCCAGTAGTCGCTCTTGTCCGCGAGGTCGGCGATCGAATGGGTCGCGAAGAACTCAGGACCCACCCTGCGCTTGGTCGCCTCCTCGGCGACGGCCTTGGCGCCGTTCTCGCAGAACTCGGCGAACTTGCGGTGCTCGCCGTCGGACTCCCTCGGCTCCGGCCACGCGCAGCCGGGGCAGTCGTAGCCCTCGCGCTGGTTCAGCAGGCGGAGCGTGCGGACGGTCCGTCCGGCGCCCATCTGCTCGAAGCCCCGGCGCAGCGACGCCGCCACACCGGGCAGGCCCGCTGCCCACTCCTTGGGTTTGCCGACTTCCAGCTGGTTCTCGTCGACGTCGTGCTCCGGTGCGTGTCGTGCCACGTCCGCCATTCTCAGCCGACGGGGCCCTCGGCGCCGTCGCCCGAGGCTGTCTGCTTGATCACACCCCGAGTGCGACCTCGCCCATCGGGTAGCAGACGTGCCCGCCGCGCATGCGCTGGAAGCGGGCCACGATGTCGGTGTGGGTGCAGGAGAAGGCGTGGCCGATGTGCAGTGAGCCGCTCACCGTGGGTGGCGGGGTGCCGATCGAGAAGACCCCGGCCCGCGTGCCGGGCGGGGTGAAGCGGTAGGCGCCCAGCGGCCCACCGCACGTCGAGACCGTCGAGCGACGGCCGGTCCGGGACGTCCGGGGTGACCTCGGCCACGCGGCCATTATGGGCGGGCCCGGGCGTCGGTGACGAGCGGAAAACGGCGGTTCGTAGACTGACTGGTTGTGACGGAGAAGACGCCCCAGCAGCAGACCGACCTGCCCAACGCCTGGAACCCGGCCGACGAAGAGGCCGCCCTGTACCAGCGCTGGGTAGACGCGGGCTACTTCACCGCCGACGCGTCGTCGGACAAGCCGCCGTTCACGATCGTGCTACCCCCGCCGAACGTCACCGGCAGCCTGCACATGGGCCACGCGCTGAACCACACCGTGATGGACGCGCTCACGCGCCGTCGCCGGATGCAGGGCTACGAGGTGCTGTGGCTGCCCGGCATGGACCACGCGGGCATCGCCACCCAGAACGTCGTCGAGCGGCAGCTCGCCAATGAGGGCGTCTCCCGGCACGACCTCGGCCGGGAGCGTTTCGTCGAGCGCGTCTGGGAGTGGAAGGCCGAGTACGGTGGCAAGATCCTCGACCAGATGCGCAGGCTCGGCGACGGTGTCGACTGGTCGCGCGAGCGGTTCACGATGGACGAGACGCTCTCACGCGCCGTCCAGACGATGTTCAAGAAGCTCTACGACGACGGCCTGATCTACCGCGCCGAGCGCATCATCAACTGGTGCCCGCGTTGCCACACGGCGCTGTCGGACATCGAGGTCGACCACTCCGACGACGACGGCGAGCTCGTCTCGATCCGCTACGGCGACGCAGACGCCGCGATCGTGGTGGCCACCACGCGTGCGGAGACGATGCTCGGCGACACGGCCGTCGCGGTGCACCCCGACGACGAGCGCTACGCGCACCTGGTGGGCACCGAGGTGGAGCTGCCGCTCACCGGCCGCCGGATCCCGATCGTGGCCGACAAGCACGTCGACCCCGAGTTCGGCACCGGCGCCGTGAAGGTGACGCCGGCGCACGACCCCAACGACTTCGAGATCGGCAGGCGCCACGACCTGCCGATGCTGTCCATCATGGATGAACGCGCGGTGATCACCGCGCACGGCCCGTTCGAGGGCATGGACCGGTTCGAGGCGCGCCCCGCCGTGGTCGCCGCGCTGCGTGAGCAGGGCCGGATCGTCGCGGAGAAGCGGCCGTACGTGCACGCCGTCGGGCACTGCTCCCGCTGCGACACGGTGGTGGAGCCGAGGCTGTCGCTGCAGTGGTGGGTCAAGGTCGAGCCGCTGGCCCGCGCCGCGGGCGACGCCGTGCGCGATGGCCGCACCAAGGTCCACCCCCCGGAGCTGGCCAAGCGCTACTTCGACTGGGTCGACAACATGCACGACTGGACGATCTCGCGCCAGCTGTGGTGGGGGCACCGGATTCCGGTCTGGTACGGCCCCGACGGCGAGACCGTGTGCGTCGGCCCCGACGAGCAGCCGCCGTCGGGCGAGGGCTGGCACCAGGACCCCGACGTGCTGGACACGTGGTTCTCGTCCGGCCTGTGGCCGTTCTCGACGATGGGCTGGCCGGAGCAGTCCGCCGACCTGGCGAAGTTCTATCCGACCAGCGTCCTGTCGACCGGCTACGACATCCTCTTCTTCTGGGTCGCCAGGATGATGATGTTCGGCCTGTACGCGATGGACGAGGTCCAGCCCTTTGACCACATCTACCTGCACGGGCTCATCCGCGACGCGAACGGCAAGAAGATGTCGAAGTCGCGCGGCAACGTGATCGACCCGCTCGACTGGATGGACCGCTTCGGTGCCGACGCCACGCGCTTCACGCTCGCCAGGGGCGCCAACCCGGGCGCCGACATGGCACTGGCGGAGGAGTGGGCCGCCGGTTCGCGCAACTTCTGCACGAAGCTGTGGAACGCAACGCGGTTCGCGATCATGAACGGCGCCACCGTGGCCACCCCGCTGCCCGCCGCCGAGGACCTCACCGAGGCCGACCGCTGGATCCTCGGCAGGCTCGCCGCCGTGGTGTCCGAAGTGGACGAGCTGCTGGAGGACTTCCAGTTCGCCAAGGCCACCAACGCGCTCTACCACTTCACGTGGGACGAGCTGTGCGACTGGTACCTGGAGCTGGCGAAGGTCCAGTTCTCCGGCGACAAGGCCGAGGGCACGCGTGCGGTGCTCGGGCACGCGCTGGACACCGTGCTGCGGCTGCTGCACCCGTTCATCCCGTTCATCACGGAACGCCTGTGGACCACGCTCACCGGCGGCGAGGGAGAGTCGCTCGTCGTCGCGCAGTGGCCGAGCGCGGACGCGCTGCCCGTCGCCGACGCCACGGCCGACGCACGCATCACCGACGTGCAGAAGCTCGTGACCGAGATCCGCCGGTTCCGCTCCGACCAGGGCCTCAAGCCGGGGCAGCGCGTCACCACCCGGCTCTCGGGCCCCGGTTTCGCCGCGCTGGCCGGGCACGAGGAGGCGATCCGCTCGCTGGCCCGCCTCGGTGCCCCGGGGGACGACTTCGCGGCGACGGCGTCGTTGGAGGTCTCACTCGCGAGCGGCGCGGCGACTGTCGAGGTGGACACCTCGGGCACGATCGACGTCGCCGCCGAGCGCAAGCGCCTGCAGAAGGACCTCGCCGTGGCGGAGAAGGAGCTCAAGCAGACCGAGGGCAAGCTCGGCAACCAGGCGTTCCTCGACAAGGCTCCCGCCGAGGTCGTGGACAAGATCCGCGTGCGCCGCGACACCGCGGCCGCCGACATCGAGCGCATCACGGCTCGCCTGGAGGCCCTGCCGTCCTGATTTGCCGATTCGGCAAAGTGGTTTGCGTTTCGGCTCAGTTCGGGTGCATGGTCGTCTCGGAGGTGGTTTCGGGATGACCGGCACAGGCGAGGAGTTCGACAGGGCGTTCTGGGAGGAGCGCTACCACGGCCACGGTGGGCACGGCGGCGGTCGGCCCAACCCGCAGCTGGTGGCCGAGGTCGCCGAGCTGCCGCCTGGCACGGCGCTGGACGCGGGCTGTGGCGCGGGAGCCGACGCGATCTGGTTGGCCGCGCGCGGCTGGCGGGTCACGGCGGTGGACATCGCCGAGGCCGCGCTGGACCGCGCGCGCCGGCACGCCGCCGACGCGGCTGAGGAGGTCGCGGGGCGGATCGAGTGGGTGCGCGCCGATCTGACGGAGTGGGCTCCTCCGGAGCGGTTCGACCTCGTCACGACGCATTACGTGCACGCGGCCGGGTCACAGGACGAGCTGGTCCGCACGCTGGCGGGCCTGGTGGCTCCCGGCGGCACGCTGCTCGTGGTCGGGCACCACCACGGCGATCCGAGCATCGCCTCGACGCACTTCACCGCCGATGAGGTCGCGGCCGTGCTCGACCCGGACGTCTGGACCGTCGCCGTCGCCGAATCGAGAACCCGCCCGGCCCCAGCAGGCCACGGTGGCACCATGCACGACACGGTCCTCCGCGGCCACCGCCGCCCCGTGTGACGCTCCCCAAGGCCACCTTTGTTGCGCTCAACGCAACAAAGGTGGCCTTGGGGGCAGTTCAGGCGGAGTGCTGGAGGGCGCCGATGATCTCCTTGGCTACACCCGCCATGCCCGAGCGGCGTGGGTGGTACGAGGCGGCGGCGAGCACGTCGGTGTCCTTGCCCTGTATCCACGCGTCGGCTCCGGCGCACGCGTCGTGCCCGAGCGAGGCCGGGTACATGTCGACAAAGGTCGAGCGGCCGTCCTCGGCGACCGCCTTCGCGAGTGCTGCGTTGAGGGTCTCCTCGATGTCGTTCAGCCACACGTAGTCGCCGTCGGCGAACGGCAGCACGTCCGGGCAGGTCCCGCTCGGCGGCGCGATGCGTGGGTAGCCGATCACCAGGACCGTCGCCCGCGGCGAGCGCTCGTGGATGCCGGCCAGCACCTCGGACACCCGCTCGCCCGTGTCCGCGATCGCGACCTTCAGCGTGTCGACGCCGTCCACGGTGAAGTGCTCCTGGCACGGCGCACCGGCCGGATCGGACGCGCGCAGGGTCGGGCAGACGCCCACGACGTTGCCGAACACGCCGTGGTCGTTGCCGCCGATGCCCAGCGTCACGAGGTCGGTCTCGGGCCGCAGCGCGTCGAACTGTGGTGCGTTGACCCCGAGTGTGACCTCCTGTGGCTGCGTCATGTGCGTCGTGTCCGCGCCGCCGCAGCTCACGTCGGTGAACCGCTTGACGCCGAGCTGCCTGGCGACCATCGACGGGTAGTTGTTGGTCGAGCGCGCGCATCCGATCGGATCGAGCCGCTGCAGCGGGATCAGCGGCCCCGAGGTGTAGGAGTCGCCGAGTGCGACGTAGCGCTTGATCTGCTGTTTCGCCGTCGCCGCGCCCGAGCCGGCGAGCACCAGCGCGAGTACCGACGCGAGCAGGATGGCCAGCCGCCGCCTGCCGTGCATGTGAGCCCCCGTTCCCCGCGGTGTTCCCCTTCAATTCCTAGCCGTGAGCGGGGCCTTCTGGGTAGTTCCGAACGGGTGCTTCGCCCGATTCGGCCACGGCACCGTTCAGCCCAGTGTGAACGTCATTTTGCCGTACTAGTCCAAACTTCTGCTTGATTCGGGCAAAAGTTCCGCTACGGTGGGCGCATGGTTGTGACCGGCCTCACCGATGAGGCGCCCTTGGTGCGCATGCGCGGCATCGGCAAGCAGTTCCTCGGCAACGCGGTGTTGCGCGATGTCGACCTCGACCTGCGCCCCGGCGAGGTGCACGCGCTCGTCGGCGAGAACGGCGCGGGCAAGTCGACCCTGATGAAGATCCTCGCCGGAGTGCACCGGCCCGATGCCGGTTCGGTCGAGTTGGGCGGGTCCGAGGTCGCCTTCGGGTCACCGCGGGAGGCGCAGGCGGCGGGGATCTCGATCGTCCACCAGGAGTTCAACCTGCTCGGCGACCGCACGGTCGCGGAGAACGTCTACCTCGGCCGCGAACCCGTTCGGCGTGGTCAGGTCGACCGCAGGCGCATGGAGGCCGACACCGCCGAGCTCCTGGACGGGCTGGGGGAGCGCGGCATCTCGCCCCGCACACCCGTCCGGAGGCTCGCGGTGGCGCAGCGCCAGGTGGTGGAGATCGTCAAGGCGCTGTCGACGGACGCTCGCGTGCTCGCGATGGACGAGCCCACCGCCGCGCTCGCCGACCACGAGGTCGAGCTGCTCTACGGTCTCGTGAAACGCCTGCGGGAGAGGGGAATCGCGATCCTCTACGTCTCGCACCGGCTGCGCGAGGTGTTCGACCTCAGCCAGCGCATCACGGTGCTCAAGGACGGCGAGCTGGTCACCTCGAAGGCCACGGCGGAGCTCACGCCCGACCAGTTGGTGCGGCACATGGTGGGCCGTCCGCTCGACGCGCTCTTTCCCGACCGGGCCGCCGAGCCGGAGACCGGCGCTGTCCGGCTCGCCGTGCGCGGCGGCGGCAACGCGCGCCTCGCCGGCATCGACCTGGAGTTGCGAGCAGGCGAGATCGTCGGGCTCGCCGGGCTGCAGGGCGCCGGGCGTTCCGCGGTGGCGCGCGCGATCTGCGGTGTGGACCCGTTCACCACGGGCACGCTGGAGCTGGATGGCAGGCCGGTGACCATCGGATCGCCCCGCGCGGCGATCCGGCACGGCATCGCGTTCGTCACCGAGGACCGCAAGGGCGATGGCCTGGCGCTGCGGCAGTCGGTGCGGGACAACGCACTGCTGGTGCGCAGGGCGGCGTTCGGCAGGGCCCGGGGGCTCGGCGCGCTCGACCTCGCCGCGCTGCTGCGCTCGGTGACGCTCGTGGCGCGGGGCCCCGACCAGGAGGTGCGCTACCTCTCCGGCGGCAACCAGCAGAAGGTGGTGCTCGCCAAGTGGCTCGCCGTCGAACCGCACGTGCTCGTGGTCGACGAGCCCACGCGCGGCATCGACGTCGGCGCCAAGAAGGCCGTGTACGACCTGCTGCGCGGTCTCGCGCGCGGCGGCGTGGCGATCCTGATGATCTCCTCGGAGCTGCCCGAGCTGATCGGCATGAGCGACCGCGTGCTCGTGATGCACGAGGGTCGCCTCGCCGGTGAGCTGCCCGCGGGCCCGAGCGAGGAGGCCGTGATGACCCTGGCCACCGGGCACGCAACGGTGGAGGCCGCATGAGCCAGGATTGGCGGGGCGCGCTCGTGCGGGCCGACCGGGTGCGGGTGTCCCGCAGGGCACTGGAGGCCGCATGATGGCGGCCGCTCCCGCCGTGGCCACGCGTCCGGCGCAACGCCTTTCGCGCGTCCTGCAACCCACCGTCGTCGTCTACCTCGCTCTGGTGCTGCTGCTCATCGCGGGCAGCATCCTCGTCGGGGTGCGGGGCGGGGTCCTGCTCGACCAGGGCGGGATCCTCAACATCCTCACGCGCAGCACCGCATTGGGGCTGGTCGCGATCGGACAGACGATGGTGATCCTCACCGGCAAGCTGGATCTGTCGGTGGCGTACCTGATCGGCCTTTGTTCGCTGATCGGCGCCGAAACGATGGCGGGCGATCCGGGAATGATCGTGCCCGCCGTGCTGCTGACCCTCGCGTGCGCCGCCGGGGTGGGGCTCGTCAACGGGCTGGTGATCACCAAGCTCAAGGTGAACGCGTTCATCGCCACGCTTGGCACCGCGCTCGTCATCCGCGGTTACCTGGAAAGCGCTTACTCCGGTCCGGCGGGCGAGGTGCCTCGCGCCTTCCAGCACCTCGGTTACGCGAGGATCGGGCCGATCCCGGTGTCGGCACTGCTGATGGTCGCGCTCGCCGCCCTCGCGTGGTGGTATCTCATGCGTACCAAGGGCGGATACCACGTCTACGCCGTGGGCGGGGACGAGGAGGTCGCGCGGTTCTCCGGCATCCGCACCGACCGGACGATCATCAAGGTCCATGTGCTGTGCGCCGTCGCGGCGGGCCTGGCGGGGCTCTTCCTCGCCAGCAGGCTCGGCTCCGGGGCGCCGTGGGTGGGCGTGGACGCGGGCTACGACCTCGAGTCGATCGCCGCCGTGGTGCTGGGTGGCACGCTGCTCGCGGGCGGCCGCGGCGGTGTCGCGGGCACGATCGGCGGCGTTCTGATCCTGGCCACGCTCGACACGATCTTCGACGACCTCGGCGTCACGCCGTTCTTCAAGGACGTCGTCCGCGGCGCCGTGCTGATCATCGCGGTGGCCCTCTACGCGCGGAGGCGGGGTGTGCTGCGATGACAGAGGCACTGCCCACGAGCCGGAAGTCCCGGCGCGTCCGGCTCGCCGACGGCACCGGCCCCGTGCTCGCGGTGCTTGCCGTGCTGCTCGTCGCGCTCGCGTTCGCAGGCCCCGCCTACAGCGAGCCCGCCGGCTACCTCGCTCTGCTCAAGCGAGCCGCACCGCTGATGATCCTCGCGATCGGGCAGTACTTCGTGATCGTCAGCGGTGGCTTCGACCTTTCGGTCGGTTCGCTGGTCACCGCCGAGGTGGTGATCGCGGCGCGGCTGATCGACGGCGACGAGGGCGCGACGGTGTGGGTGATCCCGCTGCTGCTCGTCACCGGTGCGCTCGTCGGCCTGGTCAACGGGCTGATCACCACGCGGCTGCTCGTGCCCTCGTTCATCGTGACGCTGGGGATGCTGCTCGTGCTCGACGGCGCGGTGTTCCTGTGGACCGGCGGCTCGCCGCGCGGCGCGCTGTCGGAGGCCTTCCGCGTGGTGGGCCGCGAAGGGTTCGAGGTGCCCCTGCTCGGAGCCGTCCCGTGGTCGGTGCTGCTGCTCGCCGCACTCGTGGTGGCGGCGGTGCTGTTCATGCGGGGCGGCACCGGGCGCATGCTCGTCGCGATCGGGGACAACGAGACCTCGGTGCGGCTCGGCGGTGGCCGGGTGGAGCGGCTGCGCACGCTCGCCTTCGTGCTCTCCGGCGTCTCCGCCGCGATCGCCGCGATCCTGCTCGGCGGGTTCGCCGGGGTCTCGGCACAGGTCGGCGACGGCCTTGAGTTCCGCGTCATCACCGCCGTGGTGCTCGGCGGTGTGGTGCTCGGCGGAGGGCGCGGCTCCGTGGTCGCGGCCATGGCTGGCGCGCTCACCCTCGAAGCACTGTTCTCCCTGCTCAACCTGCTCGGCGTCGCGGGCGGCCTCGAATCGGCCGTGCAAGGCGTGATCATCATCGCCGCCGTGGCCTACGCCTCGGTCGGCCGGATTCCTTTCCGGACAAGGAGGTCCACATGAAAAGGGCTTGCACGGTGGTGCTGGCCGCGGGTGCGCTGATCCTCTCGGCGTGTTCCAGCGACCTGCCCGCCGACACCGGTGCGGCACCGTCGCAGGCGCCGGGGGAGAGCACGGGCCAGTCGGAGTTCTTCGACCAGGCCGAGTACGAACGCCAGCTCGCGCTGCGCGACGCCACCCCGGAGGGGCCCGCCGACAGGCCGTGGGAGCAGGCGCTCGAACCGGAGATGGTGGACACCGCCCAGTACAGAAAGGACGGTCCCTACGAGATCTGCTTCTCCAACGCCTCCGTGGACAACCCGTGGCGGCAGGTGGGCTACAAGACGATGCAGGCCGAGGCGGACCTGCACGACGAGATCGCGCAGTTCCGCGTGCTCGACGCGGAGGCCAAGGACGACAAGCAGATCAGCGACATCGCCTCACTCACCTCGCAGGACTGCGACGCGCTGATCGTCTCGCCCAACACCACCGCGACACTGACACCCGCGGTCGAGTCGGCGTGCGACAGCGGGATCCCCGTGATCGTGTTCGACCGCGGCGTGAACACCGACTGCCCGGTGACGTTCATCCACCCGATCGGCGGCTACGCCTTCGGGGCCACGGCGGCGGAGTTCCTGTCCGAGCAGGTCGGTGAGGGCGGCAAGGTGCTCGGCCTGCGCGTGCTGCCCGGCGTTGACGTGCTGGAGCACCGCTGGGCGGCCGCCGAGCGCGAGTTCGCCGACAGCGGCGTCCAGGTCGTCGGCGCGGAGTTCACCGAGAACGACAGCGCGACCGCCAAGAGCATCGTTTCGGACTACCTCCAGCGAGAGGGCCAGATCGACGGGATCTGGATGGACGACGGCACCGCCGCCGTCGCAGTGCTGGAGGCCTTCGAGGACGCCGGAATGGAGCCGCCCGCGATCTCGGGTGAGGACCAGCAGCAGTTCCTGCAGAAGTGGAAGGACGAGGGCCTCACGGCGCTCGCGCCGACGTACCCGACCTACCAGTGGCGGACCCCGGTGATCGCGGCGCTGAAGATCCTGCGAGGCGAGCAGGTGCCCAGTGAGTGGATCCTGCCGCAGCCGGTGATCGACGACTCGAACCTCGACCGGTACCTCACCGCCGGCATGCCGCCCCTGCACTACGGCCTGTGCGGTTGCCAGGAGATGCCGGGGTTCCCGCAGCGGTGGCAGTGACCATGACGATGCACGCACTGGGCGTCAACACATGGGTGTGGACCTCGCCGCTGACTGACGAGTCGCTGTCGGTGCTCGCGCCCAAGGTCGCGGAGGCCGGGTTCGACGTGCTGGAGCTGCCCGTCGAGAACCTCGGTGACTGGAAGCCCGCCGAGGCCGCCACGTTGCTGGCGGACCTCGGGCTCGGGGCCGCGGTGGCGCTCGTGATGCCACCGGGCCGCGAGCTGGTGCGCGCCGACGCCGCGACGGTCGCGGCAACGCAGGACTACCTGCGCGCGTGCGTGGACATCGCTGCCGAGGTCGGTGCGCCCGCCCTGTGCGGGCCCGCCTACGCCTCCGTGGGGCGCACGTGGCGGATGACCGACCACGAGCGGGCCGAATGCCTCGCGCAGCTGCGTGACAACCTCGCGCCCGTCGCCGAGCACGCGGCCGCTGTGGGCGTGGTGCTGGGCGTCGAGCCGCTCAACCGCTACGAGACGAGCCTGCTCAACACCGTCTCGCAGACCCTCGAAGCCGTCGAGGGCCTGCCCTCGTGCGGTGTCGCGCTGGATTTCTACCACCAGAACATCGAGGAGACCGACATCCCGGCGGCGATCAGAGGTGCCGCAGGGCGCATCGCCCACGTGCAGGTGTGCGGCAACGACCGGGGAACGCCGGGGCGCGACCACTTCGACTGGCCCACCCTGCTGGGCGCGCTCGACGACGCGGGTTACGACGGGCCGCTGTGCATCGAGTCGTTCACCGCGCACAACCAGAGCATCGCCACCGCCGCCTCGATCTGGCGGCCGCTGGCGCCGAGCCAGGACGCGCTGGCCTTCGACGGCCTGGCGTTCCTGAGGGAGGTGGTAGCGCGGCAGTCCTGAGTTGTCTCGACGGCGCCGGCACGCCGTGTCTTCTTCCCTTTCCCCATACGTGAGGAATCCATGAGCAGACGCACGAGGCTCTTGCCACGGGTCGGCGCTGTGATGATCGGCGCGCTCGTCGCCGCGGGGCTCGCCCCCGCGGTGGCGGCGCAGGCGCAGGAACCCAAGTTCAACGCACTGTTGTTCACCAAGACCGCAGGCTACCGGCACGACTCCATCCCCGCGGGCGTCGCGATGTTCGAACAGCTCGCCGCGGAGCACGACTTCACCATCGAGCACACGGAGGACTCCAGCGTCTTCAACGACGCCACGCTCGCCGAGTACGACGTGGTGATCATGTTCCAGACCTCGGGCATGGTCTGGGAGAACGACGCGCAACGCGAGGCCATCCAGACCTATGTGGACAACGGCGGCGGCATCGCCGCGATCCACAACGCCACGGACATGGGCATCGAGAGCGAATTCCCGTGGTGGGACGACCTGGTGAACGCGGGCGCGCACATGCCATCGCACTCGCCGGGCGTGCTGCAGGGCACCGCCTATGTCGCCGACGAGCAGCATCCGTCGACCGCGGGACTCCCGGAGCGCTGGGAGCGCGCGGAGGAGTGGTACAACTTCGACCAGAGCATCCGCGGCAAGGCGCACGTGCTGGTGAGCGCCGACGAGTCGACCTACAACCCGGGCCCCGACGCCATGGGCGCCGACCATCCGATCTCGTGGTGCCGCGACGTGGGCACCGCTCGCGTGTGGGCCACGGCCATGGGTCACCCGACCGCCGCCTACAGCGAGCCCGAGTTCGTCCAGCACGTCCTTGGCGGCGTGCGCACGGCCGCCGGTGTCGTGGCGGCCGACTGTGCGGCCACAGTGGACACCGCGTTCGAGAAGGTGCCGCTCGACACCAACACGAGCGCGCCGACGGCGCTGGACGTCACGCCGGACGGAAAGGTGTTCTACACCGAGATCCTCGGCCAGGTGCGGGTCTACGACCCCGCCACCGGCGCGGTGACGACGGCGCTGGACCTGCCCGTGTACTCGGGCGGGGAGGACGGGCTCGTCGGGCTCACCTTCGACCCCGCCTTCGCCGACAACGGCTGGGTCTACCTGTACTACTCGCCGCCGGGCACCGAGGAGCTCAACCGGGTCTCGCGGTTCACGGTGCAGGGCACCACGATCGACCCCGCGTCCGAGGTGAAGGTGCTCGACATCCCCGCGTCACGCCGGTCGGAACCCGGCCACACGGGCGGCTACCTGACGTTCGGCCCGAACGGGAACCTCTACATCGGCGTCGGCGACGACACCAACCCGTTCGAGTCCAGCGGGTACACGCCGATCGACGAGCGGGACGGCCGGGACCTGTTCGACGCGCAGAAGACGTCGGCCAACACCAACGACCTGCGCGGCAAGATCCTGCGGATCCACCCGGAGCCCGAGGGCGGCTACACGATCCCCGAGGGCAACCTCTTCGCGTCGGGCACGGAGCTGACCAGGCCCGAGATCTACGCGATGGGCTTCCGCAACGCGTTCCGGTTCACCGTCGACACCGACGGCACTGTCTACGCCGCGGACTACGGTCCCGACTCCAGCACGGCCAACCCCGACCGGGGTCCCGACGGCAAGGTGGAGTGGAACATCATCCGCGAGCCGGGCAACTACGGCTGGCCGTACTGCATCGGCAACAACATCCCGTACAACGACTACGACTTCGCCGCCGGCACGTCCGGCGAGAAGTTCGACTGCGCCAATCCCGTCAACGACTCGCCGAACAACACCGGCCTGACCGAGCTGCCGCCGTCGCAGGAGGCGGAGGTCTGGTACGGCTACGGAGCGTCCGCGGAGTTCCCGGACATGGGCACCGGCGGCTCCGCCCCGATGGCGGGTCCGGTGTACCGCTTCGACCCGAACCTCGAGTCGGAGATCAAGTTCCCCGAGTACTACGATGGCAAGGCGTTCTTCTACGAGTGGGCGCGGAACAAGATCTTCACGTTCGCGCTCGACGATCAGGGTTCGTTGCTCGACATCGACCCGTGGCTCACCAGCCAGCAGACGCTCGCCCCGATGGACATGCGGTTCGGTCCGGACGGCGCGATGTACCTGCTGGAGTGGGGCGGCGGCTACGGCCGCGACAACCCCGACTCGGGGCTGTACCGCATCGAGCACACGCAGGGCAACCGCAGGCCGGTGGCCGAGGCCACGGCGTCGCCGGAGTCCGGGCTGCCGCCGCTGGAGATCACGTTCTCCAGTGAGGGATCGCACGACCCCGAGGGCACCGACGTGACCTACGGGTGGGACTTCGGCGACGGCGCGACGTCGACCGAGGCCAACCCGGTGCACACCTATACCACCAAGGGGCAGTACAACGTCCAGCTGACGGTGACCGACGAGACCGGCAAGGCCGGGGTCACCAACCTGACGGTGACCGTGGGCAACACGGCGCCGACTGTGGAGCTGGCGGCCCCGGCACACGGCGGGTTCTTCGAGTTCGGCGACCACGTGCCGTTCGACGTGGACGTCACCGACCCCGAGGACGGCGAGATCGACTGCGCCGACGTGGTGGTACAGCCCGCACTGGGCCACGACGCGCACGCCCACCCGCTCGACCCGGTCAACGCCTGTGAGGGCACGCTCGAGACCATTGTGGACGATGGGCACGCCGGCGCGAACATCTACTACTCCATCGACGCGAGCTACACCGACCGCGGCGCCGACGGCGTACCCGCGCTGACCGGCCGCGACACGGTGCTGCTGCAGCCCAAGCACAAGCAGGGCGAGTACTTCACGCGCTCGTCGGGCATCCGCGTCGTGTCGCAGGAGGGCGCGGAGAACGGCAAGCGCATCGGCGACATCAACGACGGCGACTGGATCTCGTTCGACCCGGTGAACCTCACCGGCATCGACGCGGTCTCGCTGCGGGTGTCGGCGCCCGACGGCGCGGGCGGTTCCGTGGAGCTGCGCTCAGGCGCGGTCGACGGGCCGCTGGTCGCCACGGTGGAAGTGCCGAGCACGGGCGGCTGGGACAACTACGTCTCGCTGCCCGGGGTCCCGGTGACCGATCCGGGTGGCACGGCGGAGCTGTTCCTCGTGTTCCGCGGTGCGGCGGCGAGCCCGTTCGACCTCGACTCGATGACGGTGGTCGGCGACGGCATCGCGGTGCCGGCCGACGAGCAGCCGCCGTCGGTCGCGGTGTCCGGGATCGAGGACGGCGCGTCCTACGGCGACTCGAAAGACCTCACCGTGGGCTGGGAGGCCACCGACGAGGGCTCGGGGGTCGCGACGAGCGGGGCCACGCTCGATGGGCAGCCCGTGGAGAACGGCGCCGTGCTGCCGCTGCACACCCTGGCGCTGGGCGAGCACGAGCTGGTGGTCACGGCCACCGACAACGCGGGCAACGTCACGGAGAAGTCGGTGTCGTTCACGGTGACCACGTCCACGAAGGACCTGCGGGCGCTCGTCACGCGGTTCACCGACGAGGGCCGGATCGACCGGCAGGCCGCGTTCGTTCTGCACACGCAGCTCGGCACGGCTGAGCTGCTCTACGCGTGGGGCAGGCCGCGGGCGGCGGCGCAGGCACTCGAGGTCTTCATCGCGACGGCAGAGCGCAAGGTGTCCGACGCGCAGGTGAAGGCAGTGCTGGTCCGGGATGCCGAGTCGCTGATCCAGCGGTGGCGCGGCTGATGGGATCGGTGAAGACGCGGGGGCGGTTGCCGGGCCGCCCCGCGCACGGACCGGAGCCGGGACGGGTGCGCCCGTCCCGGCTCCGGCCCCGGGCCGTCGCCGGGCTGCTGGCCGGTGTGCTGCTCGCCGTGGCGGCGGTGCTGGTGCTGCCGTTCGGTGGCTCCGAGGAGGCCGCACAGGACCGCGTGGCGGAGCTGGAAGCCCAGGAACGGCAGCGCGACGCCGGGCTGACGAGGGAACTGGTGACCACGGCCGAGCGGGCCCGCGCCGAGGTGACGCCGGTGCTCGACGGTCTGGAGCAGGCCACCGGGTCCGGCTCCGCCACCGCGGAGGATGTCTCGCGCTGGCGGCGGGCCGTGCTGGCGGCGGCGGAGCCGTTCGAGGAGCGGCCGTCCGGCGGGACGGAGGTCAACCTGGCGAGGTCCGGCTTCGCCGGGGCCGTCACCGTGGCCGGCCGGGCCGTGGAGACCTACGCGGCGTCACTCGAGGCGTCGGGTGAGCTGGCCGTCCGGCTGCGGGCGCTGGCGGGGGAGTTGCACCACGACGCCGTCGTGGCGTGGTCGGTGGCGGCGACCCAGCTCGACGTCGCGGGCGTCGCCAGCGGCATCGGCCACGTGCACGTCTTCCTCGACGGCACTGATCCCCACGGCGGCTGACGACCGCGGTGAAGGCCACCATCACTGCGCCCACCCGTCTCCCATCACCACCCAAACGGAGACGCTGCGCGCGCTGTGTTGATCCAACGCAGTGATGGTGGCCTTCACCGCAGCTGGGCCACCACGTCTTCCAGGCCGCGCATGGCGACCGCGATGCCGCGTTCGGCGGCGGGGACCAGTGCCTCGACGGGATCGCCGCGGTCGAGGCACGCGCGCGCCGCGGCGTGCATCCCGCCCACCAGCGCTCCCACCGCGGCCGCCGCCGTGACCAGGTCCAGTTGCCGGGGATACGCCTCGTGCAGCACCGTCGCCAGCCTGCGTTCCAGCTCCCACAACAGCGACAGCAGCCGGGACCGCAGCTCCGGCACGCTCATGATCAGCCGGGCCTGTGTGGCGTTCGGCTCCAGCCCGGGCCCGTCGCCCGTGCCGATCCACGCGAGCACGCATTCGGCCGTGCGATGCAGCGCTTCGGCCGGCCCCGTCGCCCGCACCTGCTCGGCGAGCACGCGCTCCATCTCGTCGATGCGCTGGCGCCGGTGGGCGAAGAGGACGTCCTCTTTGCCGGAGAAGTAGTTGAACAGCGTCTTGGTGGACACGCCCGCCTCTGCGGCGATCTCGGCCACGGTCGTGCTCTGGTAGCCCTTCTCCAGGAACAGCCGCGTGGCGGCCTCGGACAGCGCCGCGCGCGTCTGCTGCTTCTTACGCTCCCGCAGGCCATCTCCGGTCACCGGCTCACTCTAACCGGCGATCCATATTTACATCGATTGTAAAATGCCACTGATAGGTGTTTGATAGTTACTGTCATATTGCCGTTCGAAGGGGTCCGAACATGGCCGCCGTCCTGCCCACCCGCCGCGACAACCCGTTCGATCCACCACCCGACCTCGCCGACGAGGAGCGCCCGCTGCGCAGGCTCGCCTTCCCGGACGGGCACACCGGCTGGCTCGTCACCGGTTACGCGCTGGCCCGCGCCGTGCTCGCCGACGTGCGGTTCAGCAGCCGGCTCGAACTGCGCCGCCAGGTCGTTCGCCGGACCGAGACCGACGAGATCCGGCCGGGCAAACCCGCACCCCCTGGGTTCTTCATCGCGATGGACCCGCCCGACCACACGCGCTACCGCCGCCTGCTCACCGGCCAGTTCACGGTGCGCCGGATGAACCAGCTGCGCCCGCGTGTCGAGCAGATCGTCGACGAGCATCTCGACGCGATGGAGCGGACCGGACCGCCGACCGACCTCGTGTCCGCGTTCGCCCTGCCCATCCCGTCGCTGGTCATCTGCGAGCTGCTCGGCGTGCCCTACGCCGACCGCCAGCGGTTCCAGCACGACAGCGCGGTACTGCTGAGCCTCGACGCGACCGTCGAGGACGCCAACGCGGCGCTGGCCTCGCTCACGGGCTACCTCGCCGGGCTCGTCGAGCGCAAGCGCAGGGAACCGGCCGACGACCTGCTGAGCGGGTTGATCGAGGGCGGCGAGCTCACCGGTGACGAGCTCGTCGGCGTCGCGATGCTGCTGCTGATCGCGGGCCACGAGACGACCGCGAACATGCTCGGCCTCGGCACGTTCGCCCTGCTGACCCATCCCGACCAGGCCGACGACCTGCGTTCGGGACGCGTGGACGAGGACAAGGCGGTGGAGGAGCTGCTGCGCTGGCTGTCGGTGATCCAGTTCGGCACCACGCGCACCGCGGCCGAGGACGTCGAGCTCGGCGGGGAGGTGATCAGGGCGGGGGAGTCGGTCGCGATCTCGGTGCCCGCCGCCAACCGGGACCCGGAGCGCTTCGCCGAGCCCGGCAGCCTCGACCTCGGAGCCGACGCGCACGGGCACCTCGCGTTCGGGCACGGCGTGCACCAGTGTCTCGGCCAGCAGCTGGCCCGCATCGAGATGCGCGTGGCCTACGGGGCCCTGTTCCGGCGGTTCCCCGCGCTGCGGCTGGCAGTGCCGCCGCAGGAGGTGCCCCTGCGCGACGACATGTCCATCTACGGGGTGCACAGCCTCCCGGTGGAGTGGTAGGCAGGAACAGTGATCGAAGCCGACCGCGACATCTGCATCGGCGCCGGGATGTGCGCGCTCACCGCGCCCGAGGTGTTCGACCAGGACGACGACGGGCTCGTCGTGACGCTCACCGACGAGCCGGGACCCGAGTCGACCGACGCCGTCAAGGAGGCCGTCCAGCTGTGCCCGTCGGGGGCGCTGCGGCTCGCCGGTAGCTGAGCGGGACCACCGAGGGCTACGTCCGGGCGCACCGGCCCGGACGTAGACTCGGCTGACCAGCCGAACCAGCAGGGAGTTGCGCGTGTCGTCCGACGACCAGGAGTTTCCGCCCGAGCTCACCGAGGGGGACAACTTCATCGCCGGTCCGTTGCCGGACGAGCCGGAGCCGCCGGCCATCGACGAGGCCGCGATCGAGCAGGAGGCCCGCCGCGAGCTGCTGGCCGTCGAGGCCGAGCTGAACCAGCGCTGGCCCGAGAGCAAGATCGCGCCGTCGCTCACCCGCATCACGACGCTGCTCAACCTGCTCGGCGACCCGCAGACGACGTACCCGGTGATCCACGTCGCCGGCACCAACGGCAAGAGCTCGACCGCCCGCATGATCGAGGCGCTGCTCACGCGCATGGGGCTGCGCGTAGGCCGGTACACCAGCCCGCACCTGCAGCTCGTCACCGAGCGCATCAGCATCGACGGTGCTCCCATCTCGGCCGAGAAGTACGTCGCCACCTACCGCGACATCGCGCCGTTCGTGAGCATGGTCGACCGCGGCGCCGGCCCCGACGACCCGCTGATGAGCAAGTTCGAGGTCCTCACCGCGATGGCGTTCGCCGCGTTCGCCGACGCCCCGGTGGAGGTCGCCGTGCTGGAGACCGGCCTCGGCGGCACCTGGGACGCCACCAACGTCGCCGACGGGCAGGTCGCGGTGATCACCCCGATCGGTATCGACCACGTCGAGTACCTCGGCGGCGACCGGACGAGCATCGCGGGGGAGAAGGCCGGGATCATCAAGCAGGGCAGCGTCGCGGTGCTCGCCGAGCAGGAGCCCGACGCCGAGCGCGTCCTGCTGGAGCGCACCGTCGAGGTCGACGCCACCGTCGCCAGGGCGGGCAGCGAGTTCGGTGTCCTCGCGCGCGATGTCGCCGTCGGCGGGCAGCTGCTGCGCCTGCAGGGGCTCGGCGGCGTGTACGAGGAGGTGTTCCTGCCGCTGCACGGCGAGCACCAGGCCAAGAACGCCGCGCTGGCGCTGGCGAGCGTCGAGGCCTTCTTCGGCGCGGGCAGGGACCGGCAACTGGTGCCCGACGCGGTGCGGGAGGCGTTCGCCGAGGTGCAGACACCCGGCAGGCTCGAGCGCGTCAGGGCCGCACCGGCCGTGCTGCTCGACGCCGCCCACAACCCGCACGGCGCCGCTGCGCTCGCCAGAACCATCGACGAGGAGTTCGCCTTCCGCAGGCTCGCCGCCGTGGTCGGCGTGCTGCGCGACAAGGACGTGCGCGGGATCCTGGAGGCGCTGGAGCCCGCGGTGTCCGAGATCGTGGTGACCCGCAACAACTCCGAACGCGCGATGCCGGTGGAGGAGCTCGCCGAGCTGGCCCGGCTGGTGTTCGGCGAGGAGCGGGTGACGGTCGAGCCCGTGCTCGGCACCGCGATCGAGACCGCCATCGGGCTCGTCGAGCAGACCGACGATCCCGAGGAACCCCTTGCCGGGGGCGGAGTCCTGGTCACCGGCTCGGTGGTCACCGTCGGCGAGGCACGTACGTTGTTCGGCAGGGAGCCGGTATGAGCGAGCAACCCGAGGAGACCCCGAAGCCGCCCGCGAAGGACCCGATGAAGGGCTTCCGCGGCGTGCAGGCCGGGACGCTGATCCTGGAGGCGATCGTGGTGGCGCTCGCGCTGCCCGTCGTCGCGACGCTCGGCAGCGGCATCACCAGCTTCCAGGGCTGGGCGGTCATCGCGATCGCCGTGGCGCTGGTGGCGTGCTGCGGGTTCCTGCGCAAGCCGTGGACGATCTGGGTGATCCTGGCGCTCAACGTCGCGCTCATCGCGTTCGTCGTGTCGATGGTGGCGGTGGCCGTGATCGGCGTGCTGTTCCTCGCCGTGTGGCTGTGGTTGATGTGGCTGCGCCGCGACGTCGCCATCCGCATGGCCCAGGGCCGCCTGCCGAGCCAACAGGTCTGATAGGCGGCGGCTGACCATCCCGCTGCGGGACACCACGCTGATTCCGCTCGCTCGGCAGGGGATCGCCAGACACGGTCCGGGATTCACCGGCAGGCAAGCTGCCGTTGGCCGGGCGGACCCCGGAGCCGGATAGAAGTTCGGCATGACCGAACAGACTCCCCTCCACCGTCGCGGCGTGCTCAAGGCCGGCCTGGCCGGCGCGGGCGTGCTCGCCTCCGGCGTCCTCGGCGCCGGTACCGCCGCCGCGTTCGTCCGCGGCGGACGCCCCGTCCTCACCCACGGCGTGCAGTCCGGCGACGTGAGCACCAATTCCGCGATCGTGTGGACCCGCGCGGACCGGCCCTCGCGCATGCTCGTCGAGATCGCCGCGGACCCGTCGTTCCGCCGCGCCCGCCGGCTGCGCGGACCGCTGCTCACGCCGGAGACCGGGGGCACCGGCAAGCTGCGGATCCCCGGACTGACGCCTGGCACGGAGGTGCACTACCGCGTCACCGCCGAGGACCTCGACGGCCGGGTCTCCAGCGAGCCGCTCACCGGCCGGTTCCGCACCGCGCCGCTCGGCCGCGCCGATGTGCGCCTCGTGTGGTCGGGCGACGTCGCCGGGCAGGGCTGGGGCATCAACCCCGACATCGGCGGCATGACGGCGTACGCGGCGATGGCCGCACGTCGCCCGGATCTGTTCCTGCACAACGGCGACACCGTGTACGCCGACGGGCCGCTGACCGAGACCGTCGAGCTGCCGGACGGCCGCACGTGGCGCAACGTCGTCACGCCCGAGAAGACCAAAGTCGCGGAGACGCTCGACGAGTACCGGGGACAGTTCGCGTACAACCTGCTCGACGAGAACGTGCGCGCGTTCGCCGCGGCCGTGCCGAGCTACGTCCAGTGGGACGACCACGAGGTGACCAACAACTGGTACCCCGGCGAGATCCTGGACCTGCCGCAGTACACCGAGAAGCGCGTGGACGTGCTGGCGAAGCGGGCGTTCCAGGCGTTCCACGAGTGGCAGCCCATCGACGCGAAGGCCGCCGTCGACGGCCGGGTGTACCGCAGCTTCACTCGCGGCAGGCACGCCGAGATCTTCGTGCTGGACATGCGTTCCTACAAGGACGCCAACACGTCGGACAAGACGGCGCCGGGCACGGTGCTGGGAGAGCGGCAGGCGAGCTGGCTCGTCCGCGAGCTGGCGCGCAGCACCGCGACGTGGAAGATCATCCAGGCCGACCTCCCGATCGGGCTGATCGTGCCCGATGGCCAGCACATCGAGGGTGTCGCGAACGGGCTGCCCGGTGCGCCGGGCGGGCGGGAGAGCGAGCTCGCCTGGGTGCTGCGGGAGATCGCGCGCAGGCGGGTGCGCAACGTCGTGTGGCTGACGGCCGACGTGCACTACACGGCGGCGCACCACTACTCGCCGGACCGCGCGTCGTTCACCGACTTCGAGCCGTTCTGGGAGTTCGTGTCCGGCCCGCTGCACGCGGGGGCGTTCGGCCCGAACACGCTCGACCCGACGTTCGGGCCGAAGGCGGAGTTCGTGCACGCGCCGCCGGTGGCGAACACCTCGCCGATGGACGGCTACCAGCATTTCGGGGAGCTCAACATCGACGGTGGGAGCGGGGACCTCACGGTGGACCTGCGCGACGGCACGGGTGCCTCGCTCTGGTCGAGGACCCTGCGCCCCGAGCGCGGGTGAGCGGGCCGCTAGGCTGCCAGCACCGTTCTCGCAGTTAATGAAGGAGTAACACCCCGTGAGTGAGCGCACGCTGGTTCTGGTCAAGCCCGATGGCGTCAAGCGGGGCCTCGTCGGCGAGGTGATCTCGCGCATCGAGCGCAAGGGGCTCACGCTCGCCGCGATGGACCTGCGCGTCGTGGAGCGTTCGGTCGCCGAGGAGCACTACGCCGAGCACAAGGACAAGCCGTTCTTCGGTGAGCTGCTGGAGTTCATCACCTCCGGTCCGCTCGTCGCGATCGCCGTGGAGGGCCCGAGGGCCATCCCGGCGTTCCGTCAGCTCGCCGGTGGCACCGACCCGGTGGAGAAGGCGACGCCGGGCACGATCCGCGGCGACTTCGCCCTGGAGACGCAGTTCAACCTGGTGCACGGCTCCGACTCCCCGGAGTCCGCCGAGCGCGAGCTGAAGCTCTGGTTCCCCGACCTCTGAGCCAACTCTGATCGGCCCCAAGGCCACCTTTGGTGCGTTGAGCGCACCAAAGGTGGCCTTGGGGGCTGTTGTGTTCAGCCCTGGCGGGTGATCCCCCTTCTTCGCTACCGTCGGTCAAGTGACTGGTAGTTGATCTCCATAAGGGGCTGGGGGATGTGAGACGTTTTCGAAGTGTGGCCGTGCTGGGTTCGCTCGTGGTCGCAGCCGGGCTGGTCGCCGCGGGACAGGCCGGAGCCGCGGACGAGGTACTGGGCACCAACGGCGCGCCGGTACCGGAGCTGAGCTGGGGACCTTGTGCCGAGTGGGTGTCCCCGGAGTACGAGTGCGCCGAGGCGGAGGTGCCGCTGTCCTACCGGGACCCGCACGGCGAGACCATCACGCTCGCGCTGGGCAGGCTGCCCGCCGTCGACCAGGCGAACAAGCTCGGCACGATCTTCTACAACCCCGGCGGGCCCGGCGGTTCCGGCCGCATCCTGCCCGAGCTGACCCCGGAGCTGCACCAGCGCTTCGACATCGTCGGGTTCGACCCGCGCGGCGTCGCCGAGAGCACACCGCTGCGCTGCTTCGACGACCCCGCGCAGGGTGAGCTGCTCGCGGGCTACTTCCCGGTGACGCCCGGGGAAACCCGCCAGCGCATCGCCGACACGCGCAAGGGCGCCCGGCTCTGCGCGCAGAACGCGGGACCGCTCATCGGGCACATGTCCACCGCGAACGTCGCCCGCGACATGGACCTGCTTCGCCAGGCGCTCGGCGAGGAACAGGCGTCGTACTACGGCATCTCCTACGGCAGCCACCTCGGCACCGTCTATGCCAACCTGTTCCCGGAGAACGTCCGCTCGCTGGTGATCGACGCCGTGCTCGACCCCGTCGAGTGGACGACCGGGAGCAATCCCGCAGAGCGCTTCCAGCCGTTCCCCTACCGCCTCGGCAGCTTCGACGGCTCGCAGCGGTCGCTGGAGACCTTCCTTGCCGAGTGCGAGGCCGACGAGCGCTGCGCGTTCCGCGAGCCGGGCCGCGACCTCGGCGAGAAATACGACGCGATCCTCGGCGCCCTGCGCGAGGGGCCGGTCGACATCCTGCCGCCGGGTGCCGGCGAGCCGGTGGAGGTGACCTACCAGCAGGCCGTGTCGTCCACGCTCGGTGCGCTCTACGACGCGAGCGGGTCGGCGGGTCTCGCCGAGTTCCTCCAGGCGCTGTCCGACGCGACCGAGCCCGGGGTGCAGGCCCGGAGTGTCCCGGTCGCCGAGATCCCGGAACCCGCGCCGCAGCCCGGATTCCAGGAGCAGGACGAGTACTACGCGGGACCGGAGCAGGGGATCGGCGTCTTCTGCGCGGACACCGACAACCCGCGCAACCCGTGGGCGTGGACGGCGTACGGCCGCAAGGCCGACCGCGAGGCACCCGGATTCGGTCCACAGTGGACGTGGCTGTCGTTGCCGTGCGCCTCGTGGCCAGCGTCCGATCCGGACCGCTACGCGGGCCCGTGGGACAAGCAGACCGCCAACCCGGTGCTCGTGGTCGGCAACAGCCTCGGCGACCCCGCGACCCCCTATGAGGACGCCGTCAGCACGGCCCAGCGCCTCGGCGACGCGCGGCTGCTGACGCTGGAGTCGTTCGGCCACGGCGCCCGCGGCAACAGCGCCTGCGTCGACTCGGCCCTGGACGCCTACTTCATCGAGGGCAGGCTTCCCGCCGAGGGCACCGTCTGCCAACCGGACCGCAAGCCCTTCGACCCGGTTTCCTAGTTCGCGCCATGCAGTGAAGGCCACCATCACTGCGTTCAACGCAGGCATGGTGGCCTTCACTGCATCCGGGGTCAGAGCTTGCCGAGGCCCTCGGCCGCGAGGATCTCCGCGATCGTCTCTGTCTCCGAGGGCGACAGGGGTGCCAGGGGCCGGTTCGTCGCGGGGCAGTCGATGATGCCCCGCAACGCCATCGCCGCCTTGAACGCGCCGAGTGCCCCCGCGGTGAATCCGATGCGGCCGAGGTCGGCCACCGAGACGATCTCGAACAGCCGCGCGAGCCGGTCCTGCTCGGCGGCCGCGGCGGCCGCATCGCCGTCGCGCGCGGCCCGGTACAGCCGCACGTAACCGTGCGGGTCCACGTTGCCCAGGCCCGGCACGAGTCCCGCCGCGCCCAGTCGCACCGCCGTGTCGGCGAGCAGCTCCGATCCGCTCAGCGCGGGCAGCCCGGTGCGCCGCAGGATCTCCCGGAAGGTCGCCAGGTCACCGCTGGAGTCCTTGAGCGCCACCACGTCCTTCGACTCCGCGAGCTCCACGACGATGTCGGGTGTGAGCCGGGCGCCGACCGCGCTCGGGATGTCGTAGGCCACCACGGGCACGTCCACGGCGGCGTGCACGTGCCGGAAGTGCGCGACGATCTCGGCCGGGTGCGGCTTGACGTAGAACGGGGCCGTCACCACCACGGCGTCGGCGCCCAGCTCGGCGGCCTGCCGCGCGTGCTCGATCACCCGCCGCGTGCCGGTGTCGACGGCGCCCGCGAGCACCGGCACGGCACCGGCCACGGCGCCAACGGTGACCTCCACGACGGCACGCCGCTGCGCGGTGTCCAGCAGGGCGACCTCCCCGCTCGATCCGCCGACGAACACGCCGTCGACGCCGGCGTCGAGCTGACAGGCCACGAGCCGTTCCAGCGAGCGCCGGTCGACCTCCCCGCGTTCGTCGAGAGGGGTCACGAGCGGGGGGATGACACCGTGCAGGAAAAGGCCGGAATCAGACACCACTGGTGGTCTTCCTTTCAGGGGGCAGCAACGCGGGCGCGTCGGAGTCGATCTTGAGGGCGCGGCCGATCCGCGCGGGCACGTTGAAGCCGATGATCAGCGCGACCACGATCGTCAGCGAGCCGGCGAGCACGGTGAGCGCGGTGCCGAGGCTGCCGATGTCCTCCGCGATCGCGGCACCGGCCAGCGGGGCGACCGCGCCGCCGAGCGCGCCGACGTTGTAGGAGAACCCGAGGCCGGCCGCGCGCAGCCGTGTCGGGAAGTGGTCGCCGATGTACTTGGGCAGCAGCCCGGAGATGCCCTGGCTGGTCGCCTGCATGACGAACAGCAGCACCCACAGCAGCACGATGTTGCCGGCCGGAAGCGCGAACACGGGGAACACGAACAGCAGCGACACGAACAGGCCGAGCACGTAGGCCCTGCGCGTGCCGAGCTTGTCGCCGATGATCCCCGCGAGGCACGAGCCCGCCGCGTAGCCGAGCCCGGCCCACGTGAGCGCGTTGGACACCTGCCCGGCGTCGTAGCCGAGGTCGGTCTTGAGGTAGGTCGGCAGGAGCGACTGGATCGGCCACGAGTACAGGAACGCACAGAAGACCGTGATCATGATCGCGATCATCACCGGCCACATGCGACCCGCGAGCTGGATCGCGAGCACCACGAAGCAGAGCGCCGTGAGCGCGATCAGGTACGGCGTCGCGCCGCCGCCGGTCTTGGTGAAGATGAACACCAGCGCGGCGGAGAGCACCACGGCGAGCGCGGCGTTGGGCAGCCGTCGCTTCGGCGAGAACAGCACCGACGAGGTCGTGACGTCCTTGCGGTCGCCGACCTCGGATTTCCATTCGGCGGCTTCGGGCAGCGCGCGCCGCAGGTACAGGGTGAGCGCGATCGGCACCAGCCCGGCGTAGAACAGCCAGCGCCAGCCCGCGGCAGGGACGATGAGCTCGTAGGCGAGTGCGGCGAGCACCGTGCCGATGGGATAGGCCGAGAGCAGGAAGCCGGTGGCGCGGTTGCGCATCGACTTCGGCCACGACTCCATGACGTAGGTGGCGCTGGAGCCGTACTCGCCGGCCATGCCGATGCCCACGACGGCGCGGAAGATGAACAGTGACCAGTAGTCCCACGCGAAACCGCAGAGCCCGCTGCCGACCGAGAAGGCGAGGATCGCGAGGATCATCGCCGGTTTGCGGCCGTAGCGGTCGGCGATCGCGCCGAGGACGAGCCCGCCGAGCCAGCGGGACACGAAGGCGGCGGAGACGAGTGTGGCCGCCTGCGTCAGGTCGAGCCCGAAGTCGTCGGCGATCTCGGTGAGGATGAGCGTGATCAGGATGAAGTCGAAGCCGTCGAGCAGGTAGCCGAGCCAGGCGGCGAAGAACGCCTTGCGCTGTCCTCGGTCGAGCTCACGGAACGACCCCTGGCTGGCGGGCGGCGACGCTGCCATGGCCTGGACCTCCGTAGGTTCGAGGACATAGGATGTCCTATGTCAGGCGGTACCGTAGCTTCGGAAAGGCCAGGATGCAAGCACTCCGTTCCGGCACGCTCAGCGGCATCTGGGCGAGCGTGCTGCTGCCCGTCGGGCCGGACGACGCCATCGACTTCGAGCGCCTCCGCGCCGCGCTCGACAAGGTGCTGGGCTCTGGTGTGCACGGCGTCTACACCAACGGCACCGCGGGGGAGTTCTTCACGCTCACCGAGGCCGAGTGCGACGAGCTGCACGCGCTCGTCGCCGAGCGGGCCACGGTGGCCGGCGTTCCGTTCCAGCTCGGCGCGAGCCATCCGAGCGGGCAGGTGTCCCTCGGCCGGATCCGGCGCGCCGCCGCGCTGCGGCCAGGCGCCATCCAGGTCGTGCTGCCAGACTGGCTGCCACTGGGCCAGGACGAGGTGGTCGACGCCGTGCGCGGAATGGCCGATGCGGCGGACGGCGTGCCCCTCGTGCTCTACAGCCCGCCCTACGCCAAGACCCAGCTCGGTCCGGAGCTGCTCGGCCGCCTCGCCGGGGAGGTACCGGAGCTGATCGGCGTGAAGGTGCCCGGCATCGCCGTCGCACGCCACCTCACCGGGCGGCTCGCGGTGTTCGTCGCCGGCCACACGCTCGCGTCGGCCACCGCCGAGGGCGCGGCCGGCTCGTACTCCAACGTCGCGTGCCTGAGCCCGGCCGGTGCCGTGCGCTGGTACGAGTCGATGCGCACCGACCCGGCGTCGGCCCTCGACCTGGAACGGCGGCTGCGCGCGTTCCTCGACCAGCACATCGTTCCGCTGGCGCGGGAGGGCTACTGCGATCCCGCGCTCGACAAGACCCTCGCCGCGATCGGCGGCTGGGCGGACCTCGGCACGCGGGTGCGCTGGCCGCACCGCTCGGTGCCGCCGGAGCGGATCCCCGGGCTGCGCGCCGCGGCCGCCGCGGCCGTGCCCGAACTGCTCGCCGAACCGGTGGCCCATGGGTGAACATCTAGACTCCGTACCCGTGGGTACCTCGGCGAGTGGGCGGCAGTCGGGCGCACGCGCCAACCAGCGTGCGCTCCAGGAGTCGATCAAGCGGCTGATCGTGGACCGCGGGCTCGTGCCCGGCTCCCCGCTGCCCACCGAGTTCGAGCTCATGGAGGAGCTCGAGGTGAGCAGGCACCCGCTGCGCGAGGCGATGAAGGCGCTCGAGGCCGTCGGCATCGTCGACATCCGGCACGGCTACGGCACCTACGTCGGCTCCGTGCCGCTGTCGGCGCTCGAGACCGGGCTGGCTTTCCGCGGCGCGCTGTCGGTGCGGGGCGACTACGCCGACATCCGGAACCTCCTCGAGGTGCGCGAGGTGCTGGAGTCCGGCCTCGTGGGGCACGTGCTCGCCGCCTACGACCGGCTCGACTTCGCCGCGCTCGACGAGGCCGTCGCCGCGATGGAGCGCGAGGCCGAGCAGGGCCGCTACGCGCCGACGGAGGACTGGCGCTTCCACGAGACGCTCTACCGGCCGCTCGGCAACGATCTCGTGCTCGATCTGCTGCAGGTGTTCTGGAAGGTGTTCAACGCGCTCGACGCGCAGCTGCCGAGGGCCGACGACACCCCCGTGGTCACCGCGCAGTGGCACCGCGCGATCCTGGAAGCCTTGCGCGCCAAGGACGAACCCGCCCTGCGCGCGGCCGTCGACGAGCACTTCCGCGGCATCAGGGCGCGCGTGGCCACCTCGCCGTAGGTTCGCTTTCCGTTCATTCCCAGTACTTCCGGCGTCGGCCCGGCCCCGGTCTAATGATCACGACCGCTGGGGAAAGCTGGGGTGTTCGGTGAGAACTGCACGTGTGGCCGCGGTGTGCGCCGCGGTGGTGGTCGTCCTGCCCGTCACGCCGTCGGCGGCGGATCCGCTCGACGCGCCGCTCGGGCCGCCTCCCGTCGAGACGGTCGCGGCGGCGGACGGCGACGCCGGACTGATCACCGACACCGCGACGACTCCCGTCGCGCCGGGACTGACGCTCACGGAATTCGACCGCTTCGACCCTCAGGGCTGGATCCGCGGTGACACTCTCGCCATCGACCTCACCGCCGGCCTGCGCCCCACCTATCTCAGCCCGGGCGCCGTGTCGGCGCGGACGCCGCTGTCCGAGCAGGTGGCCCGTGCGGGCGCGGTCGCGGGCGTGAACGGCGACTTCTTCGACATCAACGCCACCGGCGCTCCGCTCGGCGTCGGCATCGACGACGGTGAGCTGCAGACGGCACCGGCCTCGGGGCACAACCTCACCGCGGCCATCACGGAGGACGGGACCGCCCGGCTCGCCGAGGTGTTCCTCACCGCGTCGCTCACGTTGCCGGGCGGCGAGGTCGTGCCGGCCACCAACCTCAACGGCGCACGCCTGCCCGCGAACGGTATCGGCGTCTACACCCCGTTGTGGGGCAGCGCTTCCCGGGCCACGTCGGTCGCCGGAGCGCAGCGCGTCCGCGAGGTCGAGGTCCGCGACGGCGTCGTCACCGCCGTGCGGGACAAGCCCGCCGAAGGGCCGATCGCGGGCGGCAGCACCGTCGTGCTCGCGCGCGACGGCGGTGCGGACGCGCTCGCGGCGCTGAAGCCCGGCGACGCGGTGACGGTGGAGTACGCGCCCCGCACCGAGGCGGGCGACGTCTCCGTCGCGGTCGGCGGCAACAAGGTGCTGCTGCGAGACGGCGTGGTGCAGAACGTCGACGCGGCGACGGCGCATCCGCGCACGGCGGCCGGGTTCTCCGCCGACGGCACGAGGATGTGGCTCGTCACCGTCGACGGCAGGCAGGCCGACAGCAGGGGCATGACCGAGCTGGAGCTCGCACGGCACCTGAAGTCGCTCGGCGCCGACGACGCGCTCAACCTCGACGGCGGCGGCTCCTCCACACTCCTCGCCCGCGAACAGGGGGAGCAGGTTCCGACCGTGCACAACTCGCCCTCCGACGGCGGGGAACGCCTCGTGCCCAACGGGATCGGCTTCGCGACCAAGCCCGGCAGCGGCAGGCTCACCGGCTTCGCGCCGGAACCCGCGCAGCAGAGCGAGGACGCCACACGCGTGCTCTCGGGGCTCACCCGGGTGCTCGACGCCGGCGGGCACGACGAGACCGGCGCCGCCGTGGCGAGCAGGCCGTTCTGGCGCACCACAAACGCCGCGCGGGGCACCGTCAGGAACGGCGTGTTCACGGCGCGGGCCGACCGGCGCGATGCCGCGAAGCGCGCCGAGGTGGACGTCGTCGCGATGGAGCGCGGCAAGCGCGGCAGCACCACGCTCACCGTGCTCGGCGAGCCCGAGCGCCTCGGCACGAGCACCGAACGGCTCGCGCTGTCCGGCAAGGGCGCCACCGGCGCCTTCCAGGTCTACGGCTACGACGCCGACGGCTACGGCACGTGGCTCGAACCCCGCGACGTGAAGCTGGAGTACGACCCCTCGGTCGTCCGAGTCGAGGCCGAGGGCGACCACTTCACCGTCACCGCGCTCAAAGACACCGGAGCCTCGGTGATCAAGGCCGGCGCGGCCGGGCTCACCACCCACCTCGCCGCCGCGGTCGGCAGCGAGCCGAGGGTGCTCGCCCCGCTCGACGGCACCGGGGGCTGGCGCGCGACGGTCTACCCCAGCGTGGTCGGCGCGGCGCTGTCGGCGGCCGAGGGCCGCGACGGCGGCCAGGGGCTCGCGCTCGACTACCGCCTCACCGGAACCAACGCCACGCGCGCCGCCTACGTCACCGCCGCGCAGCCGCTCGCGCTGCCCGAGGGCACGCAGAAGGTCGGCCTGTGGGTCAATGGCGACGGCAAGGGCGCGTGGCTGCGCGCCGAGCTGCGGGACGCCGCGAACGTGGCGTCGGTGGTCGACCTGGCGCTCAGCGTCGACTGGACGGGCTGGCGCTACGTCGAGGCCGTCCTGCCGGAGGGCCTGCCGCAGGGGCAGCGGCTCACGCGCTTCTACGCCGTTGAGAACGTGCCGGCCCAGCAGTACGAGGGCAGGCTCGTCTTCGACGACCTGACCGCGCACGTGGCGGCGACGGCCGAGCCGCCCGCCGACCCCGGCACCCGCGACCCCGCGCTCGTCACCGACGGCACGGTGGGCCCTCGGGGCTTGCGGATCGCCGTGCTCAGCGACGCCCAGTTCACCGCCGACAACCCGGACGGCCCGCTCGTCGCGCAGGCCAGGCGCACCATGCGCGAGGCCGTCGCCGCGCGGCCGGACCTCGTGCTCATCAACGGTGACCTCACCGATCGCGGCACGGCTCCCGACTTCGCTCTCGCCCGTACGGTGATCAGCGAGGAGCTGGAGGGCAAGGTCCCCTGGTACTACGTGCCCGGCAACCACGAGGCCGACGGCGGCAGCGGGCTCGCGGAGTTCCAGGCCGAGTTCGGCGAACCCTACCGGGTCGTGGACGTCGAGGGCATCCGGCTCGTGCTGCTCGACACCTCCCGCGGCAGCCTGCGGGCGGGCGGGTTCGACCAGGTGCGCCTGCTCGACGAGGCCCTCGACCGCGCCGCCCGCGACCGTGCGATCCGCGGCGTGGTGGTGGCCATGCACCACCCGGTCGACGACCCCGCTCCGGCGGGCAACTCGCAGCTGGCCGACCGTAAGGAGGCGGATCTGGTCACCGACTGGCTGACGGAGTTCGAGGAGCGCTCCGGCAAGCCGGCCGCCGCGATCACGTCCCACGCCGGTGTCTTCGACCTCACGCGCGAGGACGGCGTGCCGTACCTGGTGAACGGCAACTCTGGCAAGGCGCCCTCGGCCGCGCCCGGCGACGGGGGCTTCACGGGCTGGAGCATCGTGCGGGTCGACCCGGACGACCGCGGCGAACCCGTTCGCGTCGAGACCCGCCCGCACGTCGACGAGCTCACGGTCGCCGGGCCCGGCCGGCTCGCGAGGGGCGCGGAGGGAACCGTGACGGCCGAGGTGACGCAGTCCGGGCGCACGGTTCCGGTCGCCTACCCGGTGAGCGCCGACTGGGCGGGCGACCGGGTGCACGTGGCCGCACCGGGAAGCCGGCCGTCACCGCGCGACCTCGCGACGTTCGACCCGGCGACCGGGACCCTCACCGCGCTGCGCAGGGGCGTCGCCGAGCTGACCGTGACCGTGAACGGGGTGAGCGCCACCCTGCGCTGCGCCATCGGCTAAACCGCTCGATTCTGTCGGAGGTGCGTGGCAGTGTGCCAACCGTGGGAGCGGAGACAGACGACACCACCATGGTGGAGGCCAAGGCGCTGGTGAAGCGCTTCGGCGAGTTCGAGGCAGTCCGCGGCATCGACCTGCACGTCCGCAAGGGAGAGGCGTTCGGATTCCTCGGCCCGAACGGCGCGGGCAAGTCCTCCACGATGCGCATGATCGCGTGCGTGTCGCCTCGCTCCGACGGTGAGCTGAAGGTGCTGGGCATGGACCCGGACCGCGAGGGTCCGCGCGTCCGCGCCCGGCTCGGCGTCGTGCCGCAGCAGGACAACCTCGACACCGAGCTCACGGTCCGGCAGAACCTGCAGGTGTACGGCCGGTACTTCGGGCTCTCCAAGGCCCACGTGCGGCGCAAGGCCGTCGAGCTGATGGAGTTCGCGCAGCTCACCGAGCGGGCCGACGACGAGGTGGAGCCGCTGTCCGGCGGCATGAAGCGGCGGCTCACCATCGCGCGCTCGCTCGTCAACGACCCCGAGCTGCTGCTGCTCGACGAGCCCACCACGGGGCTCGACCCGCAGGCCCGGCACCTGCTGTGGGACAGGCTCTTCCGGCTCAAGTCCGCCGGGGTCACGCTCATCGTCACAACCCATTACATGGACGAGGCGGAACAGCTCTGCGACCGGCTCGTCGTGATGGACGGCGGGCGCGTGGTCGCCGAGGGCTCGCCGGCCGAACTCATCGCGCGGTACTCCACGCGGGAGGTGCTGGAGTTGCGTTTCGCCCCCGGTGACCAGGAGGCGGCCGTGGCGCGGGTGACCGACCTCGGCGAGCGGGTCGAGGTGCTGCCCGACCGGATCCTGCTGTACACCGCCACCGGTGAGGCGGCGCTGGAACAGGCGCACGGCAGGGGAGTGCGGCCGCTGTCGAGCCTCGTGCGCCGCAGCACGCTGGAGGACGTCTTCCTGCGGCTGACCGGCCGGACGCTGGTGGACTAGTGCGCCCCGCCGGAAGTTCGCCACATAATTCGGCGGCCCAGCTTCCCGCCGGCTGCGTTG
>NZ_QEQT01000037.1:0-189206 GCF_003311655.1 Prauserella sp. PE36 | reverse complement strand
GCTCAGCTGAGCAGGCCACGCGCGGCGAGGTTGCGCATCAGCGCCGTGACCCCGTAGGTCCACGGTGGACAGTCGTCACAGAACCGGACGTCGTGCGTGAGCGTGCCGAGCTGGGGCGCCGAGATGTGCACGAGGTCGCCCTCCTTGTGCGTGAACCCGCCGCCGGGCTCGTCGCGGTCGGCCACTGGGGCGAACATCGTGCCGAGCATGAGCACCACGCCGTCCGGGTACTGGTGCTGCGGCCCGATCAGCTGGGCGACCAGGTCGGCCGGGTCCCTGCTGATCTCGCTGTGCGCCGAGGAACCGGTGAGCGTGAAGCCGTCCAGGCCCGTCACCTCCAGCGTGACCGTGGTGGTGCGGACGTCGTCGAGGCCGAACGTGTCGTCGAAGAGCCGGACGAACGGGCCCAGCACGCACGAGGCGTTGTTGTCCTTCGCCTTCGGCAGCAGCAGCGCGGAGCGGCCCTCGTAGTCGCGCAGGTTCACGTCGTCGCCGAGGGTGGCGCCGACGATCCGGCCCGCCGAGTCGACGAGCAGCGCGATCTCGGGCTCCGGGTTGTTCCACTCCGACGTGCGCAGCACCCCGGCGCTGCCGCCGGTGCCGAGCGAGGACAGCGGCAGCGCCTTGGTGAAGATCTCGGCGTCCGGCCCGATCCCCACCTCCAGGTACTGGCTCCACTCCCCGCGCTCGACGAGCAGCCGCTTGAGCTCGGCCGCCTCGGCGGAGCCGGGCCGTAGCCGGGAGAAGTCCGAGCCGACGAGCTCGCCGATCTCCCGCCGGATCTCCGCCGCCGCGCCGGGGTCTCCGAGCGCGCGTTCCTCGATCAGCCGTTCCAGCATCGAGATCGCGAACGTCACGCCCGCGGCCTTCACCGGCTGGAGGTCGACGGGTGCGAGGAACCGCGCTCGCGCCGGATCGCCGGGACGGGTGACCGTGTTGGCGAGCAGTTCGTCCACGTCGCCGAGCCGCTCGCCGTCGGTCTCGGCGAGCGCCCGCGCGGGGTCGCCGGCCTGCGCGAGGTCGGCGACAGTCGCGAACCGGTCCGACACGTCCACCACCCCGTCGACGCGGACGGCGACCGGCGACGGCCCGGCGACGGCCGGGTTCCATGCCCGGCCGAGCAGGGGCCCGGCGAACCCGTCAGCGGGCAACGTCGCGTCGGCGGTCAGCTCAAGCAACGAGGTGGCGGCCATGGCACCTGCTTCCGGTCGGCTCGGGCGGTTCCGGCACCGAGCATGTCCGGCCAGGACCGGATGATCAAGACCCGGACGCTCAACCATCGAGCGCGGCGAGCCTCCCGCCCGCGAGTCCCCCGCTCCCGCCCGCGAGTCCCCCGCTCCCGCCCGCGAGTTCCCCGCTCCCGACGGCGAGTTCCGCGTTCGGCACCGCGAGGTGCCCGTCCCGCAGCGCACGACTCGCGGGCCCGAGCGCACGACTCGCGCTGCGTCAGGGGGTCAGGGGGTCAGGATGGCGCGGCCGCGGATTCGGCCCGCGTCGAGATCGTCCAGTGCGTCCTGGAACCTCTCGAGCGGGTACTTGCTGGTGTGCAGGCGGACACGGCCCTGCGCGGCGAGCACCATCAGCTCGCAGAGGTCGGTGTAGGAGCCCACGAGGTTGCCGATGAAGTTGATCTCCGTGGAGATGATGTCGATGGTCGGCACGTCGATGTTCTCGCCGTACCCGACCACGTGGTAGTCGCCCGCCCTGCGCAGCATCGCGACGCCGTCCCCGGTCGCGCCGCCCTCGCCCACGAAATCGAGCACCACCTCGGCGCCATCGCCACCGGTGAGCCCGAGCACCTCGTCCACCTGTCCGCCCGAGGCCACCACGCCGTGGTCGGCACCGATCGAAACGGCCAGCTTCACGGCGTCGGCGTTGCGGTCCACCACGATCAGCTCCGCCGCGGTGATCGCCCTGAGCACCTGGATGCCGATGTGCCCGAGCCCGCCCGCGCCGATCACCACGCACCGGTCCCCCGGCCGCAGCGTGCGCGCCGCCTTGGCGGCGGCGTGGTAGGCGGTGAGCCCGGCGTCGGCGAGCGCGGCCACGTCGGAGGGCTCCAGCGAGTCGTCGATCCGGACGACACTGCGCGCGGACGTCTTGAGGTACTCGGCGTACCCGCCATTCGTGTCGATGCCGGGGAACGCCGACTGTGCGCAGTGGACGTCGTCGCCGGCGCGGCACGCCCGGCAGAGCCCGCACGTGATGAGCGGGTGCACGATCACCTTGTCGCCCTCCGCCACGTTGGTGACGGCGCTGCCGACGGCGTGCACCCAGCCCGCGTTCTCGTGCCCGATCGTGTAGGGCAAGGTCACGCCGGACTTCTCCGCCCACTGGCCTTCGAGGATGTGGATGTCGGTGCGGCACACGCCCGCACCGCCGATCCTCACGATGACGTCGTGCGGGCCCGTCACCTCAGGGGCGGGAACGTCCGCCAGCTCGAGGTTCCTGCCGTAGCCGACGACCTGTACTGCCTTCATGATGCCTTCGTCCTTACCGTGGTGGTGGAAAACTGCTCGGGCGCGCGAGGCGCCTGGTCTTCTCCGGAACCGGGGTAGCGGGTGCGCAGCAGCCCCCGGCAGAAGTGCGCGTTGCCGTCGATGGAGATCCGGATCGAGCGCGCGAAGCGCAGCCGCAGGGGCACCTCCTCGCGCGGGTAGGGCGCGCCGTGGTCGTCGACGAGCACCGGTTCCGCCGGTCCGGTGCCAAGTCCGAGCGCTTCGCGCCGCCGCAACAACCCCTCGGTCTGGGCCCCCTCGGGCAGATCGGCGATGGTGACGTCGTGGAGGTCCTCTTCGGACAGCCGAGGGTCCGCCCTGAGCAGCTGCGTCAACGCACGTTCCATCGCGGCTGTGTGGGCCTTGCGGCGAAACGTCAGCCGCAGCTCGTCGAGGTCGTGCTCGGCCTCGGCGCCGAACGTGCCGCGGTATCCGGCGTCCTCGGCGAGGCCCCGGTTGATCACCTCCGAGTCGTGGTGGTCGTCGAGCCACACCTCCGCCTTGTCAACACCGGGCAAGGCAGTCAGGGCGTCCTTGGCATCGGAGGCCATCAGGTAGGCGAAGTTGGGCGCGCAGAACGACGTCGGCAGTCGCAGGTGGACGGTCACGTTCGGGCCGTCCACGTCCAGCGAACGCACGAACCCGAGATCGGTGATGGGCTCGTCCAGCTCGGGGTCGACCACCGTGTGCAGGGCGGCAAAGGCTTCCTCCTCGGTGACCATCACGCCACCGCCACGGCCTGCGGCTCCTCACGCGGCAACCGCAGTTGCTCGGGAACCGGGAGGTCGTACATCGCCGCCGCGTTCAGGCCGAGGATCTTCTTCTTCTGCGCCACGGTCAGCGGCGCGTACTCGGTCATGTCGTCGGGGATCTGGAAGTCCACGAACGCCTCGACCAGCCACCGCGGCGTCCACAGCGCGTAGTCGCTGGAGAACTGGATCCGGTTCTCGTCGAGCCAGTAGAGCAGCTCGCCGATGATCTGCGCGAAGTACCGGGGCCTGGTGTGGATGAACGGCATCGCTACCGCGAGTCCGGCGTGCACGTTCGGTTCCTGCGTGGCGATCCAGCAGAAGTCCTCCAGCCGGGGCAGGCCGCAGTGCTCCACGACGAAGTTGAGGCCGGTGAAGTCGGTGGCGACCTTGTCGATGTCGGCGACGTCGAAGGCGTCCCGGTCGAGCGGCCGGATCGTCGGTCCCTTGTGGATGTGGATGTTGCGGATCCCCAGCTCCTGACAGGCTTCCAGGTACCGGTACGACCACGGGTCGTCGAGCTTGTAGCCGCGCGAGTCGCCCTGCCATTCGGCGGTGTAGAGCTTCACGCCTTTGAGCCCGAACCGCTCGGCGTCGCGCCGGAGCTGGTCGAGCCCGGCCTGCTCGTGCCGGGGGTCCCAGCAGTGGTTGTAGGTGAGCTTGTCGGGATGCCGCCGCGCGAGCGCGAAGGCCTCCTCGGTCTGCCCGAAACCGTTGCGGTAAAACGCACCCAGGTGGGCGGGCTGGAAGATCGCGTGGTCTACGTAACCGTCGGTGAAGAGGTCCTTCATCAGGCGCTCGCCGCCCTGGTAGAGGTACTCCTCGTAGGTCCACTGCTCCGACTCCGGGCTCAGGTTGCGGTGGTAGTCGTAGAAGCAGTCGATGAACTGCTTGCCGTGGATGTTGAGCTGGTTCTCCGGCCGCGCGTCCCACAGCGCGATGTGGGCGTCCACAATGAAGTAGTGCTCGCCGTCCTTGCTGTACATGTGCGTTCCTCCAGGTCCGTGGCAGCCTTGACACGTTCGGCAGGGACGCTAGGCACACCGGCGCTCGCCGGGGACCACCCACTTGTCTCAGTTTGAGACATCGCGCATGGTGGAGGTCGCGTGACGGGCCAGTACCGTTGCCGTGGTCGCAACGTCGCGTCCAGGGAGGTCGATGTGGAGAAGTCGGTCGCCGTGGCGCCGCGCCTGCGCGCGTCCTGGCTGCGCAGCGAGCGGTACGGCCTCACGGAGGACGAGATGCGTCCCGTGTTCACCGGTTCGGTCGACACCGGCTCGCTGCTCTACGAGTGCGGCACCGAGGTGCTGCGGGGCCTGCAGACCACGCTCGCGAACGAACCGATCAGCCTGATGATCACTGACGGTGACGGCCTGGTGCTGGCGAGGCTGTGCAACGACTCCGCCATCAACCGCTCGCTCGACGGCGTTCACCTGGCCCCCGGCTTCTACTTCGCCGAGCGCAACGCGGGCACCAACGGCCTCGGGCTGGCACTCGCCGATCGCGCTCCGTCACTGGTGCGAGCCGAGGAGCACTTCTGCACGGGCCTGCGCGGCTACACCTGCGCGGCCGTGCCCGTGCCCGATCCGCACACGGGCGGGCTCGCCGGCAGCGTCAACCTCACGACCTGGTCGGACTCGTCGTCGGAGTTGCTGCTGGCACTCGCCCAGGCCGCCGCGGGCAACACGGCGGCGCTGATGCTGGCCAGGGGGTCGGGCCGCAAGGTGCGGCCGACCCCGAGGGGCGAGGTCTTCCGCGTGTACGCCGACCGGCTGCAGCACCGGGACGAGCCGCTGTCGCCCTGCTGGACCGGCGCGGTCGGGCAGGCCCGCGCCGCGCTGGAGCGGGGCAAGGTCGTGGCGGTGACGGGTGAGCCAGGCGCGGGCAAGACGGCCTTGGTGTCACTGGCCCGGCGTGAGCTGCGCGCGAGGGAACGAGTGCTGAGCGCCCGCACGCCGGCGCCGGAGGACGTCGAGGCGTGGCTGACGCTGTGGACCCCCGAGCTGGAGAAGGACGACACGTGCGTGATCGTGTCCGGAGTCGACACGCTGCCCGCGTGGGCGGCCACGGAGCTGGCCCGGATCTTCACGTCGGTCCGCACACGTGAGGGGCTGCAGCCGTTCGCGCTGACGGCCGAGTCGTTCGACGCCCTTCCCGAGCCACTGACGCCGCTGGTGGACGCGGTGGTCGAGGTGCCGCCGCTGCGCGGCCGGCCCGACGACGTGCTCGCGCTGGCCCACCACTTCGCCCTGACCGACCGGCACCGCGCGGTCACGTTCACGCCCTCGGCCGCCCGCGCGCTGAAGGGCTACGAGTGGCCCGGCAACGTCAGGCAGCTGCGTCAGGTGGTGCGCGAGGCGGCCACCCGGGCCGAGGTCATCGACGTCCAGCACCTGCCCGCCGAGGTGTTCGCCGGGGCGAGCCGCCCGCTGAGCAGGCTTCAGGCGCTGGAACGCGACGAGCTCGTGCGGTGCCTCACCGAGCCCGGCACCACCGTCGCCCAGGCGGCGCAGCGGCTCGGTATGGGGCGCGCCACCGTCTACCGCAAGATGGCGCAGTACGGCATCAAACTGCCGGGCCGCTCCTAGCTCGAGGCCGAACCGCAGTGAAGGCCACCATCACTGCGTTCAACGCAGGCAAGGTGGCCTTCACTGCGGACGGGGTTCCAGCGGGAGCGCGGGCACGTCACGCCTGTCGGTGCCGGGGGCTAGGGTTGGCCCGAGAGGGGCGGTGCCGTGGCGGGAAAGGACGTGGCGTGGGCTCGCGGTGGACGGTGGACCGGGTGCTCCGGCTCGCCCCCGACGGCGCGTCGGCGCGCGCTGCCCGCTCACTCGCGAGGCCGGGCACGTGGTCGGCGCTCGGCAGCACGGAGTCGCTGGTGTGGGGCAAGTGCCAGGGCAGCGCCCGCGAGCCGTACCAGGTGACGGTGGATTTGCACGAGCCCGCGTTCCGGTGCACGTGCCCCAGCCGCAAGTTCCCCTGCAAGCACGGGCTCGCACTGTTGCTGCTGTGGGCGGCCAACGACGGCACAGTCGCCGACCTCGACGAGGCGTCTCCGTTCGCGGCGGACTGGGCGCACGAACGGGCGGAGCGCGCGGCCCGGATGGCGGGCCGCGCCGAGCCGGCCGGTGACCCCGAGGCCGCGGCGAAACGGCAGGCGGAGCGCGAGAGCCTGATGAGCGCCGGGCTGGACGAGTTCGAGCGCTGGCTGTTCGACCTGGTGCGCCAGGGGCTGGCCGGGGCGCGCACGCAGCCTCCTGACTTCTGGGAGACCGCGGCCGCGCGACTCGTGGACGCGCAGGTGCCGGGCCTCGCGGAGCGAGTCCGCGCGCTGGGCGGCGCCGTGCACGCGAGGCCGGACTGGGCCGCGCACCTGCTGGCCCAGCTCGGGCGCTGGTACCTCGCGGTGCGCGCGTGGCGGCGGCGCGCGTCGCTCTCCCCTGCCGAGCTGGGCGACCTGCGCGCGCTGCTCGGCTGGCCCCGCCGCTCCGAGGAGATCCTCGCCGGTGAGCGTGTGCGTGACCGGTGGTGGGTGCTCGGGCTGCGCCAGGACGAGGACGAGCGCCTGCTCTCCCAGCGGACCTGGCTCTACGGCGAGCGCACCGGGCAGACGGTGGTGCTGCTCGACTTCGCCGCGGCGGGCGGGTCGCTGCGGGTGCCCGACGTGCTCGGGTCGGTGCTCGACGGCGAGCTGGCCCTCTACCCCGGCGCCGAGCCGAGGCGCGCCCTGCTCGCCGGGGAGCAGACGGTGACCACCGGCGAGGGCCTGCCGGTGGCCGACAGCGTGCCCGCCGCGCTCGACCGCGCCGCGACCTGGCTGGCCGGGAACCCGTGGCTCGATCGCATCCCGCTGGCGCTGCACGCCGTCACCGTCGTCCCCGCCGGCGGCGAGCGCACGGTGCTCGTCGACCGCGAGGGCCACGCGCTGCCGGTCGCGGAGGGCACGGATGTGTGGCCGCTGCTCGCGCTGTCCGGCGGGCACCCGGTGGACCTGTTCGGCGAGTGGATCGACGAGCACGTTCACCCGTGCAGCGTCGTCAGCGACGGCAGGCTGGTGTCGGTGTGAGCGACTGGGACGCGCTGCTCGGCGCGGCGCTCGTCGGCACGGGACGGCGGGCGGTGCCCGGCGACGTGCTCGCGGGGGTGGTCGAGCCCGGCTCGCTCGCCGTCGAGGCGGCCGAGGCGGGGGTGCTGGCGTCGGCCGCCGTGCTCGCCACCTACCGGAAGGCCGGCTGGCTGCCGCCGACGTGGCGGGGCGAGCCGCCCGCGCCCGCGGAGCCCGACCAGCGGCCGGAGTGCTCGGCGACCGCGGCCCAGCTGCTGGAGCTGCTGCTCGACCGGGGCGTGCGCGTGGACGGTGGGAACGAGATGCTCGCCGGGCAATGGCTGCGCGCGTGTGTGGCCGCGGGGCGACGCCCGCCCGTGCGGCTGCTGGTGCCGCTGCTGCAGCTCGCCACGCTCGACCAGGGCCTGCGTGACGACGTGCGCGCCGCCGCGGGCCCGAGGGGCGCGTGGCTCGCGGAGCGCAACCGGCGGTGGGCATGGGCCACGGCCACGGACGTCGGCGCCGATGTCGCCGAGCGGTTCGCCACGGCGACGAAGGCCGACCGGCTCGCGCTGCTGACCGCCTTGCGCCGCACCGATCCCGCGTTCGCCCGCGAACTGGTGGAGCGGACGTGGGCCAGCGAGCAGGCCGCCACGCGGGCCGCGCTGCTCGACGCGCTCGGCACGGGACTGTCCGATTCGGACGAAGAGTTCCTGGAGTCGGCATTGGACGATCGCGCGGCGACCGTGCGCGCGGCCGCGGCGGCCCTGCTCGACCGGCTGCCCCGTTCCCGCCGCGCGGCCAGGATGGCCGAGCGGATCCGCACGCTGACCCGGGGAGACGGCACGGTGGAGCTGCCCACGGAACTCGACGCGGCCGCCCGCAGGGACGGCATCACCGACCAGCGCGAGCCTGGCCACGGCCCGCGTGCGTCGTGGCTCGTCCAGCTGGCCGGCTCGGCTCCGCTGCCCCCGCTGCCCGACCTCCGGGGCGCGCCCGAGGAGCTGGTCGCGGGGTGGACCAAGGCGGCCCTGCGGCAGCGCGACACCGCGTGGCTCGCCGCGCTCGCCGAGGCGAACCCCAGCCCTGAGCTGCTCGCGGCGCTGCCCCCTGAGCTGGCCACGCCGATCGTGGCCGTGCGACCCACCGTCGACGCGCGCTACGCCGGCCTGCTCGCCGCGTGCCCCGGCCCGTGGCCCGCCTCGTTCTCCGCCGACGTGGTCGAGCGCCTGCGGGACGTGCGGACCGACCGGGTGCTGACCGCGGCCTACGGCGCGCTCACCGAGCGGCTCGACCCGGCCGCGCTGCCGAAGGTCGAGGGCTGGCTCGCCGAGACCTCCCACGACAAGCGGGCACGACGCCGTATGCTGCGCGGCCTCGCCCACGCGCTGACCATCCGCCGCACGATCCAGCAGGAGTTCACATGACCGACGTGCCCTCCATCCTGCGCGCGCACGCAGAGGTGCAGCACGCCGAGGAGCTGGCCGCGCTCGCCAGGTCCGACGGGCGGCCGCGCCCGCCCAACTGGCGGCTCTCCCCGTGGGCCGTGGCCACCTACGTGCTCGGCGGCGAGACGCCCGACGGCACACCGATCACGCCCAAGTACCTCGGCTCCCGCAGACTGGTCGAGGTCGCCATCGCGACGCTGGCCACCGACCGGGCGCTGCTGCTGCTCGGCGTGCCCGGCACGGCGAAGACCTGGCTGTCCGAGCACCTCGCGGCCGCGATCTCGGGCGACTCCACCCAGCTCGTGCAGGGCACCAGCGGCACGGCGGAGGAGGCGATCCGCTACGGCTGGAACTACGCGCGGCTGCTGGCCGAGGGCCCGTCGCGCGGCGCCATGGTGGCCAGTCCGGTGCTGCGCGCGATGGAGAGCGGCGGCATCGCCCGTGTCGAGGAGCTCACCCGCATTCCCTCGGACGTGCAGGACGCGCTGATCACGGTGCTCAGCGAGAAGGCGCTGCCGATCCCGGAACTGGACGACGAGGTGCAGGCGCTCGCCGGGTTCAACGTGATCGCCACCGCCAACGACCGCGACCGCGGCGTCAACGAGCTGTCGGCCGCGCTCAAGCGGCGGTTCAACGTCGTCGTGCTCCCGCTGCCGGAAGACGCCGACTCCGAGGTGGAGATCGTGCGGCTGCGGGTGAGCCAGCTCGGCGAGACACTGCGACTGCCCGCGGAGCTGGAGGCGGTGGACGAGATCCGCAGGGTGGTCACGGTGTTCCGCGAGCTGCGCGACGGCGTCACCGCCGACGGCCGCACGAAGATCAAGTCCCCGTCGGGCACGCTCAGCACCGCCGAGGCGATCTCGGTGATGACGAGCGGTATCGCGCTCGCCGCGCACTTCGGCGACGGTGTGGTGCGTGCCTCCGACATCGCCGCGGGCCTGCACGGCGCGGTGGTGAAGGACCCGGTGGCCGACCGGCTCGTCTGGCAGGAGTACCTGGAGGCGGTGGTGCGGGAGCGCAAGCCGTGGTCCGACCTGTACCGGGCGTGCCGCGAGCTGGTGTGAACACCGAAGGCGGCCGGGTGCACGTGCTGGGCATCCGGCATCACGGGCCCGGCTCGGCGCGCGCCGTGCGGGCCGCGCTCGACGAGCTCTCCCCCGCGCTCGTGCTCATCGAGGGGCCGCCGGAGCTGGACTCGGTGGCGCCGCTCGCCGCGTCGGCGGAGATGGAGCCACCCGTCGCGGGGCTCGTCTACGCCGTCGCCGACCCGGCGTCCTCGGCGTTCTACCCGATGGCGGCGTTCTCGCCCGAGTGGGTCGCGCTGCGCTGGGCGGCCGGGCACGGCAGACCCGCCCGCTTCCTCGACCTGCCCGCCGCCAACGCCTTCGCCCTCGGCGAAAGCGAGGACGATGAGGCGCGCTTCGACCCGCTCGCGGCCCTCGCCGAGGCCGCGGGCCACGACGACGCGGAACGGTGGTGGGAGGACGCCATCGAGCTGCGCTACCACGGGCTCGACGTGTTCGCCGCGGTGCTGGACGCCATGCGCACCCTGCGCGAGGGCAGGGAGATCGGTATCCCGACCCTGCGCAGGGAGGCCGCGATGCGGCGGGTGCTGCGCGCCGCGTTGCGCACCGAGCCGGGCCCGATCGCCGTGGTGTGTGGCGCCTGGCACGCGCCGGTCCTGGTGCCCGGCGACTTCCCCACGCAGGCGTCGGACACGCGCCTGCTCAAGGGCCTGCGCTCGGTGAAGGTCGCGGCGACGTGGGTGCCGTGGACCTCGGGCAGGCTCGCGAGGACCAGCGGCTACGGCGCGGGTGTGACCTCTCCAGGCTGGTACCACCACCTGTTCACCGCGCCCGACGAGGTCGTCGGGCGGTGGCTCGTGCGCGTGGCCGGGCTCCTGCGCCGGGAGCAGTACGACACCTCGCCCTCCTCGGTGATCGAGGCGGTGCGGCTCGCGCACGCCCTCGCCGGGCTGCGCGGCAGGCCGCTGCCGGGGCTGGCCGAGGTGATGGAGTCGGCGCAGGCGGTGCTCAGCGGCGGCTCCCCGGTGCCGATGCGGCTCGTGGCCCGCGAGCTGCTCGTCGGCGACGTCCTCGGCCACGTGCCCGGCGACACGCCCATGGTGCCGCTGGCCCGCGACCTCGCCGCGACGCGGAAACGCCTGCGGCTCAAGCAGAGCGCGGCCGAGCAGACGCTCGACCTGGACCTGCGCACGCCGTCCCATCTGGAGCGCAGCAAGCTGCTGCACCGGCTCCTGCTGCTGGACGTGCCGTGGGGCGAGCCCGCCGACACCGGGCGCACCCGCGGCACGTTCCGGGAGTCGTGGACCCTGCGCTGGCGGCCCGAGCTGGACGTCGCGCTGATCGAGGCCAGCGGGCACGGCTCCACGATCGTCTCCGCGGCGTCGGCGGTGGTCACCCAGCGTGCGGCCGACGCCGACGTCGCCGCACTCGCGGAGCTGGTGGAGACCACGCTCGTCGCCGACCTGGGAGACGCGCTGGCGACCGTGCTCGCGGCGCTCGACGAGCGAGCGGCGCGTCAGCACGACACAACGCGGCTCATGGCGGCGGTGGAGCCGATGGCGAGGGTCCGCCGTTACGGCAACGTGCGGCGCGCCGACACCGAGCTGGTGCAACGGGTGCTGTCCGGCGTCGTCACGCGCGTGACGGTCGGCCTGCCGGCCGCGTGCGCCGCGCTGGACGACGATGCCGCCGCCACGCTGCGCGACCTCGTTGACGGCGTCCAGCGCGGGATCGCCCTGCTCGACCAGGACGAGCTGCGGACGGAATGGCACCGGGCGCTCGCGGCGGTCGCCGAGCAGGAGGGCGTGCACGGGCTCGTGGCGGGCCGGGCCACGCGCCTGCTGCTGGACGCCACGCTGATCGACGTGGACGAGGCGGGCCGCCGCCTGTCGCTTCGCCTGTCCCCCGGCGCCGACGCGGTCCGCGCCGCGGCGTGGCTCGACGGGTTCCTGTCCGGCGAGGCGGCCCTGCTGATCCACGAACCGGAGCTGCTCGCGGTGGTCGACCGGTGGACGACGAGCGTCGACGGCGACGTGTTCGACCACCTGCTGCCGTTGCTGCGGCGCACGTTCTCGGCGTTCACGGCCGCCGAGCGGCGCGGGATCGGCGAGCAGGTCGCGCGCCTCGGCCGCGGCGGCACCGCACCCGTGCCCGGCGCCGCCGACGTCGACACCGATCGCGCCGCCCGTGTCGTGCCGAAGATCCTCGACCTGCTGGGGAGCGACCGATGAGCGACGACCGGCTCCGCCGCTGGCGGCTGATCCTCGGCGGTGGCGACGCCGACGGCACCGGCGAGGAGCTGTCCGGTGTGGACCGCAAGCGCGACGGCACACTGGAGGCGTTGTACGGCAAGGAGAAACGCGGCGGTGGGCTCGGCGGGTCGTCGCCGAGGGTCGCGCGCTGGCTCGGGGACATCCGCGGCTACTTCCCGGCGTCGGTGGTGCAGGTGATGCAGCGCGACGCGATGGACCGGCTGGGGCTGCGGCAGCTGCTGCTGGAACCGGAGCTGCTGGAGTCGGTGCAGCCCGACGTGCACCTCGTGGGCACCCTGCTGAGCCTCAACCAGGCCATTCCGGAGCGGTCGCGGGAGACCGCGCGCGCCGTGGTGCGGCAGGTGGTCGACGAGCTGGAGCGCAAGCTCGCGCAGCCCACGCGCCAGGCCGTGACCGGCGCGCTGCACCGGGCAGGGCGCACGAGCAGGCCGAGGGCGGGCGACATCGACTGGAACCGCACGATCCTCGCGAACCTCAAGCACTACCAGCCCGCGCACCGGACCGTGGTGCCCGAGCGGCTCCTCGGCTACGGCCGCAGGCTCCTGCAGGTGAGCCGGGAGGTGGTGCTGTGCCTCGACCAGAGCGGCTCCATGGCGGCGTCGGTGGTGTACGCGGGCGTGTTCGGCGCGGTGCTCGCCTCGATCCGCTCCCTGCGCACGCAGGTGATCGCCTTCGACACGGAGATCGCCGACCTCACCGACGCGGTATCGGACCCGGTCGAGCTGCTGTTCGGGGTGCAGCTGGGCGGCGGCACCGACATCAACGCCGCGCTCGCCTACTGCCAGTCGCGGGTCGCCAACCCGAGGGACACCATCTTCGTGCTGATCAGCGACCTCTACGAGGGCGGTGACAACGACGAGATGCTGCGCCGCGCGCAGGCCATGGTCGCCAGTGAGATGCAGGTGGTGTGCCTGCTCGCGCTCAGCGACGACGGCGCGCCCGCCTACGACCACGACAACGCCGCCGCGCTGGCCGCGCTGGGCGTTCCGACGTTCGCCTGCACTCCCGGGAAGTTCCCGGACCTGCTCGCGGCAGCGATCCAGCGCGACGACCTCGCCGGGTGGGCGGGCGCCAACGACATCCCGCTCGCCGCGCCCGCCGACGAGACCTGACCGCCTCACGCCACCGCGAACAACGCGGCCGCCGCGACCGTCTCCACGACGCAGTAGAACCAGACCGGGTAGAACGCGGTGGGCGCGTCGACCACGCGCGACACGACCCGGCCGAGCGCCATGCCGGCGAGCGCGGCGGCCACGGCCAGCACCGCACCGGGCCGCAGGCCGCCGAGCCCGGCCGCGCTCAAGCCGAGCAGCGTCGCGATCGCGAGCCCGAAACCGCCGTAGACGGCCCTGACCTCCGAGCGGCTCTCCGGAGCCGTCGCCGTGAGCCCGAACGGGCGCACCAGTGCGGCGGGGGCCGCGAGCGCGTACACCCCCATGCCGAAGAAGAACACGCCGGCGGCGACGATCACGATGGTGTCCACGTACGCTCCTGCTCATCCGGTGGGACGGGAGGCCAGGATGACGCGCACCCGGGCACGGGCGCTTCCGGAAACGTGCTGCGCGCGGCTGTGGCTGTGGCCCGGCACCGCGCTCTATGCGGGACCGTCGCTGCGGCTGGACACGCACAGCGGCTCGGTGTCGTGCCTCGCGGTGGGGGCCGATGCGCCGTTCACGATCCGTACCGCCCGGCACGGCGAGCGCGAGGTGCGCAGCGCGCTCATCGGTCCCCGCCTGCCGCACCGGCTCGTCGCCCACGGCGAACGCATGGTGTTCTGCTATCTCGATCCCGCGTCGGCTCGGGAACGGGCGTGCCGCGCGCGGATGCGGCACCGGGACGGCGACCTCGCCCACCACCACGCCGACGAGGCAGCGCTCGCCTCGGGCCCCGACGACGCCGCCGCGGAGCGCTGGCTCGACCTCGCCTGTCCACGGCCGGAGCCGATGCCGGACGAGCGGATCGCCGTCGCCACGACGCGGCTGCGTGAGCACCCGGCGTCGTCGGCGGCGGAGCTGGCCGCCGCGGCCGGGCTGTCGGTGTCCCGGTTCCTGCACCTGTTCCGCGCCTGCACGGGGACCAGCGTGCGCCGTTACCGGCTGTGGGCCCGGATGCTGCTGGCGGGCACGCTGATCGCCGAGGGCCACGACCTCACGGCGGCCTCGGCGGGCGCCGGCTTCGCCAGCCCGTCCCATTTCAGCGACAGCTTCCGGGCGATGTTCGGGCTCGCACCGTCCACCCTGCTCGGCACGGGGGTGGAGATCCGCCCTGGGTGAGCGTCAGCGGCGGCCGGCGCGTTTCGGCAGCGCCTCCGCGCCCGCCTCGGCGACCGTCGTGTCCTGCTCGACGCTGCCCGCGCTGACGCCGATCGCGCCGACGACGTCACGCCTGCGCACGAGCGGGATGCCGCCGCCGAAGATCACCAGGCCGCCGTTGGTCACCTCGATGCCGTAGAGCGGCGCTCCCGGCGCGGCCGCCGCGCCGACGTCGGCGGTGGTCATCTTGAGCAGCGCGGCGGTGCGCGCCTTCCGGATCGCGATGTCCACGCTGGCCAGGATCGCGCCGTCCTGGCGGCCGAAGGCGAGCAGATGCCCGCCGTCGTCCACCACCGCGACGTTCATGGGTTGCCCGATCTCCTCCGCCTTCGCCAGTGCCGCGTCGAGCACCTGCTGAGCGTCGGCCAGTGCGAGTCGTGGGGCCACGATGTCGTCCTCCTTCAACGTGTTTTGACGGGAATCCCGATGACGAGCCGGGCGGCGTTGTGCCCGAACAGGCGGGCCTGGTGCGCCGTACCCGTCAGCGCGGGCGAGTCCGGGGGCCGCTTCGCGTGGTGCACGCACACCTCTCCCCCGGCTCCGACGCCGATCCCGACGTCGAGCGAGGACGCCTGCGCGGCACCGAACGCGAGCGTGACGGCGTCGCCGGGCGGCCCGTGCTCCACGCGCACCGGCACGCCCTCCTCCTCGAGCCCGGCCCGCAGGTCGCGCAGCACCCGCGCCGCGTGCCCGGCGCAGCGCACCACCACCGACGGCGGCTCACGGACGGTCCTCGCCGCTCTACGGTCGTCCACGGCCATCAGCTTCCCACCGCGACGCCGAGTTCGGCAGTCAGCGCGTGCGCGGCCACCAGCCCGGTGGCGACGGCGTTGCGCGGCCCCTCGCTGCCGCGGACGTTGCCGGTGCCGCACACGATGCCGAAACCGGCGACGGCCTCGGCGATCAGGTCGGGGATCTCGAAGTCGAGCGCGGACCCACCGAGCACCACGACGAAGCCGAGCTGGCGCAGGTTTCCACCTGGCGCCACCTGCTCGAGCGCGCGCAGCGCGTTGACCACGAACACCTTGTGCTTGGCGGCGCGGCGGACCTGCCGGATCCGGTCGAGGCTGTGCCGGGTCGGCACTGGCCGCATGCCGGTGTCGGAGAGCACGACCACACGCGCGAAGGTGTCGGCGGGCAGCGGGTCGGTGAAGAAACGGGCGGTGCCGTCCTCCATCCGCACGTGGAAGAAGCTCTCCGCCTTGGCGAGCGGGAACTTCTTGATGTCCTCGGCCAGCTCCCGGTTGTCGAGCCCGAGCTCGGAGTCGATCAGCTTGGTCACGAGGTCGCCCGCGCCGGCCAGGTGCACCGAGCGCACCACCCCGTCGTCCGTGGCCACCGCGGCGTCGGTCGACCCGCCGCCGAGGTCGAGGATCGCCACCGGCTTGCCGGTGCCCGGCGTGGTGAGCGCGCCGAGCACGGCCATGTCGGCCTCGACGCCGCCGATGAGCACGTCGACGCCCAGCGCCTCGCGCAGTTTCGCGGCCAGCAGGCGCATGGGGCCGCGGCTGGTGCGCACCATCGCGGCCAGCCCCACCGCGTTCTCCAGCGCGAACTCCCCGGCGAGCGCGCCGGTGACGCGCTGCGGCACGAACGTGTCCACGGCGAGCACGTCCTGGATGCGCACCGCGTCGGCCCTCGTGCCGGTCAGCTCCGACATCGTGTCGCGGACCCTGGCGAGCATCCCGCCGACGTGGCTGCCGGGCTCGCCCGAGGCGTCGGTCAGCGGCCGGACGCCGCGCAGCGTCGCCATGATCTCGTCGGCTCCGGCGTCGACCTCCACGGACCGCTTCCCACGCTCGCCGGAGAGGGTCAGCGCCCCGGCGGGGATGCGGCGGCCGGTGACGTCGCCCTCGGGCGTGCGGACCACCACCGCGGAGCGGTTGCCGACCAGGGCCCGCGCCACCGGAGCGACCATGCGGGTCTGCTCCGCGTCGAGGTCGAAGACCGTGGCGATGCCGTAGGAGTTGGACAGGGTGCGGATCGTGCGGCCCGGCTCGGCGACCTCCACCGCGGCGGGCATCCCGAGGGGGACCTTCTCCACGAGCGTCACCTCGTCGACCACCGGCACCGGCTCGCGCAGCCGGTTGGCGATGAGCGTGGCGTCGTCGGCGTGCACGATCGCACCCATCACCTCGACCCCGCGCTCCACGGCGGCGTTGATGCCGTCCGCGGCGTCCTCGAAGTCGATGCCCTCGCCCACCACGCAGATCACCGGCTCCCCCGGCTCGCACTCGGCGAGCGCGCCGAACGCCACCGTGGTGCCGACGCCGAGGCCGGCCCCACCCGGCGTGTCCGGGTTGTGGCCGATCATGGTGGACTCGGTGACGATGGTCTCGGTGATCGTCTCCATCGCGAGCCCGCTGATCACCGGCGTCGCCTCGTTGACGAGTACCGCGTCGAGCTCGTGCCTGCCTCGCCGGGCCCGTTCGAGCGCCCGGCGCACCACGGCGACCACGCCCTCGACGTTGTCGGCCGTGCCCTTGACGCCCGAGGTCGGGGCGAGCGCGCCGGACAGGTACTCCACGGCCCCGTCCGGCCCGACCTCGGCGACACAGGCCTCCGTGGTCGAGTTGCCGATGTCGACGCCTGCCACCAGCGCCATGCCGGTCAGCCCGCGTCGGCCAGCTGGAACCGCACGTCCAGCTCCACCGGGTCCGCGCCCGGCACGACGAACTCGGTCTCCTTGATGTGCAGCAGCGCCGCCTTGGCCTGCCAGCGCGGGCGCGCCATGAAGTCGTTGCGGGCGGGCACCGGCTCCGGCGACTCGCCCTTGGCGTAGCGGGCGGCGTTGCGGCCGACCTTGCGGAAGGCGTCCAGGTCCATCAGCGGCGCCTGCGGGAACAACTCCAGGTTGGAAAGCCGCACCAGGTCCTTCTGGTGGATCATCGTCGTGCCGCGGGAGAGCACGCCCACCGCGATGCCCGAGCCGGACAGCTTCGCCGCAGCGTGCGCGATCACCGCGAGGTCGGAACCGCCGCGAAACCGGATCACGCGCGCGTGCACGCCCTGCTCCTCGATGCCGGCGAGCAGCTCGCGCAGCACCTCGGCGTGCGGGATGTCCACGATGGTCTTGGTGAAGAAGTCGCCGAACGCGGGCGAGAGGCCGATCACCACCTCGTCGCTCCTGCCGCCCGGTCCCGCCGTGCCCCGCTCGTCGAGCCGGAGCGTCCGCCGTGTGCTCACGCCGGTGTCCGCCATGTCGCTCCTCCTCAGCCGACTTCCTGCTCGGGGTTCTGGGCACTGACCACGTGCCGCAGCCGCTTCATCTCTTCCCACCGCGCGCCGCTCGGCCGGTAGCCGGTGCCGGGCCCGGCGTAGTCGTTGGTGTCGTTGACCGCCGAGAGCGTCTCCAGCTCGGGCGTCAGGATCGCGGAGGTGTGCAGCAGGTCGCCCGACACGCGCTGGCGCAGCACGGCCAGCAGGCTGTGGGCCATGTCGGTGAACCCGGCCGCGTCGAGGCCCTTGACGATGTCGAGCCCGGTGACACCGCGGTCCATCACCGACTGGGCCGCCTTGAGGTCCTCCAGCACGTCCCTCGGCGGGAGGTCCTTGCTGCCGTGCGCGTAGGTCACCGCCTCGATCTCCTTGTCGGTGATCGGCGGCAGGCCCAGGTGGGCGAACACGCCCTGCAGCGCGCGGGCTGCCCGGTTGCGCACGGCGAGGAGCTCCGCCTCGGGGACGTGCCGCAGCCCGCCGTCGACCTGGAGATCACGCTGGAGGACGTTCCAGTCGTCGTAGTCCTCGGCGTCCACATTGGATCCGGCGAACATGTTGTCGTAGTTGGGCGTCGAGGAGTAGCCCGAGCAGACGAAGTCGGTTCCCGGCAGCAGCTGCGGCAGCAGCCGGGCGACCCGGCGCATGTCGGAGTGCGAGAACGACTGGTCGTTGCCGGACGCGCACTCCAGGTCGACCATGCTGGCGATGAGGTTCTCCGCGAGCACCGCGCGGATCCCCGCGGGTACCGCGCCGGGCACGCCGATGCAGCTGATCGACCCGTTCTGCAGGCCCTGCACCCCGGCGCCCTTGGTCACCAGGATGCAGCGGATCTCCAGGTACAGCATGGACTTGCCCTCGGCGTTGCCCATCTGCACCTCGGAGCCGGTGCCCGAGGTGAACCGCATCTTGATGCCGCGCGAGGCGTATGCCGAGGCGAGGAACGCCTTGGACCACGGGGTGTCGTCGCCGTCGCAGAACACCGGCTCGGTGCCGTACACCGAGATCGTCTCGGCGTACGCGGTGATGCCGCGCATGCCCAGCTCCAGCTCGGTGGCCTCCTCCAGTGCGCACTGGGTCAGCACGCCCGGCGTGCCCGCCTGCGCGCCGACCTGCAGCGCGATCGCCACCAGCGGCGCGTACCGCACGACGCCGAGCGTGGTCTCCAGCTCGCGGAACCCGCGCAGCGACGCCTCCGCGGCGTCGGCCGCGACCTGCACCGGATTGTCCCGCGCGCTGGTCGCGTGCGCCTGGTTGGCCGGGGTCCGCCGCGCGCGCATCTTCTGCAGCGCCATCATCATCTCGACCACGTTCATGGTCTTGACGACCTCGAGCAGCTTGGCCGGGGTGAGCCCTCGCGACACCGCGAGCACGTCCTTCCGGGTGGCGCGGGGGTCGATGAGCAGGTGCGCGATATCCACCGCCGGGATCGCCATCGCCTGCTCGGTGGCCTCGACGTCGATCGCGTGGTCGGCGATGAACTGGTCCAGGAAGTCGAACTCGGCCCTCGGCTTGCCGTCCAGCTCGACGATCACGCCGTTCTCCACCCGGACGCCCGGCTCCGGGTCGTAGGGGCTGTCCATCGCGACCATGCCGACCTCGGGCCACTCCTCCACGAACCCGTCGAGGTTGACCGGCCGCTGTTCGAGGGCCTCGGTCCGCTTCGATCGCCGTGCGCTCGTTGTCATGGTGTCGGGCCCTTTCAGCTCGCCAGGATGTTCCGGCGCTCGTAGACGTCGGCGGCCTCGCGGACCAGCGCGGCGCACAGCGTCGCCGAGTACGCCGACTCCAGCTCGTCGGCGATGTCGGTCAGCTGCTGCTTGGTGGACGCCCTCGGCCGCAGCGAGTTGTAGATCGAGAGCACCAGTTCGTCGGGCAGCGCGGTCAGCTCCGCCGCGCGGCGGAAGTTCTGCGCGAGCTGCGGGCGGCCCGACTGCTCGGCGATCCGGGCCTGCAGCCGCAGGGTCTCCGGGGCGATCCGCAGGTCCTCGGGAGCCACCTCGCCGGCCAGCACGGCCTCCATGGTGAGCTCGTCGATCCGCTTGCCGGTCGGGGTCTTCAGCAGTTCGGGGCGCCGCGCCGCGAGCGGGTAGTCCCGGCCCGGGTCGAGGTCCACCTGGCTCGGAGTAGTCACGCCGGGCACCGTAAGCGGCGTCACGTTGCACGGACGTTGCACTGGGCCCGACTCCTCGGTGGCAACGTCGGTGCAACCCCGGCGCGCTCATCGTCTGTTCCACACCCGTCACCTGTTGTCGAGGAGGACCAGTGACCGATGTGGTGCCCCTGCGCGACGCGCGCAGGCTGAACCGCCTCACCGGCGGCTACGGCGACCTGCTCGCCGAGTTCTTCGGAACGTTCCTGCTCATCGCGCTCGGCACCGGCAGCGTCGCGATGGCCGTGGTGGGCCTTCCCGGTTCCGGGCGGACCGCCGATGCGACCACGTTCTTCCAGGGCACGGGCGACTGGCTGCTCATCGTGTGGGGCTGGGCGTTCGCCGTCGCGTTCGCGGTGTATGTGGCCGGCGGCGTGAGCGGTGCTCACCTGAACCCGGCGGTGACGCTCGCGATGGCGGTGCGCCGCCGGTTCCCGTGGCGCAAGGTGCCGTCCTACTGCGCCGCGCAGGTCGTGGGCGCGTTCGCGGGCGCCGCGCTGGTGTACGCCGTCTACCACCCGGCCATCCGCGCGTTCGAGGCAGCGGCGAGGACCCCTCGGGGCGAGGCGGAGGCGACGTTCTCGATCTTCGCGACCGCCCCGGCCCCCTACTTCTCCGGCTGGTTCGGGCCGCTGCTCGACCAGGTGGTCGGCACCGGCGTGCTGCTGGTGGTGGTGCTCGCCCTGATCGACGCGCGCAACAAGGCGGTGTCGCCGAAGATGGGCCCGCTACTGATCGGGTTCACGGTGGCCGCCATCGGCCTCTCCTTCGGCGCGAACGCGGGTTACGCGATCAATCCGGCCCGCGACTTCGGGCCGAGGCTGTTCACGTTCCTCGCGGGCTGGGGCGACACGGCGATGAACGGCTACCTGTGGGTGCCGATCGTCGGGCCGCTGATCGGTGCCGTGCTCGGCGCGCTGCTGTACGACTTCTTCATCGGCGACGTGCTCCACGCCCGGCAGGTCGCCGAGGAGCGGTTCGTCAGCTGAGCCCTCAGCCCGCCGCGGCCGTGGCGGCCCGGGAGAAGCGCATGCCCTCGTCGTCGAGGGGGCCGTGCCGCAGCAGCAGGACGTCTCTCGGGTAGTTCTGGTACAGCCGCCACGGCGCGGCGGGCCCCTGCTTCGGCATGGAGTCCACCCCACGCAGCACGTACCCGGCCTTGAGGTCGATCAGCGGCTCCAGCGGCGCACCGGCTCCGGGCGCCGTCGGCGTGCACTGCTGGTAGCCGTGCTCCCGCATGTGGTTGACCAGCCGGCACACGTACCCGGCGACGAGGTCGGCCTTGAGCGTCCAGGACGCGTTGGTGTAGCCGATCGTGAGCGCGAAGTTCGGCACCCCGCTGAGCATCATCCCCTTGTACGCCACGGTGTCCGCGAGCTCGACCGGCGCGCCGTCCACCGTGAGCGCGATGCCGCCGACGGGCAGCAGGTTGAGCCCGGTGGCGGTGACGATCACGTCGGCGGGCAGTTCCTCACCGGATCCGAGCCGGACGCCGTGCTCGGTGAAGGTCTCGATCGTGTCGGTGACCACCGAGGCGCTGCCCTCGCGCAGCACTTTGAACAGGTCACCGTTCGGCACGAAGCACATGCGCTGGTCCCACGGCTCGTAGCGGGGCCGGAAGTGCCGGTCGATGTCGTAGCCCTCCGGCAGGCTGCGCTTCAGCGCACCGAACACGATTCGCTTCACCAGCCCGGGCCGCCTGCGGCTGAGCTGGAACAGCGCCGCCATCACGAGGGTGTTCTTCCAGCGCACCACCGGATACGTCAGCCGGGGCGGGAGCACGCGCCGCAGGAGTTCGGCCAGCGGGTCGCGCTCAGGCATGGCGAGCACGTAGCTCGGCGAGCGCTGGAGCATGGTCACGTGCGCGGCCTCGCCCGCCATGGCGGGCACGAGCGTCACCGCCGTGGCGCCGCTGCCGATCACCACCACGCGCTTGCCCGCGTAGTCGAGGTCCTCGGGCCAGTGCTGGGGGTGCACGACCGGGCCGGCGAAGGCGTCCCGGCCGGGGAAGTCCGGTGTGTACCCCTCGTCGTAGCGGTAGTAACCGGAGCAGGTGAACAGGAACCCGCACGTCAGCCGCACGGTCTCGCCGGTGCCGGTGCGCTCGGCCTCGACCGTCCACCGTGCCCGGTCGCTGTCCCAGGCGGCGCTGACGACGCGATGTCCGAACCGGATGTGCTCGCCGATGCGATGCTCCGCCGCGGTCTCGCGGATGTAGGCGCGGATCGAAGGGCCGTCGGCGATGGCCTTGGCCTGCGTCCACGGCCGGAAGCGGTAGCCGAGCGTGAACATGTCCGAATCGGACCGGATGCCGGGATAGCGGAAGAGATCCCACGTGCCGCCGATGGCGTCCCTGGCCTCCAGCACGGCGAACGTCGTTCCAGGGCACTTCTGCTTCACCTGGCAGGCGGCCCCCACCCCGGAGAGCCCGGCACCGACGATGAGCACGTCGACGTGTTCGACCGGCATGGCCTTCCCCCCGTCCTTGGCGGCGTGACAACACCTTGCGACGACGCTACCAGCCGCAGGCGGCCGGATGCGCCCTCACGCGAAGCCGGCACCCGCCTGGCCGAGCACCTCGCCGGCCACCTCGGCGGCCGACGAACCCTCGGGCCGGTCCAGCCAGGACTCCATCGCCACACGCAGCGAGGCCAGGTAGCAGGCGGCCATGAGCCGGGCCCGCGTGCCGGGGCGTTCGCCGGGCGGCATTCGGCTCAGGAGCTCGGCGACGAGGTCGCGTTCGAACGAGGCGAACACGGCGATCTGCTGGGCCAGCAGCGAGTCGTGCGAGCGGATGAACCGGGCCCTCGCCACCCACTCCGGGCCGAAGCCGCCGGGCTCGGCGAGACGCTCGCGCGTGGCGGCGGTGAGCGCCGTCCACGGCGGCTCGGATCTCGGCCGGGCCCGCACCGCGCGGAGCAGCGCGGCCACCCGTTCGCGGTCGCCGTAGAGCAGCGCGTCCTCCTTGGAGGCGAAGTAGTTGGAGAAGGTGCGGCGCGAGACGGTGGCGGCGTCGGCGATCGCCTCGACGGTGAGCTTGTCGAGGCCCTCCTCCATCGCCAGCCGCACGGCGGCCTCGTGCAGCGCCCGCCGGGTGGCCACCTTCTTCCGTTCCCGTAGTCCCAGCTCAGCCGTCTCCATCGGGCGATCGTAACCCCTTGACAAATTCGTTTGTCAAGAGGTTCCCTTGGGCTGTGCAGGACATCGAGGTGATCGCCGACCCGGCCGCCGCCGTGGTGGCACTGGATCCCGTGCGCGCCCGGCTGCTCGCCGAGCTGCACGAGCCTGCCTCCGCCGCGACCCTCGCGACACGCGTGGGGCTGACGCGCCAGAAGGTCAACTACCACCTCCGCCAGCTGGAGACACACGGCCTGGTGGAGGTGGCCGGCACGCGGACGTGGGGCGGGCTCACCGAACGGCTGCTGGTGGCCACGGCCGCGGGCTACATCGTGGCGCCCGAGCCGCTCGGCAGGCGCGACCCGGCGCGGGAGGACAACCGGCTCTCGGCCGCCTACCTCATCTCGCTCGCCGCCCGGGTCGTCCGGGACGTGGGCACGCTGGCCCGCCGGGCCTCGGGGCAGAACAAACGGCTGCCGGTGTACGGGCTGGACACCGAGATCCGGTTCGCGACCCCCGCCGACCGCGCGGCCTTCGCCGACGAGCTCACCACGGCCATCACCCGGCTCGCCCAGAAATACCACGACGAGCAGGCGCCCGACGGCCGGTGGCAGCGGCTCATGCTCGCCCTGCATCCACGGCCCGTCGCCGCACCCGAGGAACCGGCATGACCGCCGACGAGCGCGACGCACACGTCAGCGAGTCCGAAGTGGAGATCGCCGCCGACCCGGCAGAGGTGTGGCGGGCGATCGCCACGGAGTCGGGCGTCGCGGCCTGGTTCTTCCCCGCCGACATCGAACCCGGCGAGGGCGGGACGGTACGGCTGCACCGGGGACCGTTCGCGCCCGATGCCTCAGCCGTGGTCACCGCGTGGGAGCCGCCGCACCGGCTCGCCTACGAGGAGCGCGGCCAGGCCCCCTCGCCCACGATCGCCACCGAGTTCCTCGTCGAGGCACGCGAGCGGGGCACGTGCGTGGTGCGCGTCGTCAGTGGCATCCACGCCGACGGCGAAGGATGGGACCACCTCGCCGAGGAGGCCGGTGCCGGCTGGCTGATGTCTCTGCGGCTGCTGCGCGCCTACGTCACCCACTTCGCGGGCCTGCCCTCCGCTCGCCTCGACCTCAGCGTGCCGGCCGGCGCGCCGAGCACGGCACGCGTGGAGGTCACCACGGAGCTCAAGGACTCGCTCGGCCTCACCGGCCTCGCCGAGGGCGACGAGTTCCGCACCCCCGAGGGCGCCCCGGCACTCACGGGCACGGTCGAGCACCTCGGCCCCTACTTCCTGCTGCTGCGCGGCACGGCACCGGCCCCGGCGCTGTTCGCGATCTCCAGCTTCCCCATGGACGGCGTGCGGCTCTCGGTGAACGTCACCGGCCGGGTCTACGGCCCCGGCGCCGACTCCGTCGCCCGGCGTGAACTGCCCCGCTGGCGGGACTGGCTCACGTTCCGCTGACCGTCGCAACCGGCAAAGGAGTGCACCATGCTGCTGAGGAGCAAGAACGCGATCATCTACGGCGGCGCCGGAGCGGTCGGCGGTGCCGTCGCCACGGCCTTCGCCCGCGAAGGCGCCACCGTCCACCTGGCCGGGCGCACCCGCAAGACGCTCGACGAGGTCGCCGAACGCATCCGCGCGAGCGGCGGCCGGGCCGAGACCGCCGTGCTCGACGCGCTGGACGAGGACGCGGTCGACGCACACGCTGACGCCGTCGCCGCGACGGCGGGCAGCATCGACGTGTCGCTCAACGTCATCGGGTACGAGGACGTGCACGGCACGCCGCTGGTGGAGATGTCACTGGAGGACTTCGACCGCCCCATCCGGAATGCCACCCGCTCGACGTTCCTCACCACCAGGGCCGCGGCGCGGCACATGATCCGGCAGCGCTCCGGCGTGATCCTCACCTTCGGCGGCGACGGGGGCCGTGAGCCCATCCGCGACTACTACATCGGCGGCTTCCAGGTCGCGCTCGGCTCGCTCGACATCCTGCGCCGCCAGCTGGCCGCGGAGCTCGGCGAGTACGGCATCCGCGTGCTGACCCTGCACACCGGCGGCATCACCGAGACGCTGCCGGAGGACTTCGAGGGCCGCGACGCGATCGTCGACATGATCGTGGGCAAGACGATGCTGAAGCGGGCCGCCACGTTCGCCGAGGTCGGCAACGTGGCCGCGTTCGCCGCCTCCGACCTCGCCTCGTCGATGACGTCGGCGTCGCTCAACATCACGTGCGGAGCCGTGTCCGACTGAGGTTTCCCTGCGCCCGCACGGGGTAGCCGTCGCGCATGCCGACGAGGGACGCGATCAGCGATCCATGGGGCGCGCGCACTCCGTACGGCCAGGGGGAACCGTGGCCCACGCGGGTGGACGCCGCGCTCGCGGACGGTGTCGTCCCTGAGTCGGTCGACCGTTGGGTGCGCTCGGCATCCCTGCTGCACTCCAACGGCGACGCGCTGGACATCGCGGTCAAGGACGGCCGGATCGCCGGCGTGCGCGGCCGGGAGGACGACCGCGTCAACCGGGGCAGGCTCGACCCGAAGGACCTCTACGCGTGGCAGGCGAACCACGCGGCCGACCGGCTCACGAGGCCGCTGGTGCGCGACGGCGACCGGCTCGTCGAGTCCGATTGGGACACCGCGATGGGCAGGATCGTCGAGCGCAGCAAGGAGTTGCTCGCCGCAAGCGGTCCCGGTTCGATCGGCTTCTACACGACGGGGCAGCTGTTCCTCGAGGAGTACTACACCCTCACCGCCATCGCCAGGGGCGGCATCGGCACCAACCACCTCGACGGCAACACGCGGCTGTGCACCGCGACGGCCGCTGAGGCGCTCAAGGAGTCCTTCGGCTGCGACGGCCAGCCGGGCTCCTACACCGACGTCGACCACGCGGACGTCCTCGCCCTGTACGGGCACAACGTCGCCGAGACGCAAGGGGTGCTGTGGCAGCGGATGCTCGACCGCATGGCGGGCGCCGACCCGCCCGCGATCCTGTGCGTCGACCCCCGGCGCACGCCGGTCGCCCGCGAGGCGACCCTGCACCTGGCTCCGCTGCCGGGCACCAACGTCGCCCTCATGAACGGGCTGCTGCACGAGCTCGTCGAACACGACTGGGTCGACCACGACTACGTGCGCGAGCACACCGTCGGCTACGCCGAGCTGGCCGAACGGGTGCGAGAGTACCCTCCGGAGCGGGTGGCCCGGATCTGCGGCGTCTCCGAGCGCGACCTCCGGGAGGCCGCGGCGCTGCTCGGCGGCGCCGAACGGCTGCTGTCCACCGTGCTGCAGGGTTTCTACCAGTCACACCAGGCCAGCGCCGCCGCCGTCCAGGTGAACAACGTGCACCTCGTGCGCGGCATGCTGGGCAGGCCCGGTGCGGGCGTGCTGCAGATGAACGGGCAGCCGACGGCCCAGAACACCCGGGAGTGCGGCGCGAACGGCGACCTCACCGGCTTCCGCAACTGGGCCAACGACGCGCACGTCCGCGACCTGGCCCGCATCTGGAACGTGCCGGAGGAGCGGATCCCGCACGACGGCCCGCCGACCCACCTGATGCAGCTGCTGCGCTACGCCGAGCAGGGCTCTGTCCGGCTGCTGTGGATCAGCGGCACCAACCCGGCGGTCTCGCTGCCCGAGCTGCGGCGCGTGCGGGAGATCCTGCGGCAGCGGCGGCTCTTCGTGGTGGTGCAGGACATCTTCCGCACCGAGACGGCCGAGTTCGCCGACGTCGTGCTGCCCGCGGCGACGTGGGGCGAGAAGACGGGCACGTTCACCAACGCCGACCGCACCGTGCACCTGTCCGAGCAGGCCGTGGACCCGCCCGGCGACGCGGTCGCCGACCTCGGCATCTTCCTCGACTACGCCCGCCGCATGGACTTCCGCGACAACGACGGCGCACCGTTCCCGCCGTGGCACGACGCCGAGTCCGCGTTCGCGGCGTGGCAGCGTGCGAGTGAGGGACGGCCGTGCGACTACTCCGCGCTCAGCTACGACAGGCTTCGCAAGCTCGGCGGCGTCCAATGGCCGTGCGACGAGGAGCACCCCGACGGCACGGAGCGGCTCTACGCGGACGGCCGGTTCTTCGCCGCCCCCGACTACTGCGAGGACTACGGCAAGGACCTCGTCACGGGCGCGCCGCTGGAGCGGACCGACTACGCGGCGCTCAACCCTGACGGCAAGGCGATGATCAAGGCCGCCGAGTACCTGCCGGCCCACGAGACACCGGACGCCGAGTTCCCGTTCTACCTCATCACCGGCCGCACACTCGTGCACTTCCACACCAGGACCAAGACCGGCCGCACCCCCGAGCTGCGGGACGCCGAACCCGAGGTGTGGGTGGAGATCTCGCCCGCCGACGCCGCCGCGCACGGCATCGCCGACGGCACGCCGACCGTGGTCAGCTCGCGCCGGGGCCGGATCCGCGCGCGGGCGCGCGTCGGCGGCGTCCGCGACGGCGTGCTGTTCGTGCCGTTCCACTACGGCTACTGGGACACCTCCGATGGCGAGCACGACCGGGCCGCCAACGAGCTCACCGTCACCGAATGGGACCCGGCCTCCAAGCAACCGCTGTTCAAGTCCGGCTCGGCGGCCGTGCGGCCGGATCCGGCGAGGGAGTGACCATGACGCTGCGGCCGGTGCTCCGGCAGCTGTTACCGGTCCGAGCTCGCGCTCGCCACCGCACTGCGGGTGCTCGCCGACCGGCACGCCGCCGAGCACCAGGCAGTGTCTGACAATCCTCTGCCGTGCGAGCGGGGATCAGCGTGGTGCCTCGCCACGCGGGGAAGGCCCTCGCAGGCGGACCGTACTCGGGCCTTCCGCCAACGCATGCCCCGGGCGCGGGTGCCCCGCACGAACCGACCGCCGCGCTGGCCCCGCGCAGCCGGCAACGGGATTGTCAGACGCGGCCTGGGCGCACCACGTCGCGCGCGACCTCGCGCGCGCTGGTCCGAGGAACCGTCACCGAACTGGCCGCCGCCGGACGGCGGCGCGACCCGCACCTACTCGATGCTCAAGGTGCTCTCCCCGCAGATCCTCACCAGCTGACGACGCCATGGACACCGGACCGGCCGGTTGGTTTGGTGAAGGGCATGAAGATTCGCATCGGCATCGGCCTCGGGCAGCAGACCGGACCGGCGGAGTTCGCGGCCGCCATCGACGACCTCGAACGGCGTGGCATCGACTCGGTGTGGCTGTCCGAGGTGGTGTCGTCCCACCAGGTCGACCCGTTCATCGGCATGGCCCACGCGCTCGCCAGGACCGAGCGGCTCAAGGTCGGCACCGGGGTGGCCGTGCTGCCCGGCAGGCATCCGGTTCGGGTCGCCAAGCAACTGGCCTCGCTGGCCGGGCTGGCCCCGGCCAGGGTGCTGCCGGTGTTCGGGCTGCGCCCCGCGAGAGCACACGAGGCGGCGGCGTTCCCCGTGCCGGAGGGGCGCAGGGCCGCCGTGTTCGACGAGACGCTGCGGGTGGTGCGACTGCTGCTGACCGAGGACGAGGTGACCTTCCACGGCGAGTTCTTCCGCCTCGACGGGCTCGGCATCGGCGCCCGGCCGGCGAAGCCCCTCGACCTGTGGCTCGGCGGTGCGGCGCCCGCAGCGCTGCGGCGGGTCGGCAGGCTCGCCGACGGCTGGCTCGCCAGCTTCCTCACGCCGGAGGACACCCGGCGAGGGCGCGAGGCCATCGAGACCGCGGCCGCGGAGGCGGGACGGGAGATCGAAGCCGACCACTACGGGATCACGCTCGCGGTCGCGACCGACGGCGTACCGGACTCCCTGCTGACGGCCGCGACGCGGCGCCGCCCGGACGCCGACCCGGCCGACCTGGTCGCCACCGGCTGGCCCCACGCACGCGGCCTCGTCGAGCGGTACCTCGACGCCGGGCTCACGAAGTTCGTCATCCGCCCCGGCTCCCCCGGCACCGACCTGGCGCGGTTCGTCGACGAGTTCACCACCGAGCTGCTGCCCCTGCAGAACTGACGCGTAACCGCTGCGAAATCCCTCCGCGCTGGGTGATCCACTATGGACGCCCAGCGCGATCATTCGTCACTGGAATGACCACTTGCGGTTCTTTTTTTGCCACGTAGGATCCGAATTACGTCAAGCAGTCGGCGGCCCCCTCCCCATCGATGCTGCTGCGGTGAGACGTCACATGGAACTCGAACAGCATGGAGCGTCGGCGCGCGGGCTGCGCCACTACGTCCAACTCGTCCGTGAAGCCATGGGGCTCAGCGGCGACTCCTCGTGTGTCCAGCTGGAGCCACCGGTCAACGCCTATCTCGCGCTCGAAGGCAGACTCAGCTCGTTCCCCGCGCTCGACGTGGCGCTCACCTGGGACGAGGAGAACGGCTGGGCGCTCGCCGTCGAGGCGCGATGCTGTGACGACCTTCTCGTTCTGTCCTATCTCGACTCCGGCGTGCTGCCCCCGCCACGCACCGTCGCGCGCTTCGCGGCCGGCATGCTCGAGGGCACGCTGAACCGGCACCCCGAGCCGCCCCGGTTCCGGTCCGCGGGCAGCGCAGACGACCTGCCGCGGCGGCTGGCCGCCTACGCCTAGGGACGAGCTGGTCACCGATGGACCTGCACCACCTCGACGACGAGCACCGCCCCACCTACACCACCGGCCAGGCCGCGGACATCCTCGGTGTGGAGCAGCCCTTTCTGCGCAGCCTCGACAACGCGGGCGTGCTGTCGCCCGAGCGTTCCCGGGGTGGCCACCGCCGTTACTCCCGGCACCAGCTCGGCCAGGCGGGCAGGCTCCGCGAGCTGTTCGACGAGGGCCACAACCTCGCGGCGGCGCACCGGATCCTGGACCTGGAGCGCGAGCTGGCCCGCGCTTACCGGGAGATCGGCGAGCTCCGAGGGCAGCTGTCACGCGCGCGTGACGGCCGCAGCTCAGCGGGTGCGGCCGAGCACCCTGGCGAGCAGACCCGTGACGACGAGCCAGAACACCGCCGCCAAACCGTAGTTGACGAGCACGGCGAGCCTCGGCTCGTCGATCGGGAACAGGCCGGGGAAGAACAGCGCCAGCGGTTCGGCGAGTGACCTGACGAAGGTGGCGAAGCCGTTGGCGGCGTTCGCTTCCAGCACCACGAGCAGGATGTGCAGAACCTCGATGAGCGCGAACACCGAACCGATGCCGGTGATTATCCGTCCCGCCGTGGTACCGCGAGGGTGAATCCCTGTCCTGGCCATGGTGGCGAATTCCCCGCCGCGGGGTGGGACAACCGGCTCCGGCGCGAGGTTCGTCGCTTCGCCGCGTGCGCCTGCGCCGTCCGGTCGTGCCGGCGTTGCACCCTTCAGCCGCGACGGGCGCGGGCGCGCCGCTTGCCCTCGTGCATCGCGGCGACCCTGGCGACCGGGATCGCCCTGCCCTCCTCGATCAGCTCCGCGCCGAGCCGCTGCGGTGGCGGCATCCGTTCGGTCCACGGGTCGCCGTCGCCGAGCAGCCCCGGCACCGTGTGCACGGTGAAATCCCGTGGCGTCACGTCGTCCAGTTCGGCCCAGTCGACCGGGAACGACACGGTGGCGCCGGGACGCAGCCTGGGGCTGTAGGCGGCGACCACCGTCGCACCCCCGGCGCGGGTCGAGTCGAGGAACACCTTGCCGCCCCGGTCCTCCCGGATGTAGGCGGTGGTCGCGAGCACGGGGTCGAGCCGCTCCGCCCGCGCGGCGAGCGCGCGGGTCGCGGCGGCGACGTCCTCGATGGCCTCCTCCGCCGTCACGGGCACGAACACGTGCACGCCCTTGGCGCCGCTGGTCTTCACGACGCCGGAGAGCCCGGCGTCGGTGAGTGCCTGCCGCACGAGGTGCGCGGCGCGGACGGCGAGGCCGAAGCCGCCCGTGTCCGCGTCGCCGGGCGGGTCGATGTCGAGCACGAGGTGCGTGGCGTGGTCCCAGCGCCGCGCCGTCACGAGCGTGGGGTGATACTCCACGGCCCGCTGGTTGGCGAACCACAGCAGCGTGCGGCGATCGTCGCACAGCGCGTAGGACACCTCCCGCTGTGACGACTCAGCCCACAGCGGCACCGTGCGCACCCACTCGGGGGTGTACTTCGGCACGTTCTTCTGCATGAACGGGCGCTGGCCGCGCAGCACGCGCATCACCGAGAGCGGACGGTCCCGCAGCCCGGGCAGGATCCGGTCGCGTACCGCGTCGAGGTAGTCGACGAGGTCGCGCTTGCTGGCCTCGGCGCTGTCGAACAGCGGCTGGTCGAGGTTGGTCAGCGCGACCCCGGCCCGCTCCTCGCCCTGCGCCATCGGTCCTCCCCGCGCCTCAGCCGAGCCGCCGGTCGACGAAGCACCAGCGCCAGCTCTCCCCCGGCTCGAAGCTGCGCATCACCGGGTGGCCCGTCGTCTCGAAATGCCGGGTGGCGTGCCGCGCGGGCGAGGAGTCGCAGCAGGCGACCTGGCCGCAGCCCAGGCACAACCGCAGGTGCACCCAGGAGCCGCCCTCGGCGACACACTCAAGGCACGAGTCGGGCGAGCTGGGCTCCACCTCGGCGAATTCCCGCTCGAGGTGCTCGCACGACCGCACGGTGGCCGGGGGCGTGGTCAGCTCCCGGCCGGTCTCGTCGGCATCACCGGACACGGAGTCGAGCATAGACTCCTCGATGTCCAGCCGGTCCAGAATCCGGCGCAGCACGGCGTCGTCGACCCTCCGGTCGGCGCGGGCGGCGAGGAACTCGGCGCGCTCGGCCTCCAGCATCTCCAGCCGCAGCCTGCGGTAGGCCTCGCTCGGAGTCTCCACCGTGCCGCCCCGCCTGCCGAGCTGCTCCCACGCGTCGTCCGAGCGGTAGCGGACGCGGTCGCGCAGGCGCCGCAGCACCTCCTCCGGATCCCCGGGTCGCCGGACCTCGTCGAGGCGGGCGACCCCGGCCCTGGTCATGTCGTCGAGCAGCGCCGCCTCCTGCAGGGCGTCCACGTTCGGGTCCGGGGCGGGCAGCCGCAGCCGCCGCACGAGCAGCGGCAGCGTGGTGCCCTGCAGCAGCAGGGTCCCCGCCACCACGACGAACGCGGCCAGCACCAGCACCGCGCGGTGCGGTGTGTCGGTCGGGAGCGCGAACGCCGCCGCGAGCGTGACCACGCCGCGCATGCCGGCCCACGCGATCACCGTCGAGTACCGCCACGGCCACGCGTGCGAGCCGGTGACCCTGCGCAGCAGGCCGATGGCGAACATCCAGACGAACCGGAGCGCGATGGTGGCCGTCAGCACCGCGGAGCAGATCAGCACGAGGGTCCCGGCGCTCAGCTCGCTGTCGCCCACCTCGGCGAGGATCCGGCGCAGCTGCAGGCCGATGAGCAGAAAGACCATGTTCTCCAGCAGGAACTGGATCGTCTGCCAGTTCAGCCTGCTCGCCAGCCGTGAGGGACCGGAGAGCATCGTCGGGGTGCGGTGGCCGACGATGAGGCCCGCGGTCACCACGGCCAACACGCCGGAGCCGTGGATGAGCTCGGCGGGCAGGTAGGCGAGGAAGGGCAGCACGAACGAGAACGCCGTGTCGATCACCGGGTCCTCCATGCGCGCCCGCAGCAGCGCGGCCCCGAAGCCGACCACGAGGCCGACCGCCAGGCCGCCGACCGCCGCCAGCAGGAAGTTCTCCGCCGTCTCGAGCACGGTCACCGCGCCGCCGATCGCCGCGATCGCGGTGCGCAGCGCCACCAGCGCCGCGGCGTCGTTGAACAGGCTCTCGCCCTCGAGCAGGCGGACGATCTTGCGGGGCATACCGACGCGGCGCGCGACCGCGGTCGCGGCCACGGCGTCGGGCGGGGCGACCACCGCGCCGAGTGCGATCCCGGCCGCGAGCGGCAGGCCGGGCACGATCAGCCACGCGAGCACTCCGACGCCGACCGCCGTGAACACCACGAGCCCCACCGAGAGCAGCGCGATCGGGCCGCGGTTGGCGCGGAAGTCGACGAGGGACGAGCGGATCGCCGTGGCGTAGAGCAACGGCGGCAGCAGACCGAGCAGCACGACTTCGGGATGCAGCTCGTACTCGGGCATTCCGGGCACGAAGGACGCACCCACGCCGACCACGATCAGGCACAGGGGCGCGGACCAGTTCAGCCTGCCGGCCACCGCGGTGACCACGAGCACGGCGACGACCAGTCCGGCCAGCTCAGCCGCGACCTCCATGTGCTCATCTAAGCGCGTGCGCCGCCGCCTGCCCCAAGGCCACCTTTGTTGCGTTCAACGCAACAAAGGTGGCCTTGGGGGCAGACGACGATCAGGTCTTCCACGGGGCAGGGCGGAACCGGCTTTCGCCCGGTTGCCAGACCCCGCCCGTAACTCCGGAACCGCCCGCGCGCTCAGCGGCGCGGCCGCAGGACTCGAGCGAGTGCCCGGAACGGCAACGTGACGACGTTGGCGATGGTGCTTCCGATCATCTGCAGAACTTCACTGATCCTTCGCATAGGGGCTCGGTTACCCGCTCGGGTGACGCCCCAACCAGCCCGTTCCCGTGCGGCTCAGGCGGCGACCACGCGCTCGCCGGCGGTCGCCGGGCGCGGTGAGGCCGCCATCGTCTCAGCGCGGCGGCTCCGGAGTCGGCAACGCCTGCTCGGCGATCGCGAGCACCGTGCGCAGGGCGGCGGACGGATTGTCGCGCCGCCACGCGAGCGCCGCCTGCAGCCGGACGCCCGGACCCGCGAGCGGGCGGTAGACGAGCCCGGTCTGCTGGATGTGCTGGCACGAGCTGAGCGTGAGGGTCACGCCCACGCCGGCCGCGACCAGCGCCAGGATCGTCCAGGAGTCGGGAGCCTCCTGCACCACGCGCGGGTTGAAACCGGCCTCGGCGCAGATCCGGACGGTCGCGTCCCGCACCGTCGAGCCCGCGTTGGCCGGGAAGCTCACGAACGGCTCCTCCGCGAGGTCCCCGATCGCGATCGCCTCCTGCCGGGCCAGCGGGTGGTCCGACGGCAGTGCGCACACCACCTCCTCCTCGTCGATCACCCGCGCCTCGACGCCCGGCAGCGTCACCGGAAGCCGTACGAACCCGAGGTCGAGCGAGCCGTCGGCGACCCGCGCGAGTGCGACGTTGGCGTAGGTCTGCCCCTTCATCACCAGCTCCAGGCCCGGCTGCGCCGCCCGCACGGCCCTGGTCAGCAGGGGCAGGCTCTCGTGGCTCGACGCGCCGGCGAAGCCGACGCTCACCCGCCCGTACTCGCCGCGGCCGGCCGCTTTCGCGGCCCTCGTGGCGATGTCGAGGTCGTCGAGCACGCGCCGCACCGGCTCCAGGAACGACTCCCCCGCGCTCGTCAGCCGTACCGACCGGGTGTTGCGCTCGAAGAGCTGCACGCCCAGTTCCTTCTCCAGCTGACGGATCTGCTGACTCAGCGGCGGCTGGGCCATGCGCAGCCGTTTGGCGGCGCGGCCGAAGTGCAGTTCCTCCGCCACTGCCACGAACGATGTCAGGTAGCGCAGCTCCACCGGCCACTCCCAGATTGAAACGCTGAACCTATCAGCGCGACCTTAATTCGGTATTGGACGGGAAACAATGGGGGCTGGCAAGGTGGGAGCCGTCCGCCACCGCCGCCCGAGCACTGGAGCCCGACGATGCCCCGGTCAGCACCGGCCCAGCCGGACAAGACGATGACCATGCGCGGGGCCATCGCGGCTCATGTGCACGACGGCGGCACCGTGTCGCTGGAGGGGTTCACGCACCTGATCCCGACCGCGGCCGGCCACGAGATCATCCGGCAGGGCCGTCGCGGGCTGACGATCGTGCGGATGACCGCCGACATCGTGGTGGACCAGCTGCTCGCCGCCGGCTGCGTGACCAAGCTCGTGTCGTCGTTCGTGGGCAACTCCTCGGCGGGCTCGCTGGGCGAGCTGCGCAGGCGCATCGAGAGCGCCGAGGGCGAGCCACTGGAGTTCGAGGAGTACAGCCACTACGGCATGATCTGCCGCTACCTCGCCGGTGCCCAGCGCCTGCCCTTCTACCCGCTGCGTTCCTACGCGGGCAGCGACCTGCCGTCGGTCAACCCGGCCATCCGCACGGTGACCTCGCCCTACGCCGACGAGCGCGTGCACGTGGTGCCGCCGGTGAACCCGGACGTGACGATCGTGCACGCGCAGCGCGCCGACCGGGCAGGCAACACCCAGATCTGGGGCCTCACGGGCATCCAGGCCGAGGCGGTGTTCGCAGCGCGCAGGGCCGTCGTGGTGGTGGAGGAGATCGTGGCCGACGAGGTGGTGCGCTCCGACCCCAACCGCACCGTGATCCCCGCGCACGCCGTGGACGCCGTCGTGGAGTGCCCCCGTGGCGCGCACCCCTCGTTCGCCCAGGGCTACTACGACCGGGACAACGCCTTCTACCGCTCGTGGTCCGCGATCAGCAGGGACCCGGACCGGCTCCAGGCGTGGCTCGCCGACTGGGTCCACGGCACCGCCGACCACGCCGAGTACGTCGCGAAGCTGGGCCCGGAGTTCTGGGCGAGGCTCGAGGTCGGCGAGGCGCTGAGCCTGCCGGTGAACTACGGGAGGCGGCTGTGAGCCCAGGGCACGTGGAGTGCACCTCGTCCGAGCTGCTGGCGGTCGTCGCGTCGCGCGAGCTGCGGGCGCGGCGGACCGTCTTCGCCGGCATCGGCCTGCCCACGCTGGCGGCCTCGCTCGCGCACCTGACCGTCGCGCCGGAGCTGGAGATCGTCTACGAGTCGGGCGTCTGCGGCGCGCATCCGTCGCAGCTGCCGGAGACCATCGCCGACGCCGTGCTGATCACGGGCGCGGAGGCGGTGCTGCCCATGCCCGTGCTCTTCGGCTACGTGCTGCAGGGCGGGCACATCGACGTCGGCTTCCTCGGCGCGGCCCAGATCGACCGCTTCGGCAACCTCAACTCGTCGGTCATCGGCGACTGGCACGCACCCAAGGTGCGGCTGCCAGGGCCGGGTGGTGCGATGGAGGTGATGGCCAGCGCTCGCGAGGTTTTCGTGGTGATGCGGCGGCACGACCGGAGGTCCTTTGTGGACGAGCTCGACTTCTGTACCTCCCCCGGCCCCCACCGGGCGCTCGCCGAGGGCGTCCGCCCACTCGGCGCCGGCGTCACCAGGGTGGTCACCGAGCTCGGCATCCTCGCCAGCAGCGGCCAGGGCGACGAGCTGCGGCTGGTGGCCGTGCACCCCGGGGTCACGGTGGAGCAGGCCCGCGAGGCCACTGGCTGGGATCTCGCCGTCGCCCCCGACCTCGGCACCGTCCAGCCGCCAACGGCGGCCGAGCTGCGGCTGCTGCGCGACGAGGTCGACCCCGGCCGGGTCTACCTACGCTGAGTGCTCGCCACACCAAGGAGATCGGAACATGCGCATCAGGATCATCGGCACCGGAGTGATGGGCCGGGGCATCGCCCAGTGGGCCGCGACCGCAGGGCACACGGTTGAGCTGGCCGACGCCCGGCAGGAGTCGGTGGGTGAGGCGATCACGTTCGTCCGCGGCATGCTCGACCGTGCCGTCAGCAAGGGCAGGACCAGCGCCGAGGAGGCCGAGGCCATCGCGGCGCGGCTGCTCCCAGTCGACTCCCCCGGCAAGCCAGGCGACGACGTCGACCTGGTGGTGGAGGCGATCAGGGAGGATCTCGACACCAAGGCCGCGCTGTTCACCGAGCTGGAGTCGGCGCTGCCCGCCCGCACCGTGTTCGCCACCAACACCTCGTCACTGCCGGTCACGCAGATCGCCGCGCGACTCGGCGACCCGTCGCGGCTGTGCGGGCTGCACTTCTTCAACCCGGTGCCGCTGATGAAGATCGTCGAGGTGATCCCCGGCGCGCGGACACGCCCGGACATCGTCGGCACGCTCACCGCCCTGGTCCGCGACACCGGGCACCGGGCCGTGGTCGTCGCCGACACCCCGGGCTTCCTCATCAACCACGCCGGCCGGGGCCTCGTCACCGAGGCGCTGGCACTGCTGGAGGAGCAGGTCGCCGAGCCGGCCGAGCTGGACCGCATCGCCAGGGACGTGCTCGGCCTGAAGATGGGCCCGTTCGAGCTGATGGACCTCACCGGCCTCGATGTCACGGCCACGGTGATCGACTCGATCTGGCACGGCTTCCGCTACTCCGACCGGCTGCGGCCGTCGTTCCTCACGCCGAACCGGGTCGCCGCGGGCCTGCACGGCCGCAAGACCGGGCGGGGCTGGTTCGACCACGCCGAGGGCGCGGCGCCACCGGAAGAGGCACCGGTCACCGGCGACCCGAAGCGTCCCGTGTGGACACCCGGCGCCGACGTGCGGGCCGCGCTGGCCGACGCGGGCGCCACCGTGGAGGACGGCGAAGCGCCGTCAGCCGACGCCGTGGTGCTGGTGCCGACGTGGGGCACGACGGTCGCGTCCCGCGTCGCCGAGGACGGATTGCCCGCGACGCGCACCGTCGGCGTCGACCCGATGTCGCTGGCGGCCTCGCGCCGGGTGCTCGCCGTCACCCCGGCGACCGACCCGGCGGTCGCGCGCGACGCGCGGGCGGCGCTAGCCCTCGGCGAGCACAGCGTGTCGGTCGTGCGCGACAGCGCGGGTTCCCCGGCCCAGCGGCTGGTGTCGTCGATCGTCTCCGTCGCCGCGTCGATCGCCGAGCGCGGCATCGCGAGCCCCTCCGACATCGACGTGGCCGTCACCACCGGGCTCGGCTACCCGGTCGGCCCGCTCGCGTGGGGCGATCGGATCGGTGCCGCCGAACTACTGACGCTGCAACGGAACCTGCACTCCACCACCGGCGATCCCCGCTACCGGCCCACCCGCTGGCTCACCGAGCGCGCTCAGCTTGGCCTGCCGCTGACCGAGCGGGGAACCTCGCCCTCCGATGTCATCGAGTCCGGAAAGGACACCCACTGATGCTCGCCCGCGACTTCGGGCTCACCGAGACCCAGCGCGACATCCGCGACCTCGCCGCCGGGTTCGTCGACGCCGAGATAGTCCCCCACGCCCGGGAGTGGGACCGCGCCGAGCGCGTCGATCCGGCCATCGTGAAACGCCTGGGAGAGCTGGGGTTCCTCGGGCTGATGGTCGACGAGCGCTACGGCGGCGTCGACGCCGACACGCTCTCCTACGTCCTGGTGACCGAGGAGCTCGGCCGCGGCGACTCGGCGGTGCGCGGCATCGTGTCGGTGTCGCTCGGCCTGGTCACCAAGACCATCGCCGGGTACGGCACCGAGGAGCAGCGGCAGGAGTGGCTACCGCGCCTGGTGAGCGGTGAGGCGCTCGGCTGCTTCGCGCTCACCGAACCGGGAACGGGCTCGGACGCCGGCTCGCTGCGCACGCGCGCCGTCCGCGACGGGAGCGACTGGGTGTTGCGCGGCAGCAAGATGTTCATCACCAACGGAACCCAGGCGAAGGTGGCGCTCACGTTCGCGCGAACGAGCGATTCGGGCGTCACGGCGTTCCTGGTGCCCACGGACTCCCCCGGCTTCACTGCCACCGAGATCAAGGGCAAGCTCGGCCTGCGCGGGCAGGCCACCGCGGAGCTGACGTTCGACGACGTGCGGGTGCCCGACGCGGCGCGGCTCGGCGAGGTCGACCGCGGCCTCGGCATCGCGCTCGGCGCGCTCTCGCGGGGCCGGATCTCCGTCGCGGCGGGCGCGGTGGGTGTCGCGCAGGCGGCGCTCGACGCCGCCACTCGCTACGCCGGGGAACGCGACCAGTTCGGCAAGCCGATCGCCTCGTTCCAGCTGGTGCAGGAGCTGCTCGCCGACGCGGCGGTGGACGTGCAGGCCTCGCGCCTGCTGACCCACCACGTCGCGCGCATGGCCGACGCGGGAGTAAAGCCGAAGGACTACGCGACCGACGCCTCCGCCGCGAAGTACCACGCGAGCGAGACGGCGGTACGGGTGAGCAACAGCTGCCTCCAGGTGTTCGGCGGCTACGGCTTCATCGACGAGTACCCGGCCGGCAAGTACCTCCGGGACGCCCGCGTGCTGACCCTCTACGAGGGCACGAGCCAGATCCAGAAGCTCATCATCGGCAGGGACCTGACAGGCATCAACGCGATGTCCTGACCCTCGGCCAACCGCGGTGAAGATGGGCCTCCACCGCGGCCCTCAGCCGAGGGCGTGCGGCGTCGACGGCCTCGCCTCCGCTCAGCATCCGGGGCCGCCGCTCCTGCGTCGCCGTCCCACCGGACCGCCTCCGCGCCGTCTCGGGCCATCCGACCACGCGCGGGCCGCGCACACCAGAGCAGGTGGCCGGACGTTGACCGGCAGGGACCGAGGGCGGACAGTGGGCGCCATGGCGCTGCAGTTGAGCGAGCAGTTCGCCCGGCAGCTCGGTGAGCTCCGGTTCGAGCCGACCCAGAAGCGCGTCCGGGCGATCGCCGGGGACGAGACGGTCGCCGACTCCCGCCGCGCCGTGCTGGTCTGGGAGCCGAAACGGGTCGTGGCCTCCTACGCGGTGCCGGAGGAGGACCTGCTCGCCACGGTCGTTCCCGCGGACCGGGCCGCGGCCGCCGAGCACCCGGTGCCGCTCGGCAAGGACAGCCCGCAGGTGCTGGACCCCCGCACCGCCTTCGCCGCGCACACCTGCGATGGCGATCCGGTGTCGCTGCGCGCGAACGCGCTTTTCCTCGATGCGGCCGGATTCCGGCCCGCCGACCCCGACCTCGCCGGCCACGTGGTGCTCGACTTCGGCGCCTTCGACCAGTGGCTCGAAGAGGACGAGCCGATCGTCGGCCATCCCCGCGACCCGTTCTCGCGCATCGACGTCCGGCGCAGCTCCAGCCGCGTGCGGATCGAGCTGGACGGCGTGCCGCTGGCCGAGAGCAGCTCAGCGCTGCTGCTCTTCGAAACCCACATCACTCCGCGGTTCTACCTCCCGAGGGCCGATGTGCGGATGGACCTGCTGAGCCCGTCGGACACCACGAGCGTGTGCGCCTACAAGGGTCTGGCCACGTACTTCTCAGCCGACACCGGGGGCCGGTCCCACCCCGACGTCGCCTGGACGTATGCGCGACCGCTGGCCGGCCTCACGGAGATCGCGGACCACGTGTGCTTCTTCGACGAGCGCGTCGACGTGGTCCTCGACGGCGCGCCCAGGCCGCGCCCGGTCACGCCCTGGTCGTGACCGCCCCGGCGGCGAACACGATCCGCGTCGATCACACTACGTGTATGATTGTGATCCAGGTCATAGCCTGATTGCAGTAATGAACCGCTCGCCTTTTCGGATCTACCCGGCAAGCGACGCACAGACCTGGGGTTTTGACGGAGAACTTCCCGCCGCCGCCACAGTCCGCTCCACGGCGACCATTGTCACCGTGCGTGACAACGCGTCCTGAAAACGGAAGGGCAAGGTGGCCCGTGGGAGCGCACACAGCCGGCGGAAGCCGCGTCGTAACGGTGGTCCCCGCGCACGACGAGGAAGCGAGCATCGCACTGACGCTCGGGTCGCTGCGGCGGCAGTCCGTGCCGCCGGACGCCGTGTACGTGGTGGCGGACAACTGCACCGACCGCACGGCCGACATCGCGATCGCGCACGGCGCGACGGTGTTCACCACCGAGGCCAATGTGGACAAGAAGGCCGGCGCCCTCAACCAGGCGCTCGACCGGCTGCTGCCCCAGCTCGACGATGACGACCTCGTGCTCGTCATGGACGCGGACTCGCTGCTCGGCGACGACTGGATCGCCACCGCGCTGCGGGCCCTGCACCGCGACCCGGCAATCGGCGCCGTCGGCGGCATCTTCTACGGCGAGGGCGGCTCGGGCATGCTCGCGCAGTTGCAGCGCAACGAGTACGTCCGCTACGCGCGCGACGTCCTGCGCCGGGGCCGAGGGGTCTGGGTGCTCACGGGGACCTCGACCATGCTGCGGGTCTCGGTGCTGCGCGAGATCGCCGAAGCGCGCGGGCGATCCCTGCCCGGCCGCCGGGGCGAGTTCTACGACCGCGCCGCACTGACCGAGGACATGGAGATCACCCTGGCCTGTTTGAGACTCGGCTACCGCTGCGTGTCACCGGGCCGGTGCTCGACGACGACGGAGCTCATGCCGACGTGGCGGGATCTGTGGCGGCAGCGCCTGCGCTGGCAGCGGGGCGCGCTCGACAACCTGCGCACCCACGGCGTCAACCGGACGACCCTGCCCTACCTGTTCCAGCAGCTGTGGGCGGTCTGCGGCTTCGCCGTCATCATCGGCTACCCGCTGCTGTTCGGCACGACCCTCGCGATGGGCCAGCCGATCGTGCTGCACCCGTTCTGGCTCGGCGTTGGCGCCCTGTGTGTGGCGGACCGCCTCATCACCGTCCGCAAGGCGGGCTGGCGGGGCATAGGAGTGACCCTGCTGTTCGTCCCAGAGATGATCTACGACTTCTTCCGGCTCGCGGTGTACGTCGCCGGCTGGCGGGACGCGGTGCTGCGCCGCACCCCCCGCTGGCACCACGTCACCCGGTCCGCCACCGCACTCACCGAGGGGAGGTGAAACACATGTACGGCAAAGGCATCTCCACCGCCGCGGGCACCGGCACCGCCGGCACGCTCGCCTACACCGGTCTCAGCACCGCGTGGCTCGTTCTCGCCGCCCTGATGCTGATCATGGCGGGCGTCGCGCTGGTCAAGCTCCTCCCCCGCAAGGGCCAGGCGGACCTGTAACCCTCCGCGCCCCCGCGCCCCCGCCCCCCGAACTGCAGTGAAGGCCACCATGCCTGCGTTGAACGCAGGCATGGTGGCCTTCACTGCGGTCAGGCTCCGCCGGTTCGCCTACCGTGATCGCGGGCATCCCAGTCGCACCTGCCGCCCTGATCACGAAGGATTGCCGCATGGAGTCCACCGACCACCTCCACTACCTGCTCGTGCTCGCCGCATGCGTGGCCGTCACACTGCCGCTGGAGTTCCTCGGCGCCGGGGTCTACCGCAGGCCGCGCAGGCTCGTCCGCGCGCTGCTTCCCGCGGCCGCGCTGTTCGCGGCGTGGGACCTCGCCGCGATCGCGGGCGGCGTGTGGAGCATCGACTCCCGCTACACCCTCGGCGTGTACGTCGCGCCGGGGATGCCGCTGGAGGAGGCGCTCTTCTTCCTCGTGATCCCGCTCTGCGGGCTGCTGACGTTCGAGGCCGTGCGCGCGGTGCTCGGCAGGCGGATCGGGGCGCGCGCGTGACCGGCGTCGGCTACACCCTGCCCGCGCTGCTGTCGGTACCCGCCGTGGTCGTGGCCGAACTGGCGTGGCTGCGCACGGGGCTGTTCCGCCGCCCCGCCTACTGGGTCACGCTCGCGATCGTGTTCGCGTTCCAGGTGCCCGTGGACGGGTGGCTGACCAAGCTCAGCGCGCCCATCGTCGTCTACAACCCCGCGCACCTCAGCGGGGTGCGGTTCCCCTTCGACATCCCCGTCGAGGACTTCCTGTTCGGTTTCGGCCTCGTCACGCTCACCCTGCTGTGCTGGGTACGGCCCGAACGCGAACGGTCCCGCGCATGACCCGCCACGACGTACCCGCCGCGTTCGACCGCGCGGCGACGGCGTACGACCGGCTCGTCGGGCTCAACCCCGGCTACCACGCGCACCTGCGCGCGGCCGCCCGCGGTCTCGCCGGTGCGGGCCCGCGCGTGCTCGACGCCGGCTGCGGCACGGGCGCCTCGACGGCCGCGGTGCTCGCCGCGGTGCCCGATGCCGACGTCGTCGCCGTCGACGGCTCCGCCGGGATGCTCGCCGTCGCCGCCGGAAAGACCTGGCCCCGGCCCGTCGAGTTCGTCCACGGCCGCGTCGAGGACCTCCCGGCCGCGGGCGTCACCGGGCCCTTCGACGGCGTCCTCGCCGCGTACCTGGTCCGCAACCTGCCCGATCCGGACCGCACGCTCACCGCGCTGCGGGACCTGCTGCGCCCGGGTGGCGTGCTCGTGGTGCACGACTACAGCCTCAGCGACCACCCGGTGCCGAGGTGGATCTGGAACGCCGTGTGCTGGTCGGTGATCATCCCGTCGGGCAGGCTCGTCGCCGGTGACGCGAGCCTGTACCGCTACCTGTGGCGCAGCGTCCGCGACTTCGACGACCCCGCGGGTGTCGTCGCGATGCTGCGGCACGCCGGGTTCCGCGACGTCCGCTGCGGCACCGTGCGCGGCTGGCAACGTGGCATCGTGCACACGTTCCGGGCGGTGGCATGAGCCGCGATCGCAGGCGGGTACGGCATCCCGCGCCACGCGGCCGGTCCGGCGCGACCGGGACCGGCCGCCGCGTCGTCGTGGCCGGTGGCGGCATCGCGGGCCTGGCGGCGGCGACCGCGCTCGCGGAGCGCGGTGTCGCGGTCGAACTGTTCGAGCGCGAGTCCTACCTCGGTGGCCGCGTCGGCGGGTGGACCACGACGCTTCCCGACGGGACGCGCACCGGCATGAGCCGGGGATTCCACGCCTTCTTCCGCCAGTACTACAACCTGCGGGCGCTGCTGCGCCGTGCCGACCCGGACCTCGGCGTGCTGACCCCCGTGCCGGACTACCCGCTGGTGGACGCGCACGGCCGCACCGATAGCTTCGAGGGCCTGCCCCGCACGCCGCCGTGGAACGCGCTCGCCTTCGCATTGCGCAGCCCCACCTTCACCGCGAGGGACCTGCTGCGCGTCGACCGGAGGACGGCGCTGGCGCTGCTGAACGTCCGCGTGCCGGGCACCTACGAGGAGCTCGACCACATCGACGCGCGGGAGTTCCTCGACCGGGTCCGGTTCCCGCCCGCGGCCCGTCACCTCGCCTTCGACGTGTTCTCCCGCAGCTTCTTCGCCGATCCCCGGCAGCTCTCGGCCGCCGAGCTGGCGGTGATGTTCCACCTGTACTTCCTCGGTTCCGCCGAGGGGCTGCTCTTCGACGTGGCGAACGAGCCCTTCCACCGCCTGTGGCAGCCGCTCGCCGAACAGCTCGGCCGCCACGGCGGGACCGTCCACACCGGAACGGCGGTCGAGGCGATCGAGCCGGGCACCCGGTTCCGGGTCCACACCGGCGCGCACGTGACCGAGGCCGACGCCGTGGTGCTCGCACTGGATGTGCGCGGCCTGCGGGAGGTGGTGGCCGCCTCCCCCGGTCTCGGCAGCCGCGACTGGCGCGACCGGATCGCGGGACTCGCGACCGCGCCGCCGTTCCTGGTCCGCCGCCTGTGGCTCGACCGGCCGGTCGAACCCGCCCGCCCCGCCTTCCTGGCCACCGGCGGCCTGCCGCCGCTGGACAACATCAGCGTGCTCGACCGGTTCGACAGCGACGCCGCGTCCTGGGCACGGCGCTCGGGCGGGTCCGTGGTCGAACTGCACGCCTACGCCGCAACGGGTTCGGCCGAGGAGACCGGGCGGGCTCTGCTCACGCGGCTGCACGAGCTCTATCCGGAGACCCGCACGGCGACGACCGTGGCGGACCGCTCCGAATGGCGGGCCGACTGCCCCCTGTTCCCGCCGGGCGGCTTCCCGCGCAGGCCCGGCATCGAGACCCCGGTGGAGGGTCTCGTCCTCGCGGGCGACGCCATCCGCGTTGACCTTCCCGTCGCGCTCATGGAGCGGGCGGCGACCACTGGACTGGCGGCGGCCAACCGGCTGCTGGCCGCATGGGGCGTCACCGGCCACGACCTGCTCAGCGTGCCCGTGCGGGGCCGCATCCCGCCCCTGCGGCTGCTGGCCGCCCACGCCACCCCGAGGGCGCCTCAGTCGCATTGACCGCCACCGACATGCCCTTGGGCGCCGGAGCGGGGCTGGGCCTCCACGAACCACTCCCTGCCGAACAGCACAGCGAAGATCGGCACGGGCAGCCGCAACAACCCCCGGAACAGCGGGCCCACCCGGCCGCCACCGCCGACCTGCGACTCGTGGGCCGCGAGCGCGGCGCGTTTCCGTGCCGCGAACGCGCGCACGTCGTAGCGGTGCGTGATCTCCGCGCGCGGGCTGTAGGCGCCGTGGAAGACATCGCGGTCGTAGCGCAGCGGCACCCGCAGCGCCGTCAGCACGTCGTAGGCCCTCGCCACCGGCTCGCGGGGCATCGTCGCCTCCAGCACGCGAACGCCGGTGAGCGCGGCGGCGTGCAGGCCGACGTGGTGGACGTGCACATGGTCCCGGTGCCCGTATCCGCCGCGCGGGTCGTAGCTCAGCAGCAGGTCGGCCCGCTCCTCCCGAAGCAGCGCGGCGAGCTTGGCCGCGGCCTCGCCGACGTCGGCGCGCACGAACCGCGTGCGGCCCGGCGGGTCGGCGAAGAGCAGCGGGCCGTGCCCGCTGTCGGCGTACCCGAGGTGCGCGACCCTCGCCGCACCCAGGATCCGAGCGCTCGCGCGCAGCTCGGCCGCGCGCACCCTCGCCTTGTCCTCATCGGCGCTGTCGGACGCCACGACGATCACCACGCGGTGCCCCTCGGCGGCGAGCCGGGCGAGCGTCCCACCGGTGAGCAGCACCTCGTCGTCGGCATGGGCGTGAAACGCCACGACGGTGCGCCCGCCGGGCGTGCTCACCGCGGGTAACCGACCTCGTACTCGTCGTTCTCGTTCTTGACCGTGATCTGCACACGCTTCGGCTCGCCCGCGATCACGGCGGTGCAGTCGAACTTGAGACCGACCTCCACCGGCTGGTCCGGCGGGCAGGTGACACGCTCGACGCCCTCGACACGGTAGCTCTGAGTGAGGATCTGCTGCACCGACATCTGCATGGCCTCCGCGTCGAACACCTTCGACACGGGCGCCAGGCTGGTCGTGGTGCTCGCCGCGGTGGCGGTGGCCTGTTCGCCCGACGAGGTCGCAGCGGAGGTCGCTGAGCTCTCGGAGGCCGGCGTGGCGGGCTCCTCCCCGCCGCTGTCGCACGCCCCGAGCAGCAGGGCGGCGCCCGCCATCATCACCAACAGGACAGCGCGAACCCGCACAGTCGGACACCCCGGAGAAGTTGATCGTTCACAGGTCAGAAGAACGTACCGCACCACGGCGCCGCATGCGCAGCGAACAGCTGATCCGCCACCGGCGCGGTGGCGGGCTGCGCGAACCACAGGCGTCCGGCCCTCGCGAGCGCCGACGGCCGCCAGCCGCCGAGGTAGGCCATCGCCAGCGCGTCCACACCGAGCCGCACGGCCGAGGGCTCGTCGGTGCGCACCGCCCCGTCCTGGCTCAGGAGGTAGCGGCCGGTGTTGTGCTCCAGCACCGGATCCATGACCTCGATCACCAGCGGCTCCCCGGCCCAGCGCCGGGCCGCCAGCGCGGCGGGAACGTCGAGCAGCCGCAGCCATGTCTCGTCGCCGCCGCCCGTCACCCGGCACGCGCGCGGGTCGGTGAACAGGAGGTCGACGGGCTCGTCGAGCGGCCGGTACACCAGCGAGATCTCGTCGACCAGGTCGACCGAGAGCAGGTAGCGCCAGATCCCCGCGAACGCCGCGGTGTCGTCGTAGTGCAGGTCCTCGACCGTGAGCACGCCGGGACCGCCCGCGGTGCGGCCCACGCGGTATACCACGAAGCCGTCGACGCCGTGCCTGCCGTGATGCACGGCGATCGTGACCGGGTCGTCGCCCCTTCTCAGCGCGCCGTCGAAGTAGTTCCACCAGTGGTCCGGCCTGGCCATCATGCCCGCGCGCCTGCTGATGCGCGCGTAGCTCTCCGCGAGCACCGTCCGCGCCGCGTCGACGTCGATCAGCTCGACCTCGCCGCCCGGTGGTACGTCTGGCCGCAGGACGGCCTGCCGCCGGTTGACCGTGGACGAGCGCCCGTGGGTGGCGACGCCGTAGCCGAAGCGGCCGTAGATCGGCCCCTCGGAGGCCCAGAGGTTCGCGGCGATCACCCCGCGCTCGGCGAAGTCCTCGAACTGGGCGCGCATCAGCTCGGTCAGCACGCCGCGCCGCGTGCGGTCGGCCCGCACGCCGACACCCGTGACCGCCGCGGAGCGCACCGGGGCCCCGCCGGGCACCGTCAGGTCCGAGTCGGTCGAGCGGGCGGTGCCGATGAGGGCGTCGTCGAAGACGCCGAGAGTGCGACCTGGCTGGTAGGCGTGCCGCGTGCGGTCCCATTCCTCGTCGGGAGCCGGCTTGATGTGCAGGGCGGCACGGAACAGCGTGTTGGCGGCGCGCAGCTCGTCCTCGCGCAGCACGCGCGTGCGGTGATCGGTCATGGGTCCGATGCTCGTCCACCGGCGCCCGCGGCCGCCACCGGATTAGCGCCAGCCCCGCCGCAGCCCCACCCGCAGTGAAGGCCACCTTCACTGCGTTGAACGGCACAGCGGCGCGCAGCGCCTCCGCTTGGGTGGTGGGGGGAGACGGGCGGGCGCAGGCATGGTGGCCTTCACTGCGGTTGGCGAGCCTAGTTCTTGGGTTCGAGGGCTCCGACCTCGTAGTGGCCGTCCTCGCTCTTGACCTTGATCGTCACGGCCTGCTGCTCGCCGCCGACGGTCACGTCGCACTGGAAGGTGCTGTCGACCTCGACGGGCTGGTCGGCCGGGCAGCTCACGCTCTCCACGCTCTCGACGCCGTAGCTGTCGGTGAGCACACGCTGGATGTCGTTCTGCATGGTCTGGTTGTCGAACACCTTCGACACGAGGATGCCCGGGATCCAGAACAGCACCACCGCCGCCGCGGCCACCACGACCACGAGCGCGCCGAGCCCGATCCACAGGCCCTTGCCGGTCTTCTTCTCCGGCGGCGTGCCGAACGGGGCCTGCTGGCCGTAGTCGAACTGCCCCGGCTGCTGCGGCTGCCCGTACGGGGGCTGCTGGCCGTAGGGCTGCTGCTGTTGCGGCTGGCCGTACTGCGCGGGGTCGTAGCCGGGCTGCTGCCCGTATTGCGGCTGCTGCGGCTGCCCGTAACCCGGCTGCTGCCCGTACTGGGGCTGCTGGCCGTAGCCCGGCTGCTGGCCGTAGCCCGGCTGCTGCCCGTACTGGGGCTGTTGCCCGTAACCGGGCTGCTGGCCGTACTGCGGCTGCTGGCCGTAGCCGCCCTGGCTTGGGAAGCCGCCGGACGGGGTGCCCGATGGCGGTTGCTGCCCCCACTGCTGAGGGTCGTTGCCTCCGTACGGGGTGCTCATCGTGTCGCCTCCGCCAGTCCGCCTTGAACGTTTCCTGCCACCACGTCGTGCGCGATCCAACCACAGAGCACCGTCGCGCACACGTGAAGGGCGCGCCGGAGAGACCGGACCGGGATCAGACCTCGCCCGCCGCGACGACCCCGCGGCGCAGCGAGCGCACCGCCTTGGCCGCGGCGGCCCCCACCTGATGGTCCCTGCCGAGCACGGTCCTCAGCTGGTCGAGCAGGTCGATGACCTGCCTCGACCAGCGCACGAAGTCTCCCGCGGACAGTTCCTGGCCGTTCACCTCGGCCGCGGTGAGCACCTTCTCCAGCGACTCGCCGCGGGCCCAGCGGTACACCGGCCAGGCGAACCCGGCGTCGGGCTCCCTGGTGCGGTCGAGCCGGTGCCGCCGCTCGTCCTCGACCAGGTCGGTCCAGATCCGCACGGTCTCCTGCCAGGCATTGGGCACCCCTCCGCCCGTCGGCAGCCTGGGCTCGGCGGCCGCGTCGCGGCGCGCCTCGTACACGAGAGCGGAGACCACTGCGGCGAGCTCGGGCGGGGTCAGGCCGTTCCACACGCCGTGCCGGAGGCACTCCGCGGCGAGCAGGTCCGACTCGCTGTAGAGCCTGCCGAGCAGGCGGCCGTGGTCGGTCACCTCGTCGCCGTTCTCGCCGAGGTAGCCGCGCTCGGCCAGCAGCGCGCGGATCCGGTCGAACGCCCTCGCGAGCGAATGGGTCGTGGCGGCCACCTTGCGTTCCAGCTGCGCGGTCTCGGCGGCGAGCCGCTGGTGCCGCTCCACCCAGCGCAGGCTCGCCTCGCGGTCGGCGAGTCCGTGCGCCGGGTGCGCGCGCAGGGCCCTGCGCAGGGCGGCCAGCTCGCCGTCCTCGTTGGCGCCGGAGCGGCGCCGCTCGCGCGGTGGCCGCGTGATGCCGGTGCTGCGCAGCGAGGAGGCGATGTCGCGGCGCGTCTTCGGCGAGCGCAGCTCCACGTGCTTGGGCAGCTTGACGCGGCCGAGCGACTCCACCGGAGCCGGGAAGTCCGACACCGAAAGCGTCCCCGACCACCGGTCCTCGGTGACCACGACGGGCCTCGGCTCGTGCAGCGGGTCGACGCCGGGATCCACCACCACGGCCAGCCCGGCGCGCCTGCCCTGGGGCACCGAGATCACGTCGCCCTTGCGCAGCTTCTCCAGCGACCGCGCGGTCTCGGCACGGCGGGTGGCCGAGTTCTGCCTGGCGAGCAGCTTCTCCCGCTCGGAGATCTTCTTGCGAAGCTCGACGTAGGACAGCATCTCGTCGAAGTCGCCGCTGACGGCCTCGGCGTAGCCATCGAGCGCCTCCTTGTTGCGCTCGATGCGGCGCGCCGTGCCGACCACGGCGCGATCGGCCTGGAACTGCGCGAAGGACTGCTCCAGCAGCTCGCGAGCCTCCTCGGCCCCGAACTGTCCGACGAGGTTGATCGCCATGTTGTAGCCGGGCCGGAACGACGAGCGCAGCGGGTAGGTGCGCGTCGAGGCGAGCCCGGCGACCTGACGCGGGTCGACCCCTGGCTGCCACAGCACGACGGCGTGCCCCTCGACGTCGATGCCCCGCCTGCCCGCCCGGCCGGTGAGCTGGGTGTACTCGCCGGGTGTGAGGTCGACGTGGGCCTCGCCGTTGTACTTGACCAGCCGCTCCAGCATCACCGTGCGCGCGGGCATGTTGATGCCCAGCGCTAGCGTCTCGGTGGCGAAGACGACCTTGACGAGGCCGCGGACGAACAGTTCCTCCACGGTCTCCTTGAACGCGGGCAGCAGCCCGGCGTGGTGGGCCGCGACGCCCTGTTCGAGGCCTTCGCGCCACTCCCAGTAGCCGAGCACGCCGAGGTCGGACTCGGGCAGCTCGGCGGTGCGCTCGTCGACGACCCGGCGGACCTCGGCAACCTCCTCGGGCGTGTTGAGCCGCACGCCGGAGTGCAGGCACTGGCCGACCGCCGCGTCGCACCCGGCGCGGGAGAAGATGAACACGATCGCGGGCAGCAGGCCGGCGCGGTCGAGCCGGTCGATCACGTCGACCCGCGACGGCGGGCGGTAGCGGGGGGCGCGCGGCGGCTGGCCTCGCCTGCCCCGCGGCCCGCGCAGCCCGGCCGGGGCGTGCATCCTGGCGACGTCCTCGACCCGGCGCAGCAGCTGCGGGTTGATCCTGGCCTCGCCGCCGCCGTGCTCCTCGCCGACGAACAGGTCCAGCAGGCGGTTGCCGACCAGCATGTGCTGCCAGAGCGGCACCGGGCGGTGCTCGTCGACCACCACCGTGGTGTCGCCGCGGACGGCGACGAGCCACTCGCCGAACTCCTCGGCGTTGCTCACGGTCGCGGACAGTCCCACCACCCGCACGTACTCGGGCAGGTGCAGGATCACCTCCTCCCACACGGCCCCGCGGAAGCGGTCGGCGAGGTAGTGGATCTCGTCCATCACCACGTAGCCGAGGTCGTTCACCGTGGAGGAACCCGCGTAGAGCATGTTGCGCAGGACCTCGGTGGTCATCACCACGACCTGGGCGTTGCCGTTGATCGCGGTGTCGCCGGTGAGCAGGCCGACCTGCTCGGAGCCGTAGCGCGCGGTGAGGTCGGCGTACTTCTGGTTCGACAGCGCCTTGATGGGCGTCGTGTAGAAGCACTTCCGGCCCTCGGCCAGCGCCAGGTGCACCGCGAACTCGCCGACGACGGTCTTGCCCGCGCCGGTCGGGGCGCAGACGAGCACGCCGTGACCGTCCTCGAGCGCCTCGCAGCCGCGGACCTGGAAGTCGTCGAACTCGAAGGACACCTGCGCGGCGAAGTCGGCCAGCCTGGGGTACTTGCCGCGCCGGCGGGCGGCCACGTAGGCCTCGGCCGGGCTGGGAGAAGTGGATGAGTCCACGGCGCCAGGGTTCCATATGGCCGTGGGGGCTCGCATGCGGTGGGCGATCTCGCCACATCTACCCTGGGTGCGTGACTCCGCAGGAGCTGAAGGCGACGTGTCTCGGGTTCACCGGCGCGCGCGAGGAGTTCCCGTTCGACGAGTCGAACAGCGTCTTCAAGGTGGCCGGAAAGATCTTCGCGATCAGCAGGCTGGACGCGACACCGCTGCGGGTGAGCCTCAAGTGCGAGCCGGAGCTGGCCGTGCAGCTACGCGCGACGCACCCGGCGATCACGCCCGGTTACCACCTCAACAAGCGGCACTGGAACACGGTGGTGCTGGACGGTTCGGTGCCGGACGAGCTGGTGCGCGACCTGATCGAGGACTCCTACGACCTGGTGGTCGCCGGGCTGCCGAGGGCGGAGCGGGAGCGGCTGAAGTGGTCGGCGCTCAGCCGAGAACAGCGAGTGCCCCGGGAACGCACGTGACCGATACCGGCACGCGGCCGAGCGGCTCGCCGTCGGCGTAGACGGGCCAGTCGTTGCCGGACAGCGTCACCTCGCGGGCCCGCAGCGTCGTGACGGCGGGATGCGTGACGTGCCTGCCCGTGCGCAGGCTCGGCAGCAGGCGCACCAGCTCGCGACGGTCGGCGTCGCCCACCACTGTGACGTCGAACAGCCCGTCGCCGGGGTCGGCGTCAGGGCAGATCGGCACCCCTCCGCCGTAGAAGCCGGTGTTGCCGATCGCGGCCAGCACGGCGGGCAGCTCGAGCTCGTCCCGGTCGGTGCGCACGACGAGGCGGCGGGTGCGGAACGCCGCGAGCTCGGCGACGATCGCGAGGTCGTAGCGGCGGGGACCGCTCGGCCACCGCATGCGGTTGGCCCGCTCGTTGACGGCCGCGTCGAACCCGGCGCACAACACGGTGCCGAACCAGTTCTCGCCCACCCTGCCGAGGTCGATGCGGTGGCTCCGCCGCTGGCGCAGCGCCGCGATCACGGCGTCCACGGCGGCGAGCGGATCGGCCGGCACGCCCAGTGCGCGCGCGAGGTCGTTGCCCGTTCCGGACGGCACGAGCCCGAGCGCGACACCGGTGCCGGCGCAGAACTGGACGGCCTGGTGCGCCGCGCCGTCACCGCCGAGCACGACGAGCGCGTCGAGGCCCTCGGCGTGCGAGCGGTCCATCAGCGCCCGCGACTGCTCGACGGTGTTGGCCGCGAGGAGGTCGAGCCGGTCGACGTGGTCCCGAAGGCGGGCGGCGACGGTGCCCGCGATGCGGGCCGCCGCGCCCTTCCCGGAGTCGGGATGCACGGCCAGCGCCGCATGCAGTCCCATCGCCCGCTACGTCCTTTCAGAAGCGGCGGAGCCGCTTGGGGTGGGCCGCGCCGCCACGCAGAGCCCGTCCGGCAACACTCGCTAGGTGACGTCGTCGGTGCTGGCGGCCTTCGTCGGCTTCGCGGGCTCGTCGTCGATGGTGCTCGGCGTGTAGTCGAACGGCGCCGCCTCGTCGTCGGCGAGCTTGTCCCAGCCCTCCTCGCCGCGCTGCCGTTCCAGCTTGCGGTCGTGCAGGCGGGTGAGCTGCAACGCGAACTCGAACAGCAGGGTCAGCGCACCGGCGAGCGCGATCATCGAGAACGGGTCGGCAGGCGTGACGAACGCGGCGAACACGAACAGCAGGAAGATGATCCCCCGCCGCCACTTCTTGAGCAGCTCGTACCGCGCGATGCCCACCCGGTTGAGCATCACGATCAGCAGTGGCAGCTCGAAGCTCACCCCGAAGATGAGCAGCAGCGACAGCACGAACGAGATGTAGCGGTCACCGGTGAACCAGGTGGCGAACTCGCCACCGCCGAAGTTGGTGAGCAGCTCCAGCGCGTGCGGCACCATCAGGTAGGCCAGCACCGCGCCGCCCGCGAACAGCACGCTCGCGAAGCCCACGAAGGTCAGCGCGTACTTGCGTTCCTTCGAGTAGAGCCCCGGCGCGATGAACGCCCACAGCTGGTAGAGCCACACGGGCGCGAACAGCACGGCACCCGCCGTGAGGCCGACCCGCAGCTGGATCATGAAGGCCTCGAACGGCACCGTCTGGAGCAGCTGGCACTCACCGCCCCTCGGGTACCGCTGCTCGGCGGGTATCGCACAGTACGGGCCCGTGACGATGTCACCGAGCGACGGGATGGGCCCGATCCTGTTGCCGAACCAGAGGAACCCGAGGATGCCGCCGGCGACGAGGGCCAGCAGCGCGTAGCCGAGGCGGCGGCGGAACTCGTAGATGTGCTCGATGAGCGTCATCGTGCCGTCGGGGTTGTGCCGACGGCTTCGGTTCCGCCGCTTGCTCTGGCGGCCTTCGCGCTTGTCGGAGGAGTCCGCCACGGAGAGCTTCCGTTCTCGTCAGTCGATCGGTCAGCCGGCGTTCTTCGGCGCCTGATCGGCGGTGGCGTTGGGCTGCTGCTGCTTCTTCAGCTCGTCGAGCTGCCGCTGCAGGTCAGCGAGCTGCTGGTCCTTGTCCTGGGCCGCTGCGGTGGCCGACGAGGAGGGCAGCTGCCTGGTCTCGGCCTCGGCGGTGGCGGTGGTGGTGTCCGATTCGCCGGACTCGCGCATGTCCTTGGTCTCGGCCTTGAAGATCTTCATGGACTTGCCGATCGACCTGGCCGCGTCCGGGAGCCGCTTGGCGCCGAACAGCAGAACCACCACAAGGACCAAAATGATCAAGTGCCACGGCTGCAGTGCACCCATCAGTGGCCTCCCTTAACTCGTTCAGGATCGATCGTACTGGCTTTTTCGTTGTGTGTGAGCGAAGAACCGCGTCGCCGCGCGAGCGCCACGCCGACGGCGGCCGCCCGCGCCCGTAGGAGGCCGGCCTGGTCCTGGGTGCTCGCCGCAACCATGCTCGCCGTCCGGCTGTAGCGGCGCAAGGCTCCCACCAGCCGGACGGCGACGATGCCGAGCACCAGGATTCCGAGCGCGACCAGGGCGCCGCTCAGCACGTAGAACACGCCGTCACCTTACTGGCCGTAGGTAACCGGGAGGTGACGCGCCCGGGCCAGCGCGTCGGCGGCCCGCTGTCGAACAGCTTGCGCCAGCGACTCCGGGCTCTCGACGTGGACGCCCTCTCCCCTGCCCAGCACGAGCCGCACCATCCAGGACTCGTCGCCGTAGCGCATCCGCACCCGCAGCCGCCCGCCGTCGAGCTCCGCGAGCTCCTCGCACGGGTAGTACTCGGCGATCCAGCGCACGTCCGGCTCCAGCACGAGCACGGCCTCGGGATAGTCCTCGTGCGGAGCGAACACGCCTGCGGAGACCTCGCGCGGCTCGGCCTCGGCGGGCGGGTCGGCAGGCTCGTCGAGCACCTCCAGCTCGTCCACGCGGTCCAGCCGGAACAGCCGCACGGCGCCGGCCCTGCGGCACCACGCCTCCAGATAGCTGTTGGCCTGCACGATGAGCAGCCGCATCGGGTCGACCGTGCGGTCGCTGACCTCGTCCTTGGACGCCGTGTAGTACCGCATCCGCAGCGCCCGGCCCTCCTGCAGCGCCTCGCGCACGACCTCGCGGGTGCGCGCGGTCGCCTCGCGCTCGCGCACGCCCATGCCCACCACGACGCCCGCGGGCTGAGCGTCGCCCGCGGCGGCCTCGATCTTGGCGATCGCCCTGCGCACGGCGTCGGTGTCGACCACGCCGGGGGTCTCGCCGAGCGCGCGCAGTGCGATCACCAGCGCGCTCGCCTCACCACCGGTGAGCCGCAGCGGCCTGCGCATGCCCGCGTCGAAGGTGACCGACACCGTGTCGCCGTCGAAGGAGAGGTCGATCAGGTCGCCGGGGCCGTACCCGGGAAGGCCGCACATCCACAGCAGTTCGAGGTCCTTGCGCAGCTGTTTGGCGCTGACGTCGAAGTCCTGGGCGGCCTGCTCGATCTTGATGCCCGGCCGCGCCAGCAGGTACGGCACGAGTGCGAGCAGCCTCGGCATCCGCTCGGTGGAGCCGCTCATGCGCCCGCCCCCAGCACCACGCGCTCCAGCCGGTCGCGCACCGCCTTGGCCAGCACGTCCGGCTCCAGCACGAGCACGTCGGGGCCGTGCCCGGCGATCCAGTCCGCCGCGCTCTCCGGGTAGTGCAGGTCGACCTCCACGACGTCGCCCTCGGCGTCGCCGACGGTCAGCGAGCCGACGATCCGCGCGTGCCGCCGGATGCCCGCGGCCCTGCCCCTGGCGAGCCACAGCCGCGCGCTCGTCGTCGGCGCGGGCTCCTGCCTGGTGGACGTGCCTGCCACGAACTCGAGGAGGTTGACGTCGGGAGGGCGGCTGACGACGCCGGGCTTGCCGACGGTGCGCACCTCGCCGGTGATGCGGGAGAGCCGGAAGCAGCGGGGCGCGTCGCGGTCGCGGTCATGGCCGACGACGTACCAGCGGGCCCGCCACGACACGACGCCCCACGGTTCGAGTGTGCGCACGCGGCGTTCCGGCGAGTCGGAGCGCCGGTAGTCGAAGCACACCACCTGGCCGCGCTGTACGGCCGCGAGCAGCGGGGCGAACGCGGGCTCGGTGTGCACGCGGGGCTCCACGACCGGCGCGGCGTGCTCGTCGACCTCCACCCCGGCGGCGCGCAGCTTCACCAGCGCGCCGTGTGCCTGCCCGGTCAGCTCCGGGGAGTCCCACAGCCGCGCGGCGAGCGCCACCGCCGTGGCCTCGTCCGGGGCCAGCTCGATCTCCCCCAGCTCGTAGTCCCTGCGCGCGATGCGGTAGCCCTCGATGGGGTCGAAGACGGAGTTGCGGCCCGTCTCCAGCGGGATGCCCAGCTCGCGCAGCTCGGTCTTGTCCCGCTCGAACATCCGCGAGAACGCCTCGTCGGTCGCCGCGTCGGCATATCCGGGCACGATCCCGCGAATCCGCTCGGCGGTCAGGAACTGCCGGGTGGACAGCAGAGCGAGCACCAGGTTGACCAGGCGCTCGGCGCGGGCGGTGGACACCTTGACAACCCTAGCTCGCGTCCCGCGCGCCGATCGTCAGGTCCGGCCTTGTGCCGGGCATGTCGCGCGAACGGATCTTTCACTCGCGCGCGGCGGCCACGACCACGTCCCGCAGCTCGTCGGTGAGCCCTCCGCCGCCGAGCCCCTCGGCGAAGATGACCAGCGAGCGCACCACGATCTCCTCCCTGGTCTCGGCGTCCAGCTCGCGCAGCGGCCCGTCGAGCAGCAGCATCGCGAGGCCGTGGGCCATCGACCACGCCCCGAACTCCGCCATGGGCCTGCGTTCCGGCGGCAGGTACCCGGCCGCGGCCAGTTCGTCGAGCGCGCCGACGAGCGTGCGGAACGGGCTGTACTCGGCCTGCTGGTCCGGCGGGGGCAGCACGTGTCCCTCGGAGCAGAAAGCGGTGCGGAACAGGCCGGGCTGCGCGAGCGCGAAGTTGAGGTAGCCGCGTGCGATCGCGGCGAGGTCGCCGAGCGCGGCGGCGATCCGGTCCGCCGACGGCGTGCGCTGCGCGAGCTCGGCGCGCATCGAGTCGTTCATGCGGACCATGGCCTCGTCCTTGGCCGCGTCCAGTAGCTGCTCGTGCCCGGCGAAGTGCCGGTAGGCCGCGGTCGGGGTGACGCCCACCGCGCGCGCGGCCGCCCTGATCGTCACCGCCCCGGGGCCGCCGTCGGCCGCGAGTCCGGCGGCGGCCTCGATGAGCGCGTTGCGGAGATCGCCGTGGTGGTAGCCGCTTCGAACGGGGGCTGAGGAACTCACAGCTCGATGTTGACACCCGTACACATCAGTGGCAAGTTAACGCCCACAAAGTTTACATCCGTCAACATTGATCACTCCCTCACTCGGAGCTCACCATGTTCGCTCGCATCGGACGGTTCGCCGCCGACCACGCACGTGCGGTACTGGCCGTGACCCTGCTCGTGCTCGTGGGAGCCGGAGCGCTGGGCTTCACGGCGTTCGGCAAGCTGCAGGCGGAGGGCTTCACCGACCCGTCGGCCGAGTCCACCAGGGCCGCCGATCTCATCGACGCCCGCCACGGCGGCTCCGCCGACCTCGTCTTCCTCGTCACGGCCGACACCGGAACCGTCGACGACCCCGCCGCCCGCCAGGCCGGCGCGGACCTGACCGCCCGGCTCGCCGGCGACCCAGCGCTCACCGGCGTCACGTCCTACTTCCAGGCCGGCGTACCCGCCCTGCGCTCGGACGACGGCACGCAGGCGCTGATCGCGGCCCACCTCGCCGACGAGGACGGCGAGAACACGGCGGTCGAGGAGATCGCCGGCTCCTACACCGGCGACACCGGGGCGATCACCGTCGACCTCGGCGGCCGCGCCGCCGTCGGCCAGGACGTCAACGAGCAGGTGAGCCGTGACCTCCTCGTGGCCGAATCCATCGCCGTGCCCGTGATCCTGATACTGCTCGTGCTCGTGTTCGGCAGCGTCGTGGCCGCGCTGCTGCCGCTGGCCATCGGCGGCATCGCGATCCTCGGCACCTTCGCCGAGCTGTCGCTGCTCGGCTCACTCACCGACGTGTCGGTCTTCGCCATCAACCTCACCACCGGTCTCGGCCTCGGCCTCGCGATCGACTACGCGCTGCTGATGGTCAGCCGGTTCCGCGAGCAGCTCGCCGCCGGATCGAGCACCCGCGACGCCGTGATCCGGACCGTCGAGACCGCGGGCCGGACCATCACCTTCGGCGCCGTCACCGTCGCCGTCGCCCTGTCCGCGCTGCTGCTGTTCCCGCAGTACTTCCTGCGCTCGTTCGCCTACGCCGGCATCGGCGTGGTGCTGATCGCCATGCTCGCGGCACTGTTCGTGCTGCCCGCGCTGCTGGCCGTGCTCGGCCAGCGCGTCAACGCGGGCAGGCTGCCGTGGCGGAAGTCGGCTCCCACCACCGTGTCCTCGTTCTGGGGCCGCGTCGCGCGGACCGCCGGGCGCAGGCCGTGGCTCGTGGGCGCACCCGCCGTGCTGGTGCTCGTGCTGGCCGCCGCTCCCCTGCTCCGCGTCGAGTTCGGCACGCCGGACGACCGCGTGCTGCCCACCACCGCGTCGAGCCGGATCGTCGGCGACGCGCTGCGCGAACAGTTTCCCGGCGACGACAGCCGCGCGGTCCAGGTCGTCACCACCGGTCCCGTCGGCGCGGCGGACGCCACCGCCTACACCCAGCGACTGGCCGCCGTACCGGGCGTCGCCGATGTCGTCCCCAGCGCTCAGGGCCAGCGCTACGCCGTGATCACCGAGGAGGAGTCCCGGTCCGAGTCCGCACAGCGCGTGGTCGAGGACGTGCGCGCCCTGCCCGCGCCACCGGGTGTGCAGGCGCTCGTCGGCGGTGACGCCGCCGTGCTGCTCGACTCGACCGGCTCGATCACCGACCGGCTCCCGCTCGCGCTCGGCCTGATCGCGCTCACCACGTTCGTGCTGCTGTTCCTGTTCACCGGCAGCGTCCTGCAACCGCTGCGCGCGCTCGCGTTCAACGTCCTCGGGCTGTCCGCGACGCTGGGCGTGATGGTGCTGATCTTCCAGGACGGCGCGCTGTCCGGACTGCTGGGCTTCACCCCGCTGCCGCTCGACACGAGCATGCTGATGCTGCTCTTCTGCATCGCGTTCGGGCTCTCGATGGACTACGAGGTGTTCGTGCTCAGCCGCATCAGGGAGGCCCACGACCGCGGGCTGGGCAACCGCGAGGCCGTGGTGGACGGGCTGTCCCGCACCGGCCGCATCGTCTCGATGGCCGCCGTGCTACTGGCGGTGAGCTTCTTCGCCTTCGGCACCAGCGGCGTCAGCTTCATCCAGATGTTCGGCCTCGGCAGCGGGCTGGCGATCCTCATCGACGCCACGATCATCCGCGGCCTGCTCGTCCCGGCCGGCATGCGCCTGCTCGGCGACAGGGCGTGGTGGGCGCCCGCGCCGCTGCGCAGGCTGCACGACCGCCTCGGCATCAGCGAGGCACCGGCGGCCCCACCCGAACGGCCGCGCGTCAACGCCTGATCGCCAGCAGGTGGGGGGTGGAGCCGGAAACCCCGGCCCACCCCTTCCCTACAGCGAGTTGATCAGCCGCTCCACGCGCTCGTCGACCGAGCGGAACGGGTCCTTGCACAGCACGGTCCGCTGCGCCTGGTCGTTGAGCTTCAGGTGCACCCAGTCGACCGTGAAGTCGCGGCCCGCCTGCTGCGCGGCGGCGATGAAGTCGCCCCGCAGCTTCGCCCGCGTGGTCTGCGGCGGCGTGTCCTTGGCGAGCTCGATCTCGCCGTCGTCGGTCACCCGCCGCACGAGGCCCTTGCGCTGCAACAGGTCGAACACGCCCCGGCCGCGCCGGATGTCGTGGTAGGCGAGGTCCAGCTGAGCCACCCTCGGGTCCGACAGGTCGAGGTTGTGCTTGGCGCGGTAGCGCTCAACCAGCCGGTGCTTGATCGCCCAGTCGATCTCCGTGTCGATCTTGGAGAAGTCCTGCTGCTCCACCGCGTCCAGCGCGCGGCCCCACAGCTCGACCACGCGCTGCGCGGTCGGGCCCGAACCGTTGGCCTCCACGTGCTGGGCCGCCCGCGCGTGATACTCGCGCTGGATCTCCAGCGCCGACGCCTCGCGCCCGCCCGCCAGCCGCACCTGCCGCCGGCCGCTCAGGTCGTGGCTGATCTCGCGGATAGCGCGGATCGGGTTGTCGAGCGTGAAGTCCCGGAACTGCACGCCCTGCTCGATCATCTCGAGCACCAGGTTCGCGGAGCCGACCTTCAGCAGCGTCGTCGGCTCGGCCATGTTGGAGTCGCCCACGATCACGTGCAGCCTGCGGTAGCGCTCCGCGTCGGCGTGCGGCTCGTCGCGCGTGTTGATGATCGGCCGGGACCGCGTGGTCGCGCTGGAGACGCCCTCCCAGATGTGCTCCGCGCGCTGCGACAGGCAGTACACGGCGCCCCTCGGCGTCTGCAGCACCTTGCCCGCCCCGCAGATGAGCTGACGGGTCACCAGGAACGGCAGCAGCACGTCGGCGATCCTGGAGAACTCGCCCGCGCGCGTCACCAGGTAGTTCTCGTGGCAGCCGTAGGAGTTGCCCGCCGAGTCGGTGTTGTTCTTGAACAGGAAGATGTCGCCGCCGATGCCCTCGTCGGCGAGCCGCCGCTCGGCGTCGACGAGCAGGTCCTCCAGGATCCGCTCGCCCGCCTTGTCGTGCGTGACCAGTTGGGTCAGGTCGTCGCACTCCGCGGTCGCGTACTCGGGGTGGGAGCCCACGTCGAGGTAGAGCCGGGAGCCGTTGGACAGGAAGACGTTCGAGGACCGGCCCCACGACACGACTCGCCGGAAGAGGTATCGCGCCACTTCGTCGGGGGAGAGCCTGCGCTGCCCGTGGAAGGTGCAGGTGACCCCGAACTCGGTTTCGATCCCAAAGATCCGCCGCTGCATCCTTCAAGGGTAGGCGCTAACCGCCGTGGGACGGTGAACGAATCGGCCGCCGAGACGGTGTCGGTACCTTGGAACACCGTGTTGGACGTACTCAAGTCGCGGCTGCGCCAGGTCAGCGCCACCGACCGCCGCCTCATGGCGCGCAGCGCCGCGCTGCCGCGCACGCCGGCGGACGGGTTGCTCACCAGGGTGTCCCGCTCGGCGAACAAGGGCCGCCTGTGGTGGGGCGTCGCGCTCGTCCTCACCGCGCGCAAAGGCGCGACCCGCCGCGGCGCCCTGCGCGGCGTCGCCGCGATCGCGGGCGCCAGCACCAGCGCCAACCTCATCGGCAAGCCCCTGTTCCCGCGCAGGCGCCCCGCTGCCGAGGCCGTGCCCGAGCACCGCCGCCTGCAGAAGCGCCCCACGTCGTCGTCCTTCCCCTCCGGGCACGCCGCGTCGGCGACGGCGTTCGTCACCGCCGTCGCGATGGAGTCGCCCGTCGCCGGGCTTGCGCTCGCGCCGCTCGGCGCCGCCGTGGCCTACTCCCGCGTCCACACCGGTGTGCACTGGCCCACCGACGTCGGTGTCGGCGCGCTCATCGGCGTCGCCTCCGCGATCGGCACGCAGCACTGGTGGCCCATCCACCCCGACACGCCCGGCCGCACGGCACACCGCGCCGACGCACCCGTGATGCGCGACGGCGAGGACATGCTCGCAGTGGTCAACCCCGGCTCCGGCAACGCCGACATGGACCCGACCGACGAGGTCCGGTTCGCGTGGCCGAAGGCGACCCTGCTCTACCCGGACCCCGGCGTCGACATCCGCACGCAGCTGACCAGCGAGATCGCGCGGAGAGGCGGAGCCGTACGGGCGCTCGGGGTCGCGGGCGGGGACGGCACCGTCGCGGCGGTGGCCTCTGTCGCCGCCGACACCGGGCTGCCGCTGGCGCTCATCCCGGCCGGCACGCTCAACCACTTCGCCCGGGACGTCGGCGTCCGCTCGATGCCCGACGCCGACGCCGCCACGGAGGCGGGCGCCGCGGTTGGCGTCGACCTCGGCGAGGTGGAGATCGACGGCGGCTCCGGCGCGCACCGGCGCTGGTTCGTCAACACCGCGAGCCTCGGCGGCTACCCCGAGATGGTGCGGCTGCGCGAGAAGATCCAGCAGCGGCACCCGAAATGGCCGTCAGCCGCGATCGCGACGATCCGCACCCTGCGCAGGGCCAGGCCCCTGCGGGTCCGGCTCAACGGCAAGCGCGCGCTCGTGTGGATGGTCTTCGTGGGCAACGGGACCTACGCGCCCAAGGGCTTCTGGCCTTCGCGCAGGCCCGCCCTCGACACCGGCCTGCTCGACGTGCGCTACCTGCGCGCCGACGTGCCCTATTCGCGCGCCCGGTTCGTGCTCGCCGCCGTGACCAACACGCTCAACGCGAGCCACGTGTACCGCCAGTACGACCTGCCGTCACTGGACGTCGAGATCCTCGACGGCAACCGGCGGGTAGCCACCGACGGCGAGGTCGGCCCGCTCGGCCGCGTGTTCCGGTTCCGGTCACGGCCGAGCGCGCTGACGATCTACCGGCTGTAGCGCCCCTACCCTGCCGAACCCTCGGAGCCGTCGGCGGGCGCCTCCGGCTTCTTGTCCTCCTCCGCCTCCTCGGCGGGTTCCGTCTTGCCCGGCAGCAACGCGTCGAGCGCCGCGCCGGTGAACCGGCGGAACTTGCGGCCGGGCCGCTCGCGGTCGAGCACGGCGACCTCGAGCTTGCTCGGCTCGCCCTCGCCGTTGCCATTGCCGGTGTTGGACCGGAACGCCTCCGACGCGACGCGCAGCGCGGCCTTCAGGTCCATTCCGTCCTCGAACGTGTCCTTGAGCTTCGAGCTGATCGCGTCGGTCTGGCCGCCCATCACGACGAACCTCGGCTCGTCGAAGATCGAGCCGTCGTAGGTCAGCCGGTACAGCTCGTCCTCGTCGGTGTCGGCGCCGACCTGCGCCACGCAGATCTCCACCTCGAACGGCTTGAGCTGCTCGGTGAAGATCGTGCTCAGCGTCTGCGCGTACACGTTCGCCAGTGCCCTCGCGCTCACGTCCCGCCGGTCGTACTGGTAGCCCTGCAGGTCCACGTGCCGGATCCCGCCGCGGCGCAGGCTCTCGAACTCGCTGTAGCGCCCCACGGCGGCGAATCCGATGCGGTCGTAGATCTCGGACACCTTGTGCAGCGTGGGCGAAGGGTTCTCCGCCACGAACAGCACACCGCCCCGGTACTTGAGCACGACGACGCTCCGTCCCCGGGCGATGCCCTTGCGCGCGAGCTCGGAACGCTCGCGCATCAACTGCTCGGGTGAGGCGTACAGCGGCATCGTCACTGCGTTGGCTCCGCTCTCTTCGTGGTCCTGCTGTGGTTCGTCGGTCTTGGCCGGGCGCTAGCTGCGGTACCGGCCGGGCCGCTCGGCGCGGGCCTCGACCACGGCCGTCGCGATGGCCGAGGTCTCCTGGCTCGGCACCGAGACCGCACCGTGCTCGGCGGTGATGGTGACGACCGACGGGTAGATCTTGCGCACGAGGTCCGGTCCGCCGGTCGCCGTGTCGTCGTCGGCGGCGTCGTAAAGGGCCTCGATGGCGGCCCGCACGGCGGTGTCGGCGTCGGCGTCCGGGTCGTACAGCTTCTTCAACGCCGACTTGGCGAACAGCGAGCCGGAGCCGATCGCGTGGTAACCGGCGTTCTCCTCGTACCGGCCGCCGGTGACGTCGTAGGACACGATCCGGCCCGCGCGCTTGGGGTCGGTGGACTCGATGTCGTAGCCGACGAACAGCGGCAGCACCGCCAGGCCCGCCATCGCGACGTCGAGGTTGCCCTTGACCATGTTGGCCAGCTTGTTGGTCTTGCCGTCCAGTGACAGCGAGACGCCCTCGATCTTCTCGTAGTGGGCGAGCTCGACCGTGTAGAGCCGTACCAGCTCCAGTGCGATGCCCGCGGTACCCGCGATGCCGACGGCCGAGTACTCGTCGGTGATGTGGACCTTCTCCAGGTCCCGCGTGGCGATCATGTTGCCGCTGGTGGCCCTGCGGTCGCCCGCGATCAGCACGCCGCCGCTGAAGGTCGAGGCCACGATCGTCGTGCCGTGCGGCGGCTCGAGCGCGCTGCCGGGCGCGAACGAACCCTCCGGCCGCTTGCTGGGCAGCAGCTCAGGAGCCTGAGCCCGGAGGAAGTCGGTGAAGGACGACGTCGTCGACGACAGGTAGGCGGAGGGCAGGGCGAAGCCCGAGTTGCGCGGAGTGTGTTCCATGCGTGCTCGTAGTTCCCATCGACGAAGGGGGCGGGGACTGAAATGTGATCAGCAAGCTTATGGGATGGCGCTCGGCCGACCGGCGCCGCCTACTGCCCGCCCTTTTGCACGTAGGCACGCACGAAGTCCTCGGCGTTCTCCTCCAGCACGTCGTCGATCTCGTCCAGGATCGTGTCGACGTCCTCGCCGAGCTTCTCGCGGCGTTCCTGACCGGCCGGGGCACCGCCGTCCACGTCGTCGTCGGAGTCTCCGCCGCCGTGCTTCTCAACCTTTTCCTGAGCCATACTCGCCTCCCGGTGTGGCCGTTGCCTCTTAGCCTACCCAGAGCCAACGGCATTCGGTGCGTTCGTTGACCGTCCGGTGATCTTCACCGCCGGCCGGGGACTCAGTCCGAAGCGGTCAGCGCCTCGACCAGTTCCTCGGCCGTGGCGGCCTCGTCGAGCAGCTTGCCGACGTGGGCCTTCGTGCCCCGCAGCGGCTCCAGCGTGGGGATCCTGACCAGCGACTCCTTGCCCACGTCGAAGATCACCGAGTCCCACGACGCGGCCGCGATGGAGGTCGCGTACTTCTCCAGCGTGCGGCCGCGGAAGTAAGCCCGCGTGTCGGACGGCGGCGTGGTGATCGCGGCCTGCACCTCGTCCTCGCTGACCAGGCGTTTCATCGAACCGCGCGTGACGAGCCGATTGTAGAGGCCCTTGTCGAGGCGCACGTCCGAGTACTGCAGGTCCACCAGATGCAGCCGCGGCGCCGCCCAGCCCAGCTGGTCGCGCTCGCGGTAGGCCTCCAGGAGGCGCAGCTTGGCGGGCCAGTCCAGCCGGTCGGCGCACTCGGCGGGGTCGCGGGCCAGCGCGTCGAGCACCTCGCCCCAGACGCGCAGGACCTCCTTCGACTGCTCGTCGGCGCCCTCGCGCTCCAGGTGCTCCGCCGCCATCTCGTGGTAGGCGAACTGCAGGTCCAGGCCGGTGTACTTGCGGCCGTTGGCCAGTTCGACCTTGGTCTTGAGCGTCGGGTCGTGGCTGATCTGGTGCACCGCGCGCACCGGCTCGTCGAGCTTGAGGTCGTCGAACCGGATGCCGGCCTCGATCATGTCGATCACCAGCGCCGCGGTGCCGAGCTTGAGGAACGTCGAGTACTCGGCCAGGTTGGCGTCGCCGATGATGACGTGCAGCCTGCGGTACTTGTCCGCGTCGGCGTGCGGCTCGTCGCGGGTGTTGATGATGCCGCGCTTGAGCGTGGTCTCGAGGCCGACCTCGACCTCGATGTAGTCGGCGCGCTGCGAGAGCTGGAAACCGGCCTCCTCGCCCTGCGGCCCGATCCCGACCCGCCCGGAGCCGGTCACCACCTGCCGGGACACGAAGAACGGCGTCAGGCCCGCGATCACGGCCGTGAACGGCGTCGAGCGCGCCATCAGGTAGTTCTCGTGCGTGCCGTAGCTCGCGCCCTTGCCGTCGACGTTGTTCTTGTAGAGCTGCAGCTGCGGCTGGCCGGGCACGGTCGCGGCGCGCATCGCCGCCTCCTCCATCACCCGCTCCCCCGCCTTGTCCCAGATCACGGCGTCGCGGGCGTTGGTCACCTCGGGTGCCGAGTACTCCGGGTGGGCGTGGTCGACGTACAGCCGCGCGCCGTTGGTGAGGATGACGTTGGCGGCGCCGAGGTCCTCGACCTCGGGGTCGTGGCCCTGCTGCCCCGGCCCCGCCAGGTCGAAGCCGCGCGCGTCGCGCAGCGGCGACTCCACCTCGTAGTCCCAGCGGGCGCGACGCGCCCTCGGGATGTCCGCGGCCGCCGCGTAGGCCAGTACGACTTGGGTGGAGGTCAGCACCGGGTTCGCGGTCGCGTCACCCGGCACCGCGATCCCGTACTCCACCTCGGTTCCCATGATCCGGCGCATGCGTCCAGCCTACGGTGCTCCGTGCGACGATCCCCCGGTGGGCGGTGACGAGCTGGTTGCGATCTACGACGCACTGGGAAGCCCTGCGGGCAGCGCGACGAGGGCCGAAATGCGGGCGCGCGGGCTCTGGCACGCGGCCGGTGTCGTGCTCGTGCGTTCGCTCAACGGTGAGCACGTGTACGTACACCAGCGCTCGCCCGGCAAGGACGTCTTCCCGTCGTACCACGACTGCTGGGCGGGCGGCGTGGTCGCGCACGGCGAGACCCCGGCGGAGTGCGCCACCCGGGAGCTGGCCGAGGAGCTCGGCATCTCGGGCGTGTCGCCGATCCCTTTGTTCACGCACGTGTTCGATCAGCCACCGATCCGGTGCCACAACTTCGCCTTCGAGGTCCGCTGGGACGGCCCGATCGTCCACCAGCCGGAGGAGATCGTCGGCGGCCGGTGGGTGCCGCTGGAGGAGCTGCGGAAATGGGCGGAGGACCCCGACGGCCCGCTCATCCCCGACGGCAGGCTCGGCGTGCTCGAGTGGTTCCGGCGGCAGGGCGCGTCTCTCGACCCTCTGCCCAGCGAGCGGGCAACGGGGTTGGGAAACGCACCCTAAGGCTGAGCGAGCTTGGCGGCGGCGACCGGCGCGAGCCGCTGCACCGCTGCCGCCGCCCTGGCCCGGTCGGCGGCGGTGACCTGGACGCCCGAGAGCACGTTGCCGCTCGCCAGCAGCACCGTGCAGGTGCCCTCGGCACACCACGCCGCGTGTGCGTCGACGGCGGGCTCCAGCGGTACCTCCAGCTCGTCGCCCGGGCAGCGCACCCGCGACGTCAGGATCTCGGCGGCGGGCCGCTCGGCATAGGCGGTGACGAGCTGGTCGATCGTCGAGCCGGTCGGGTATTCCCAGCGGGCGTCCCTGCGCTCGGTGCCGACGAGCCCGAGCGGGATCTCGGCCAGACAGCCCTCCGCGACGGTCAGCGCCGCGACGGGCCGCACCCCCTCAGCGGCCACGTCCTGATCGGGCAGCACGGCACCGTCCACCGCGGCGGCCAGCACGACGGGGTCGGCGCCCGGCTCCGGCGGCGGCGCGGACGGCGGTGGCGGTGAGGCCGTGACCGTGGCCGACTCCGTGGTCGTCTCGGGCTCGTCGTAGTAGGTGTCCAGGTCGTTCGGCCGGTCGGCGCAGCCGGCCAGGCCCGTCAGGCCCGCAGCCGCGAACGCCGTCACGGTGACCGCTACCCGTGCTCGTCGCACCCTGTCCTCGTCCCCTCAGACCGACCCCCGAACAGGGCCCTGACAGTAGTCATCGCCACGGCAGCGCTGATCGGTGGGCCCAGTACTCGGCGGGGTCCTCCCGCAGCTCCGCGAGGGCGGCGAGCTCGTCGTCGCCGAGGCCCAGCCGCGCGCCGGCGAGGTTGGCGTCGAGCTGGGCCACGCTGGCCGGCCCCACCAGCACGACGTCGGCCCAGGACTGGGCGAACGCCGCCGCGAGCGCCACGGCGTCGGCTGGCACGTCGCGCGCCGCCGCGATCGCCGCCAGCGCGGGCGGCGGCGAGACGGCCAGCCTGCCGTTGGCCAGTGTCTCCTTGAGCTGCACCAGCACGCCGTCGGCGTGGGCGTCGGCGAGCGCGAGGCCCGCGGAGGTCTCCAGCACGTTCCAGGTGGACTGCACGGCCGTGAACACCGGACGCCCCGCGACGCGCAGCTCCAGTGCCCGCCTGATCGTCTCCGCCTGCGCGGGGCCCGAGGTCGAGAAGCCCACGCGCACTCCGGAGTCGGCCAGCTCGGCCAATGCGCCGAGCAGCGGCTCGTCGGCGAAGAGCGGGCTGTCCGCGGTCAGCGAGTGGACCTGGTAAAGCGAGACCCGCCCGTCCAGCAGCTCCCTGGTCTGCGCCCACTGCTCGGTGAACCGGGCCAGCGAGTGCTCCTTCTCCTCGTGCACGGCCGCGTCGAGCCGCCAGCCGCCGACGTAGGCGTAGCCCCACTTGCTCGACACCACCACGTCGTCGTGCCCGCGCTCGGCGAGCCAGCCGGAGAGGAACTCCTCGGCGCGGCCGTACGAGCGCGCGACGTCCACGCGGCGGACGCCGGCGGCGTAGGCGCGGTCGAGCACGGCGGCGGTGCCCGCGCGCATCGCGGCGACGTCGCGCTCCCCGGGCAGCTCCTCCGTCCTGCCGAGGTTGATGTACGCGGGCCTGCCCAGCGCGGCGAGCCCCACGGCGATCCGTGCGTCGTTCTTCACGGGTGTCACCGTAGTTCGGCGGGTTGCGGCACGAACGACCCCTCATGGCCGCGCCGTATAGGTCGTTATACGCTTAGCGGTCGGCCTGGCGGCGGCGCATCAACTCGAGGAACTGGTCAGCCGAGAGCACCTCGCGGTGCAGCTTCTCCAGCCGCGCCGCGGGCGCGCGCACGTAGCCTTTGCCGAACACGGGGGCGATCTGCCGCAGGCTCGCCCCCGCCTCCCTGGCGGCGAGCAGCGCCCAGTCGGAGGCGTTGGCACATGCCGTCGACGCCTGCCGCAACTCCCCCAGCACCGCGATCAACTCGTCCGCGTCGACCTCGCCCGCGCGCACGGCCGCGGCGGCCTCCTCCAGCCAGCCGAGCATGTCCGCCGCCGTGACCGGCGCGCGGAGCCGGCCCTCCCGAAGCTCGTCCATGCCGCCAGCGTATAGGCCGTTATACGAAACGTGGGGCACCGAAACGCCCCCAAGGCCACCTTTGTTGCGTTGAACGCAACAAAGGTGGCCTTGGGGGACAGTGGCCGGTGGCCTTAGAGGTACTGGCCGGTGTTGGTCGCGGTGTCGATCACCCGGCCGGACTCCTGGTTCTTGCCGGTGACGAGCGTGCGGATGTAGACGATCCGCTCGCCCTTCTTGCCGGAGATCCTGGCCCAGTCGTCCGGGTTCGTGGTGTTCGGGAGGTCCTCGTTCTCCGCGAACTCGTCGACGATCGCGTCCAGCAGGTGCTGCACGCGCAGGCCGGGCTGCTGGGTCTCCAGCACCGACTTGATCGCCGACTTCTTCGCCCGGTCCACGATGTTCTGGATCATGGCGCCGGAGTTGAAGTCGCGGAAGTAGAGCACTTCCTTGTCCCCGTTGGCGTAGGTGACCTCCAAGAACCGGTTCTCGTCGGTCTCCTCGTACATCCGCTCGACGGTGTGCTGGATCATCGCGTCGATCGTGGCCTGCCGGTCGCCGCCGAACTCCAGGAGGTCGTCGGCGTGGATCGGCAGCTCCGCCGTGAGGTACTTCGAGAAGATGTCCTTCGCGCCCTCCGCGTCCGGCCGCTCGATCTTGATCTTCACGTCGAGCCTGCCGGGACGCAGGATCGCCGGGTCGATCATGTCCTCACGGTTGGACGCGCCGATCACGATGACGTTCTCGAGTCCCTCGACACCGTCGATCTCCGACAGCAGCTGCGGAACGATGGTGGTCTCCACGTCGGAGGACACCCCGCTGCCACGGGTGCGGAAGATCGACTCCATCTCGTCGAAGAACACGATGACGGGGGTGCCGTCGGAGGCCTTCTCCCTGGCCCGCTGGAAGATCATGCGGATGTGCCGCTCGGTCTCCCCGACGAACTTGTTGAGCAGCTCGGGGCCCTTGATGTTGAGGAAGTAGGACTTGGCGTCGTCCGCGTCGCCGCCGCCGCGCGCCTCGGCCACCTTCTTCGCCAGCGAGTTGGCCACCGCCTTGGCGATGAGCGTCTTCCCGCAGCCGGGAGGACCGTAGAGCAGCACACCCTTGGGCGGCCGCAGCTGGTAATCCAGGTAGAGGTCCGAGTGCAGGAACGGCAGCTCCACCGCGTCGCGGATCTGCTCGATCTGCCGGAAGAGCCCGCCGATGTCCTCGTAGCGGACGTCGGGGACCTCCTCGAGCACCAGGTCCTCGACCTCGGCCTTCGGCACGCGCTCGTACGCGTAGCCGGCCTTGGAGTCCACGAGCAGCGAGTCACCGGGCTTGAGCGTCTGCTCGGCCAGCGGGTCCGCCAGCCAGACCACTCGTTCCTCGTCCGCGTGCCCGACGACGAGCGCCCGCGAACTGCCGCCCTCGGTCTCCGGCAGCAGCACCTCGCGCAGGGCGCAGACCTCGCCCGTTCGCTCGAAGCTGCCACCCTCCACCACGGTGAGCGCCTCGTTGAGGCGGACGCTCTGCCCGCGCTGCAGCGAATCGATCTCCACCGCGGGCGACACGGACACCCGCATCCGCCTGCCCGCCGTGTAGACGTCCACCGTGTTGTCCTCGAAGGCCTCCACGAAGACGCCGTACCCGCTCGGTGGCTGGGCGAGCCGGTCGACCTCCTCCCGCAGGGCCAGGAGCTGACTCCGCGCCTCACGCAGCGTCTCAACCAGCTTGTTGTTCCGCTCCGTGAGCTGGCTGACCCGCTCGGTCGCCTCGGCGAGCCGTTGCTCGAGGACGCGGTTCTGCCTCGGCGAGTCCGTGAGCTTCCGGCGAAGCAGCGCTACTTCCTCCTCCAGGAAGCGGATCTGCCGCAGCTGCTCGCTGGTCGGGTTGCCCGCGGCTCCAGCTCCGTGTGTTTCTGAAGGGTCGGCCTCCTCATGCCGACCTCCGGGAAGGTCGTGTTGCATTTCGGCACCTCCTCGGAATGCATTTCTTCCCACGGTACCGGCGATCACCGACATGAAAAGCCCTAACCGCATCACAGGATCGGCGCGTCGCGCGGATGCGAGGGGCTACCCACTGCCGTGCGAACTGACTCCGATCCGGTGGGGCGGCCCGATTTCCGCCGCCTGGCCGCACCCGGTCGCACTCCGTGAGATGACCATGAAACGGACAAATCAGGCCGTCCTGCCGGACTCGGATGGAACCAAGCGTGCCGTGGCTACGATCTAACCCACATCCACGGCGTGGACCAGGGATTTCCGCAGCAAGTGACCACTAAGGGGGCCACATGACCTATCCGCCGCAACCGCCAGGGGGACCGGGGCAACCCGGGCCGTACGGACAGCAGGGTCCGTGGGGACAGCAGCCGCCGCAGGGCGGACAATTCCCACCCAGTGGACCCATGCCACAGCAGGGCGGGTACAGCGGCCCTGGGGGAACACAACAATTTGGCCAACCCGGCCCGTACGGCCAGCAGCCGCCCGGCTTCCCCGGCGGCCCCGGCGGCGAGCCGCCCAAGAAGAAGACCGGCCTGATCGTCGGCCTCTCCATCGCCGCGGTCGCCGTGATCGGCGGCGTCGTCGCGCTGATCCTCATCCTCTCCGGAGGTGACGACGAGCAGAACGCCGACGGCGGCGACAACAACAGCGGCAACCAGCAGTCCACCGCCCCGCAGGTCCCCGGCGCGGGCGGCGACTCCAGCGACTCCGGCGAGTCGTCGGAGTCCTCGGACGATGGCGACTCCGGTTCCTCCGGCGACGACACGGCCGCGGTCCAGGAGCTCGCCGACCAGGCCCTCGAGGCCCTGAACAACAAGGACGGCGCGCTCGCCAAGGAGATCTCCTGCAACCCCGGCGCGGTCAGCACGGACGACTTCGACCAGCTGCCCGACGGCGTCGAGTACTCGCTGAACGGGGACCCGGAGATCACCGGTGACTCGGCCGACATCCCGGTGACCATCTCCTACCGGGGGCAGAGCCAGGACGAGACCCTGCCCGCCTCCAAGGAGGACGGCACCTGGTGCATGGCGGGCTGACCCGCTCGCACCGGACGTGACGGAACGGGGCGTGCCCGGCGGAAGCGGTTCCGCCGGGCACGCCCCGTTCAGGTCTCAGCCCCGGCTCGGCCGCCTCCTGCGCATCGGCGGCGTCACGCCCTCGGCGAGCCTGCGCGTGGTGAGCAGGAACGCCGTGTGCGCCACCATGCGATGCTCGGGCCGCACGGCGAGCCCCACCACGTGCCACGGGCGCATGAGCGTCTCCCACGACTCCGGCTCGGTCCAGCACTGCTGCTCGCGCAGCGCCTCCGTGACCGCCGACAGCTGCGTCGTCGTCGCCACGTACACCACCAGCACCCCGCCCGGCACCAGCGAGCCGGCCACGGCGGGCAGCACCTCCCACGGCGAGAGCATGTCGAGCACCACCCGGTCGACCTCGCCGGTGTGCCCGGCGACGTCGCCGAGCCGCAGCTCCCAGTTGGGCGGGCGCTCGCCGAAGAACTTCTCGACGTTGCGCACCGCGTGCTCGGCGTGGTCCTCGCGCACCTCGTACGACGTCACGCTGCCCTGCGGGCCCACCGCCCGCAGCAGCGAGCACGTCAGCGCCCCGGAGCCCGCACCCGCCTCCAGCACCCGCGCGCCGGGGAAGATGTCGCCCCACATCACGATCTGCGCCGCGTCCTTGGGGTAGATCACCTGCGCACCGCGCGGCATCGACAGCACGTAGTCGGGCAGCAGCGGCCGCAGCGCGAGGTAGGTCGTCCCGCCGGCCGACGTGATCACCGACCCCTCCGGCTTGCCGATCACGTCGTCGTGCGCCAGCGCGCCGCGATGGGTGTGGTACTCGCCCCCCTCGGCCAGTACGAGCGTGTAGTGCCGGCCCTTCGGGTCGGTCAACTGCACCCGGTCACCGGCGCGAAACGGCCCTGCTGACACCGAACCTCCAGTTCAGACGTGGTCACCCTGCTCATCGAGACAGCGGTTGATCGTCGCAGGAGACGCCGGTGCCGGGTTCAGCGGGTCGGCTTCCGGTGCCCGGACAGCGCCGCGCGCACGTCGTCGCGGTGCAGCACACCGGCGGGCTTGCCGTCGTCGTCGACGACGAGGAACTGCCACGTCGCCACCTCGCGGACCCGTTCGGCGATGTCGTCGCCCGGCTCGGACAGCAGGAGCACGGTCTCCGCCCTGATGGGCTCGGCAGCGAGCTCCGCGGGCGCCTGCGGGGACTCGGCTGCGAGCCGTTCCGCCGCCGCCTCGTCGAGCAGCCCCGCCGCGACGCCGTCGGCCCGCACCAGCACCACGCCCCGGCCCGCCGAGGCCGACAGCGCGGCCGACACCGGGCTCTCCGCCGGCAGCTGCAGCACCGGGCGCATCAGGTCGCCGACCTCGAGACCGTCTGGCCAGCCGCGCCTGCCCTCGGCCGCGAACTCGCTGGACGCCCCGAGCGCAACGAACCACGCCGTGACGACACAGACGCCGAGCCGCAGCCAGCGGTCGTCGCTGCCGACTGCGAGCCCCCACAGCGCCCACACCAGCAGCCCGACCGACACCAGGCCGCCACCGAACACCGCGGCCCTGGTTCCCTTCGCGCGGGCACCGGTGAGCGCCCAGACGCCTGCCCGCAACAGCCTGCCGCCGTCGAGGGGCAGCCCGGGAAGGAGGTTGAACAGCCCGACGGCCAGGTTCGCGACGGCGCACTGGGCCACGAGCAGCCAGATCGGGCCGCCCGGCGGCACCGCGAGCAGCAGCAGCCCGCACAGCGCCGCAAGCAGGATCGACACGACCGGGCCGGCGGCGGCGACGAGGCTCTCCTGGCCGGGCCGTCTCGGCGTGCGGGCGACCTCGGAAAGGCCACCGAGCAGGAACAGCCGCAGCCTGCGCACGGGGATGCCGAGCCGGAGTGCCACGACGCAGTGGCCGAGCTCGTGCGCCAGCACCGAGAGGCCGAGCAGCACGGCGAACGCGGCCGCCAGCACCCAGGACGTCAGCGTGCTCGCGTCCGGCAGCAGCCTGCCGACCAGCGGCGTGTAGAGCACGACGATGATCAGCGAGCCGATCCACCAGGACGGCGCGAGCAGCACGGGCACGCCGTCGACGCGGAAGAGCAGCAGGCCGCCCTCCGACGGGGACGCCGAGGGCGCGCGCCGGGGACCGCCCCTGCGGTACTGGCTCGTCGCGTCCACCAGGCGAGGGTAGAACGTCGGGTGTGGGGTGTTCGTTACCCGTGCCCCGCGAGTGGCGTGTGTCCCGCGTCCGATTCGGCCCACGCCCGCTCGCGCTACCGGGAGTTGTCGTACCGTGCCGCTACGCTCCGGGCATGGCAGAGGGCACCACCACGACGGCCACCGTCACCCCGACCGAGGACCCGCCGCGTTCCGGCGCGGTTCGCCGTCCCGCGCTGTCCCCATCCAGAGCGAGCGACTTCAAGCAGTGTCCCCTGCTCTACCGCTTCCGCGCCGTCGACCGGCTGCCGGAGGTGCCGACGAAGGCACAGGTGCGGGGCACGCTCGTGCACTCCGTGCTGGAGCGGCTGTTCGCGCTGCCGCAGGGCGAGCGGGTGCCGGAGCGGGCCGTCGCGATGCTGGAGCCCACGTGGCGGGAGCTGCTCACGGAATGTCCGGAATGGACTGAGCTTTTCTCCGATGAGGACGGTGACGCCGAGCAGGCCATGAGCGCCTGGCTCGGTGGTGCGGCGAAACTTCTCGACGGCTACTTCGGACTCGAGGACCCCAACCGGCTGGACCCGGAGGCGTGCGAGCTGCACGTCGAGACCGAGCTGAGCTCCGGCGTCGTGCTGCGCGGCTACATCGACCGGCTCGACGTCGCGCCCACCGGCGAGATCCGGGTCGTCGACTACAAGACCGGCGCCGCGCCCCGCGAGATCGGCGAGGCGAAGGCCATGTTCCAGATGAAGTTCTACGCGGTCGTGCTCTGGCGGCTGCGCGGCGTCGTCCCGCGCCAGCTCAAGCTCATGTACCTCAGCGACGGGCAGGCACTGGCGTACACGCCCGACGAGGCCGAGCTGGTCCGCTTCGAACGCACGCTGGAGGCGATCTGGCAGGCGATCCTGCGGGCGGGCAGGACCGGTGACTTCCGGCCGAACCCCGGCAAACTGTGCGGCTGGTGTTCCCACCAGGCGCTGTGCCCTTCGTTCGGCGGCACTCCCCCGGAATATCCTGGCTGGCCTGAGCCCGATCCCGGCGAGGAGTCCGTCCTCGACCGCGCCGACTGAGGAGCCTCGCGTGTCCGAAGCGTTCTACCTGCCCCGCGGAGAAGGGCGGTACCTGCCCACCGAGCACACGGCGGGCCCGTGGTCGCCCGACTCGCAGCACTTCGGGCCGCCGTCGGCGCTGCTGGTGCGCGAGCTGGAGAGCATCCCCGCCGCACGGGAGATGCTGCTGGGCCGAGTGACCGTGGAGATCCTCGGGCCCGCCCCGCTCACGGAGCTCACGGTGCGGGCGGGGCTGGAACGGCCCGGCCGTTCGGTCGAGTTGCTGTCGGCCGAGCTCGCGGCGGGCGGCCGGGTCGTGGCGAAGGCGTCCGGCTGGCGGTTCGCGACCTCGGACACCACCGAGGTCGCCGAGGGCTCGGCCGCGCCACTCGCCCCGGTCGAGGACTGCCCGCCCGCCGACTGGCCTGCGACGTGGAACGACGGCTACCTCAAGGCGATGGAGTGGCGCGAGATCAGCGGCCGGGTCACCGACCCGGGTCCGGCCGCGGTGTGGGCGCGGCAGCGCGTGCCGCTCGTCGACGGCGAGAAACCGAGCCCACTCCAGCGGCTGTTCACGGTCGCCGACTCCGGGAACGGCACGTCCAACCGGCTCGACATGCGCGAGTGGCTGTTCATCAACGCGGAGCTGACCGTCCACGTGCACCGCGAGCCCGTCGGCGAGTGGATCGGGCTCGACGCCGACACGGTTCTCGGCCCGCAGGGCCTCGGCACGGCGACCAGCAGGCTGCACGACACGACCGGGCAGGTCGGGACCGGTGCGCAGGCGCTGCTGGTGCGTGCTCGCCCCGACGGGCGGCCGGCCGCGGGGCAGAGCCGGTCCTGATCCACTAACCTGCTCCCAAACCACGAGATCCAGGAGCTGGCGCACAGTGCAGATCACCTCGGTGGTCAACCAGAAAGGCGGGGTCGGCAAGACCGCGCTCAGTGTCGGCGCCGCCGCCGCGCTCGCCGAGCGCGGTCGCAGGGTGCTGCTGATCGACCTCGACCCGCAGGGCCACGCGACCACGGAGCTCCTGGGGCTGCCCGAGGCGCCCGCCGAGGCGCCGAGCCTCGCGAAGGCGCTCACCAAGACGTGGCGGGGCGCGATCGAGGAGCTGGTGGTCCCCCATCCGCGCAGCAACATCGGCGCGGGCGGCGCCTTCGACGTGATCCCCACGTCGCCGGGGATGTTCGACCTGGTGCGCAGGCTCGACCAGTTCCGCGTGCCCGGCTGGCAGCTGGCCAGGGTGATCCAGTTCGCCAACTACGACCACGTGATCATCGACTGCCCGCCCGCGCTGGACGTGCTCACCAACAACGCGCTCGCCGCCACGCACGGCATCCTCGTCCCGGTGCAGCCCGACCGCACGAGCATCAGGGCACTGCGGCTGATGCAGGAGCAGATCCGCTACGTCGAGTCCGCGGTGGACCGGCAGCCGGTGGCCTACTACGGGCTCGTTCCCGGGCTGTACCGGCGGCCGATCTCCGCGTACGCGGCGGCGGCGCTGAGCGAGCTGCACACGTTCGGCATCCCGATCCTGCCCCACGTGCCGCTCGGCGTGGTGATGAACGAGGCCGCGGCGCGGGGCGTGCCGGTGACGACGTTCGCGCCCGAGACCATCCAGGCGGTGGCTTTCCGGCAGATCGCCACCGTGCTCGACACCATGACCGCCCCCGCCGCTCCCGCGCCGCCGGTGGCCGAGCAGGATTTCGTGTTCGAGGACTTCATCGCCGAGCTGTCCGACACCAGGGCCGCCAACGACAACGGCGCCCGCCGCAAGCTCTACGACCTGCTGCCCAAACGCCAGCGGCCGCGCTGACCGCCGTCAGGGTCCGGAGCCCGGACCCTGACGGCGGTTGCTCAGAGCCGGCAGGCGCGGATGTCCGACGCCAGGATGGCGCGGGCGCCAACGGCGGCCAGCTCGTCCATGATCGAGTTGACCTGCTTGCGCGGCACCATGGCCCGCACGGCCACCCAGTCGGCGTGCGCGAGCGGCGCGACGGTCGGGGACTCGAGGCCGGGCGTGATGGCCATGGCCCGCTCGAGCAGCGTGCGCGGGCAGTCGTAGTCGAGCATCATGTACTGCTGCGCGAACACCACGCCCTGCAGGCGTGCGGCCAGCTGCCCGATCGGCTTCGAGTCGGCGTTTCCCGACCGGTGCACGAGCACGGCCTCGGACACGCAGATCGGGTCCCCGAACGCGACGAGGCTGTGCTGGCGCAGCGTGCGGCCTGAGCCCACGACGTCGGCGATCGCGTCGGCGACCCCGAGCTGCACCGAGATCTCCACGGCGCCGTCGAGCCGGATGACCTCCGCCTCGATCCCCTGCTTGGCGAGGTCGTCCCGCACGAGCTTCGGGTAGGACGTCGCGAGCCTCTTGCCGTGCAGGTCCTCGGTCTTCCAGTCCCGTCCCGAGGGTGCCGCGTAACGGAACGTGGAGCCGCCGAAGCCGAGCGCGAGCGTCTCCTCCACCGGCGCGCCGGAGTCCAGCGCCAGGTCGCGGCCCGTGATGCCGAGGTCGAGCTCCCCGGAGCCCACGTAGATCGGGATGTCCTTGGGGCGGAGGAAGAAGAACTCGACCTCGTTGACCGGGTCCAGCACGGTGAGGTCGCGCTGCTCATGTCGCTGCCGGTACCCCGCCTCACCGAGCATCTCCGACGCCGGCCCGGCCAGCGCACCCTTGTTCGGCACCGCGACACGCAGCATGGTCTTTCCTTTCCTCCTCACAGATACCGGTAGACGTCCTCGAGCGGGACGCCACGGCCCAGCAGCAGCACCTGAACCCGGTAGAGCAGCTGGGAGACCTCCTCGGCCAGCCGCTCGTCGGACTCGTGCTCCGCCGCGATCCAGACCTCGCCGGCCTCCTCCAGCACCTTCTTGCCCTGCGCGTGCACTCCGGCGTCCAGCGCGGCCACGGTGCCGGAGCCCTCGGGCCGGGAACGGGCCCGTTCGGCAAGCTCGGCGTACAGCTCATCGAAGGTCTTCACGGACTGAATCCTTCCATCCACCGTCGCAACGGTGGCGGGCGGGCCGTCTCCCGCGCGATCCCGCTGTCGGCCGGTTGACTTGGCCACGGAAATCCACTTTGCTGAATTGCGGAGCCCGGGAACGAATCGAGAACGGAAAGGTGGGGTATGGCAAACAGGAGGTTACCCGACGAAAATGGCGGCCCTTCGATGAAGCACACTGAACTCCAAATACGACTGCCGGAACACCCGGAGCGAATAGACCAGGACTCGGAGTACTGCCTGGTTCTCCTGGACGGCGAGTGGCAGCAGATCCGGTTCCACGACTACCACCGGATCTTCGCAATTCCCGGACTCTACGAACAACTTTTCCACGACATTCTGGACTGCCGCTCACCCGACGTGGTCGGGAAGCTGCTGAAAGAACAGGTCCAGCGCGACAACGTGGTCGCCTCGTCACTGCGCGTCCTCGATCTGGGCGCCGGGAACGGGCTCGTCGGCGAGCAGTTGCGCACGGTGGGCGCGGGCAGCCTGGTCGGCGTGGACATCATCCCGGAGGCGCGGGACGCGGCGCGGCGTGACCGTCCCGAGGTCTACGACGCCTACCACGTCGCCGACCTCACCGCGCTGTCCGAGCAGGAAACCCGCACGCTGCACGGGTACGGCTTCAACACGCTGTCCTGCGTGGCGGCGCTCGGCTACGGCGACATCCCGCCCGCGGCGTTCCGCGCGGCGTACAACCTCGTGAGTGACGGCGGCTGGATCGCGTTCACCATCAAGGACCGGTTCCTCGGTGACGAGGACACGTCCGGCTTCGCGCGCCTGATCAACCGCTGCCAGGAGGCCGGGGTGCTCGAGGTGCGCTCGTCCGAGCGCTACCGGCACCGCCTCAACATCTGTGGCGAGCCGCTGTACTACGTGGCGCTCGTCGGCGTGAAGCACGCGGACATCCCCGCCGGGCTCGTGCCCTGACGCCCGCGGGGCTCAACCCTGCCGCGCGGCCGCGACATCCGCGACCGAGTGCGCGTCAAGGCCGACGAGCGAGGAGCGGAACGTCCGCCGCACCCCGGGCTCCACCGGCACGTCGTTGGGCACGACGAGCACCGTGCAGCCTGCCGCGACCGCCGACTCGGTGCCCACCGGCGAGTCCTCCACCGCGACGCACGACTCCGGGTCGGCGCCCAGCAGCCGGGCTGCCCGCAGGTAGGGCTCGGGGTGCGGCTTGTTCAGCCCGTCCACCTCGTCGCCGCACACGGTGACGGCGAAGAACTCGCGGCCGATCGTGTTGAGCGCGAGTTCGGTCAGGGCGCGCTCGGTGGAGGTCACGAGCCCGCACGGGATCCCGGCCGAGCAGATCGCCGCGAGCGCCTCGCGCGCGCCCGGCCGCCAGGGCAGCTCGTCGGCGAACAACGTGGCCGTGCGTTCCCGGATCCACCGCGACACCTCGGCGATCGCCCGCGGGGTGACGTCCTTGCCCGCGACCGAGAGCAGGAAGCGCGTCGTGGTGTCCATGTTGGACCCGACGAGGGACGCGCGCTGCTCGGTCGTGAGGTCGCCGCCGAGCCAGCCCGCCGCCTCGTAGAGCGCGACGTCCCAGAGCTTCTCGGAATCGACGAGGGTGCCGTCCATGTCCCACAGCACGGCGGCGGGGCCGTCCATTGCGGACGGTCGGTTCACGTTCGCTCCTAGGTGTTGAAGTATTTGGCTTCGGGGTGGTGCGCCACAATGGCGTCGGTCGATTGTTCGGGGTGCAGCTGGAATTCCTCGGAGAGCTTCACCCCGATGCGCTCCGGCTGGAGCAGTTCGACGATTTTCGCGCGGTCCTCCAGATTTGGGCACGCGCCGTAGCCGAGCGAGAACCGCGCGCCACGGTAGCCGAGTTTGAAGAATTCCTCGACGTCGGCGGGGTCCTCGTCGGAAACCGGGTTTCCGGTGGCGAAACGCAGTTCCTGGCGGACGCGGCGGTGCCAGTACTCGGCGAGCGCCTCGGTGAGCTGCACACCGAGGCCGTGGACCTCGAGGTAGTCGCGGTAGGCGTCGCGCGCGAAGAGTTCGTTGGCGAAGTCGGCGATCGGCTGGCCCATGGTGACCAGCGTCAACGGCAGCACGTCCACCTCGCCGGCCTGTTTCGCCAGGTCACGGGGCCGGTAGAAGTCGGAGAGGCACAGCCTGCGGTCGCGCTTCTGCCGGGGGAAGGTGAACCGCGTCACCTCCGGCGCGTCCGGGCGCGGCTCGGTCAGCACGACCAGGTCCTCACCCTCGGCCACCGCGGGGAAGTACCCGTAGACGACGGCGGCGTGGGCCAGGATGCCTTCGGTGGCCAGCCGGTCCAGCCACGCCCGCAGCCGTGGCCTGCCCTCGGTCTCCACCAGCTCCTCGTAGGTCGGCCCCGCGCCGCCGCGCGCGCCCTTGAGACCCCACTGGCCGAGGAAGGTGGCGCGTTCGTCGAGGTAGGCGGCGTAGTCGGCCACCGGGACGCCTTTGACCACGCGCGAGCCCCAGAACGGCGGCGTGGGCAGCGCGACGTCGGTGGCCACGTCCGAGCGGGCGGGCCCGTCCTCCGGCTCGGGCTCCCGCCGCGCCTTGCGGGCCTCGGCGATGCGCAGGGACCGCTCCCGGCGGGCCTTGCGCTCGGCGCGCCTGGCCTCCTCCTCGGGGTCGGCGGCGGGGGCCTCGCCGCGCTTGACGGCCATGATCGTGTCCATCAGGCGCAGGCCCTCGAACGCGTCGCGGGCGTAGCGGACGTCGCCCTGGTAGACCTCGGTCAGGTCGTTCTCGACGTAGGAGCGGGTCAGCGCCGCGCCGCCGAGCAGCACGGGCCACTGCCCGGCCACGCCCCGGGAGTTCATCTCCTCGAGGTTCTCCTTCATGATCACCGTGGACTTGACCAGCAGGCCGGACATGCCGATCGCGTCCGCCCGGTGCTCCCGCGCGGCGTCCAGGATCGTGGTGATCGGCTGCTTGATGCCGAGGTTCACCACCTCGTAGCCGTTGTTGGACAGGATGATGTCCACCAGGTTCTTGCCGATGTCGTGCACGTCGCCCTTGACCGTGGCCAGCACGATGCGGCCCTTGCCGCCGGAGTCCTGCTTCTCCATGTGCGGTTCGAGGTAGGCGACGGCGGTCTTCATCACCTCGGCCGACTGCAGCACGAACGGCAGCTGCATCTGCCCGGAGCCGAACAGCTCGCCGACGGTCTTCATCCCGGACAGCAGGGTGTCGTTGATGATCTCCAGTGGCGGCTTCTGCTCCATCGCCGCGTCGAGGTCGGCCTCCAGCCCGTTGCGGTCGCCGTCCACGATGCGCCGCTCCAGCCGCTCGAACAGCGGCAGCTTCGCCAGCTCCTCGGCCCGCGACGCCCGCGACGACGCGGCGGTCTTGCCCTCGAACAGCGACATCAGCGCCTGCAGCGGGTCGTAACCCTCCCGGCGGCGGTCGTAGACCAGGTCGAGCGCCACGTCACGCTGCTCGTCGGGGATGCGCGCCATCGGCAGGATCTTCGACGCGTGCACGATCGCGGTGTCCAGCCCTGCCTGCACGCACTCGTGTAGGAACACCGAGTTCAGCACCTGCCGGGCGGCCGGGTTGAGCCCGAAGGAGATGTTGGAGACGCCCAGCGTGGTACGCACGCCCGGGTAACGGCGCTTGAGCTCGCGGATCGCCTCGATCGTCTCCACCCCGTCGCGGCGCACCTCCTCCTGGCCGGTGGAGATCGGGAACGTCAGGCAGTCGACGATGATGTCCCCCACGGCCATGCCCCAGTTGGCGGTGAGGTCGTCGATGATCCGGCTCGCGATGCGGACCTTCGCCTCCGCGGTGCGGGCCTGGCCCTCCTCGTCGATGCACATCACCACCACCGCGGCGCCGTGCTCGCGCACCAGCTCCATCATCCGGCGGTAGCGCGAGCCCGGCCCGTCGCCGTCCTCGTAGTTGACGGAGTTGACGGCGCAGCGCCCGCCGAGGCGCTCCAGCCCGGCCTTGATCACCTCGGGCTCGGTGGAGTCCAGCATGATCGGCAATGTGGACGCGGTGGCCAGCCTGCCGGCCAGCTCGGCCATGTCCGCGGCGCCGTCGCGGCCCACGTAGTCCACGCACAGGTCCAGCATGTGGGCGCCGTCGCGGGTCTGGCCCCTCGCGATCTCCACGCAGTCCTCGTAGCGGCCCTCCAGCATCGCCTCGCGGAACGCCTTCGAGCCGTTGGCGTTGGTCCGCTCGCCGATCATCAGCACGCTCGCGTCCTGCTCGAACGGCACCGCCTGGTACAGCGACGACACCCCCGGCTCCGGGGTGGGACGACGCTGTGCGCGCTCGGCTTCCCGCACCGCCGCCACCAGCTGCCGCACATGCTCCTCGGTGGTCCCGCAGCAGCCGCCGACCAGGCCGACCCCGAACTCGCGCACGAATCCCGACAGCGCCTCGGCCAGCCCTTCCGGGCTCAGCGGGTACACCGCGCCGTTCGGCCCCAGCTCCGGCAGGCCCGCGTTCGGCATCACCGACAGCGGCACCCGCGCGTGCCGCGACAGCGTCCGCAGGTGCTCGCTCATCTCCGCGGGGCCGGTGGCGCAGTTCAGCCCGATCACGTCGATGCCCAGTGGCTCCAGCGCCGTCAGCGCCGCGCCCACCTCGGTGCCCAGCAGCATCGTGCCCGTGGTCTCCACGGTGATCGACGCGATGACCGGCACCCGCCGTCCCTCCGCGGCCATCGCGCGGTGCGCCGCCACGATCGACGCCTTCGTCTGGAGGATGTCCTGCGTGGTCTCCACGATCACGGCGTCCACGCCGCCCGCGAGCAGGCCCCTGACCTCCTCGACGTAGGCGTCGCGCAGCGTCGTGAACGGCGCGTGCCCCAGCGTCGGCAGCTTCGTGCCCGGACCGACCGAGCCCAGCACGAACCGCGGCCTGCCCGGCTCAGCGAACTCGTCGGCGACCTCCCTCGCCAGCCGCGCGCCCGCCTCCGACAGCTCGAAGATCCGGTCCGCGATGTCGTACTCGGCCAGATTCGCGAAGTTCGCCCCGAACGTGTTGGTCTCGACCGCGTCGGCGCCGGCCGCCAGGTAGCCGCGGTGGATGCCCCGCACCACGTCCGGCCTGGTCACGTTCAGGATCTCGTTGCAGCCCTCCAGCCCGGCGAAGTCGTCGAGCGAGAGGTCGTGGGTCTGAAGCGCGGTTCCCATCGCGCCGTCGGCGACCACGACCCGGGCCGAGAGCGCGTCCAGCAGCGGCGAAGAGAGAGGGGTGGGCATGGGTGACAGCCTACGGGCCAGCACGGTCCACAGGGGATGCCGCCGGGCCGTAGGCTGGCTGTGTGAGCAAGCCCTTCGACGAAGCAACAGACAGCCGGCCCCCGCCGAAACCGGTGATGGTGGTGGCGTTCGAAGGCTGGAACGATGCTGGGGACGCCGCGAGCACGGCACTCGAGCACCTGCAGCTCAACTGGGACGCGAAGCCGCTGGCCGAGCTGGATCCCGACGACTACTACGACTTCCAGGTGAGCAGGCCCACCGTCCGCATGGTGGACGGTGTGACCCGCCGGGTCGAGTGGCCGACGACGCGGCTCTCCGTGTGCCGTCCCGAGGGCCTCGGCCGTGACATCGTGCTGGTGCAGGGACCCGAGCCCAACATGCGCTGGCGGGCGTTCTGCGCTGAGCTGCTGGAGCACATCGAGGAGCTCGAGGTCTCGACGGTCGTGACGCTGGGGGCGCTGCTGGCCGACACCGCGCACACCAGGCCCGTCCCGGTCACCGGAACGGCATACGACGCGGAGGCCGCCTCCCGGTTCGGCCTGGAGCGCAGCCGCTACCAGGGCCCCACCGGCATCACCGGGGTGCTGCAGGACCTGTGCGTGCAGGCGGGCATCCCGGCCGTGTCCGTGTGGGCGGCCGTGCCCCACTACGTGTCGCATCCACCCTCGCCCAAGGCGACCCTGGCGCTGCTGCACAAACTCGAGGACATCCTCGACGTCGGCATCCCGCTCGGCGCGCTGCCCGAGCAGGCGGAGGAGTGGCAGCGGACCGTCTCCGAGATGGCCGACGAGGACGAGGAGATCAGCGACTACGTGCGCACCCTCGAGGAGCGCGGCGACGCCGAGATCACCGTCGACGAGAGCAGTGGCGACCGCATCGCCGCCGAGTTCGAACGCTATCTACGACGCCGCAGGCCGGACGGGCCCGGCTCGTCGGGTCGCTGACCGGGGGGTCCGCGCGAGCCCGGCTGGCCAGGGGCTCGCTGTACGTCGGTGCGCTGCTCGGGCCGTTCGGGGGCGGTGTGGTCGCCGCGATCCTGCCCGAGATCGGCGCGAGCTTCGCCGTGTCCCCGTCCGTCGCGGCGTCGGCGCTCACGAGCTATCTCGTGCCGTTCGCGGCACTCATGCTCGTGTCGGGCACCCTCGGCGAACGCTGGGGGCAGGCGCGGACCATCCGCCTCGCCTACGTGGTCTACGCGGTGGCCGCCGTGGGCTCGGCGCTCGCCCCGTGGTTCTGGCTGTTCCAGGTCACGCGCGGCGTGCAGGGCTGCGCGAACGCGTTCACGCTGCCGCTGCTCATGGCCAAGCTCGCCGAGGGGACGCCGCGGGAGCGCCTCGGCCGCGCGCTGGGCCTGTTCGGGGCCATGCAGGCGGTGGGCCAGACGTCGGCGCCGCTGGTCGGCGGGCTGGCCGCCGAGGCGTCGTGGCGATGGGCCTTCGCGGGGATCGCGCTGGTCGGCGCCGTGCTCGCGGCGTGTCCGCTGCCGCCCGACCAGCCCAGGGACACGTCGCGGCCGACGCGCCTGCGCGACTCGTGGCGCCGGGACGTCCTGCTGCCCGGTCTCGTCGGCCTGGTCGGCTGGGCCTGCCTGTCCGGGGTGTCGTTCCTGGTGGCGTTCCGGCTGGAGGACGCCTTCGGGCTCTCGTCGGGGCCGCGGGGGCTGGTGCTGACCGGCTTCGGCGTCGCGGGCATCCTCACCGCCCGCGTGGTGGGCGGGGTGAACGACCGGTACGGGCCCCGGCCCTCCACGGTGACTGGCCTCGTGGCCGGCGCGCTGCTGCTCGCGGCCATCGGGTTCGTGGATTCGCTGGCAGTGGCCGCGGCGTGCTGGGCGGTGGCCGGCTTCTGCGGCCAGCTGATCATGGTGGGGATCAACTCGAGCGTGCTCTCCGGCGGGGAGCGTGGCCGGGGCGGCGCGATCTCGGTGGTGCAGGCGATGCGCTTCGTGGGCATGGCGGCCGCCCCCGCGGCGTTCACGGCGCCCTACCACCACGACGCCGCGCTCGGCTTCGGCCTGCCCGCTGCGTTGCTGCTGCTCGTCACGCCATTGACGGCGGTACTCAGGCGAACCCGTTCCCGAGAATGATCCGCACCGGCACGGCTCCCCTCGCGCGCTTGCGCCATTCGCGTGGGTAGCCGAGCGAGACCTCCTCGAAGCGCACGCCGTCGCGCCGCGTCGTGCGCGGGATGTGCAGGTGGCCGTACACGGCGACCTCGGCGCGGTAGCGCACGTGCCAGTCGGCGGTCGCGGTGGTGCCGCACCACATCGCGAACTCCGGGTAGCGCAGCGGCTCCGTGGGATGCCGGTGCAGCGGCCAGTGCGACATCAGCACCGTGCCGTGGTCGGCGGGGATGGCCGCGAGCCGCCTCTCGGTGACCTCCAGCCGCCGCGCGCACCACGCCGAGCGGCTGGCGAACGGCTCGTGGTGCAGCAGGAACTCGTCGGTGCAGACCACCCCGGCCTCCCTGGCCTGCTCCATCGCCACGTCCAGCGGCTCCCCCTCGGCCGAAGGGGTGCGCCAGCTGTAGTCGTAGAGCAGGAACAGCGGCGCGACGGTCAGGGGGCGCTCGGCGTAGGGCCACACCGGGTACTCGTCCTCGGGGGTGAGCACGCCGACGTCGCGGCAGCGGCGCACCAGCTCGTCGTAGCGGTCCTGGCCTCGGTGCTGGTCGGGGTCCTTCACGGTGGTCCACAGCTCGTGGTTGCCCGGAACCCACACCACCGTGGCGAACCGTTCGCGCAGCCTCGCCAGCGTGCCGACCACCGCCGACATCCGCTCCCCGACGTCACCGGCGACGAGCAGCCAGTCCTCCGGCGAGCCCGGCCGGATCTGGTCGACGAAGGGCTCGTTGCCGTTGTGCGTGACGTGCAGGTCGCTGGTGGCGTACAGGTTGGGCACGCAGCCCACCGTATCCCGCGAAGGCGATCACCCGGGCGCCGAAAACTCGGTGGCGCGCCCGCGGCAGGTGTGGCTAGCCTGGACGCATCATGAAGAGCTGACCCGAGCCCTCACCCGCGCCCGAGGCCGATTCGCCCGGCGGGTGTCCCCTTCTCACACCGGGCCGGTGATGCTCTATGTCCGCTTCTCTTTCCCTGCGTGCCCGCGACCTCGCGTTCTCCTACGGCGATCGCGTCGTGTTCCGCGGCATCGACCTCACCGCGAGCGCGGGTCAGCGGCTCGGCCTCGTCGGCGAGAACGGCGTCGGCAAGTCCACGCTGCTGCGGCTGCTCGCGGGGCTCGAACAGCCTCAGGCCGGGTCGGTGGACGGCGGCGGGGACATCGGCTTCCTCCGCCAGGAGCTGCCGTTCCCGGAAACGGCCCGCTTCGCCGACGTGCTCGACCACGCGCTCGCCGAGATCCGGGCGGGCGCCGCGCGGCTCGACGTGCTGAGTGAGCGGCTGGCCGGGAACCCGGAGGACGCGGTCGCGCTCGACGAGTACGGCCGGCTGCTGGAGTGGGCGCAGGCCCACGAGCTGTGGGACGCCGACCGGCGCGCGAAGCTGGTCTGCGCGGGGCTCGGGCTCGGCGAGATCGGGCCGGAGCGCCCGCTCGGGAGCCTGTCGGGCGGGCAGCGGTCACGGCTCGCGCTCGCGGCACTGCTCATCCGCAGTCCCGAGACGCTGCTGCTGGACGAACCGACCAACCACCTCGACGACGCCGCGATGGAGTTCCTCGAACGGCACCTCTCGGCGTTGTCCGGCATCGTGGTCGTTTCCTCTCACGACCGGGTGTTCCTCGACGCGGTGTGCACGGACATCGTGGACCTCGACCCCGCGCTCGGCGGGCCGGCCCGCTACGGCGGGCGCTACTCGGACTACCTGGAGGCCAAGCGGGCCGAGCGGGCGCGGTGGGAGCAGCGGTACGCCGAGGAGCAGGAGGAGCTCAATCAGCTGCGGCACTCCGTCGCGGTGACGGCGCGGGACATCAACCACAACCGTCCCGCCCGCGACAACGCGAAGATGGCGTACGACTTCAAAACCGGCCGGGTGCAGAAGCAGATCTCGCGCCGGGTGCGCAATGCCCAGCTGCGGCTGGCGGAGCTGGAGCGCGACCAGGTGCGCAGGCCACCGCGGCCGCTGCGGTTCGCGGCGGCGCTCACGGGCAGGCCGGCCGAGCACAGGCTGGCCCTGTCGGTGCGGGACGTCGACGTGCCCGGCAGACTGCGGCTCGGCGAGCTGGACGTCGGCACGTCGGCGCGGCTGCTGGTGACCGGTGGCAACGGCACCGGGAAGTCGACGCTGCTGGCGGTGCTCGCGGGCAGGCTCACCCCGGCCCGAGGCACCGTCCACCGGGCGCGTGGCGTGCGGGTGGGGCTGCTGGAGCAGGACGTCACGTTCGCCGATCCGACGCCGACGCCCCGGCAGCTCTACACCGAGGCGGCCGGAGAGGAGGCTCCGGCGCTGTCGTCACTCGGCCTGATCGCACCGAGGGACCTCGACCGCGAGGTTGGCAGGTTGTCGGTGGGCCAGCGACGGCGGCTGGCGCTGGCGATGCTGCTGGCGAACCCGCCGCACGTGCTCCTGCTCGACGAGCCAACCAACCACATCTCGCTCACGCTCGCCGAGGAGCTGTCGGACGCGCTGGACGGGGCACCGGGTGCGGTAGTGGTCGCCTCCCACGACCGCTGGCTTCGCCGCGACTGGCAGGGCACCGAACTGGCCCTGCCCGCCACCTGACCCACCTGCTGCAGCGTCACCCGTCTGCAGTGAAGGCCACCTTCACTGCGTTGAACGCAGGCATGGTGGCCTTCACTGCAGACGGCAAGGGCGCTAGAGGGCGACACCGAGGAGGGCGTCGACGGCGGCGCGGAGCCGGGCGGGCGCCTCGGCGTCGGTGCCGCGGCGGCCCAGCGCCTCGGTCACCCACGCGTCGACGGCGGCGAGCGCCTTGGGGGTGTCGAGGTCGTCGGCGAGATGGTCGCGGAGGCGGGCGACGGTGTCCTCCACGGCGGGGCCCGCCTCGAGCGACACGGCCTCGCGCCACCGCGCGAGCCGCTCCCGCGCCTCGTCCAGCAGCGCGCCGGTCCACGCGCGGTCGGCGCGGTAGTGCCCGGCGAACAGGGCCAGGCGGATCGCCGCCGGGTCCACGCCGTCGGCCCGCAGCCGCGACACGAACACCAGGTTGCCCTTCGACTTCGACATCTTCTCGCCGTCGAGGCCGATCATCCCCGCGTGCACGTAGTGGCGGGCGAACGGGTGCTCGCCCGCCAGGGCCTCGGCGTGGGCCGCGCTGTACTCGTGGTGGGGGAACGCCAGGTCGGAGCCACCACCCTGGACGTCGAAGCCCATGCCGAGGCGGCCGAGCGCGATCGCGCTGCACTCGATGTGCCAGCCGGGGCGGCCCTCCCCCAGCTCCGACTCCCACGACGGCTCGCCGGGCCGCGCCATCCGCCAGAGCAGCGCGTCCAGCGGGTCGCGCTTGCCCTTGCGCTCGGGGTCGCCGCCCCGTTCGGCGAAGAACCGCGCCATGGTCTCGGCGTCGTAGTTCGACTCGTAGCCGAAGTGGCCGGTGAACGAGCGGTCGAAGTACACGTCGGGGTACTCGGGGTCGTCCGCCCGGTACGCGGCGCCGCTCGCGAGCAGCTTGCCGATCACCTCGACGATCTCCGGGATGGTCTCCACCGCGCCGACGAAGTCGCGCGGCGGCAGCACGCGCAGGGCCTCCATGTCCTCGCGGAACAGCGCCGTCTCCCTCATGCCGAGCACCACCCAGTCGTCCTGGTCACGCTCGGCCCGCTCCAGCAGCGGGTCGTCGATGTCGGTGACGTTCTGGACGTAGTGCACCTCGTGCCCGGCGTCGAGCCACAGCCGGTGGACGAGGTCGAAGGCCAGGTAGGTGGCGGCGTGCCCGAGGTGGGTGGCGTCGTAGGGGGTGATGCCGCAGACGTACATCCTGGCGACGCGCCCCGGCGCCGTGGGCCGCAGCTGTCCGGTCGCGGTGTCGTGGAGCCGCAGCGGACGCGGGGTTCCAGGGATACGGGGCACGGCAACCGATGACCAAGTCTGCATACCCCAACACTAAGCGGAAACGTCGTCCGCCTTCCCGCGTGGTGGGAACGACGCCGACCACATCGCGCCGAGCCCGGCGAGCAGTTCCTCCGCGGTGGGGGCCGACTCGGGGTCGAGCAGCCACTGCACGGAGAGCCCGTCGCAGATCGCGATCACGAAGCTCGCGACGGCGAGACAGCGGGGGTCGTCGGAGCGGGTGCCGTCGCCGAGGGACTCCGCGACCAGGCCGGCGACGCGCTCGCGGCAGCGCCGGTACTGCTCCGCGAACTGGCTGCGCAGGTCGGGTGTGCGCTCCGCCTGCGCGAGCGCCTCGACGTAGGACAGCAGCAGCTTGCGCTTGCTGGCCAGGCTGCCGAGCAGCGCCGCCCACGTGACGTGCCCGCGCTCGACGGGCGAGGCCGCGGGGTCGGCCATGGCGAGGTCGGCGAGCTGCTCGGTCCACTCCTCGAACACCTGGCCGATGGCCGCGTTGAGCAGCCCGGCCTTGGATCCGAAGTGGTAGCCGATCGAGGCGAGGTTGGTGCCCGAGGCCGCGACCAGGTCGCGCGTCGTGATGTGCGCGTAGCCCTTGTCCTCCAGCAGCCGCCGGGCCGCCACGAGGAGGTCTTCCCGATGGCCCACGCCCGCAGCGTACCCGGAGGACCGTGGGCCCCTGGACACGCGATCTATACACGCGTATAAAACGGACGTGTAGATCCCTCGCGAAGGAGCACCTGTGACGACCGAGACGACGACGCCCGGCGTGCGCACCGAGGACCTCACCGCCACCGCCCCGCCGCCGGGGCCCCGGCTACCACTCGCCGTGCAGACCGTTCTGTTCGGCTCCTACCGGCACCGGTGGCTGCCGAGGCTGCGCCGCCGCCACGGCGACGTCGTGCGGCTGCACATCTACCCCGAGCGGCACGTCGTGCAGCTCGCCGACGTCGACCACATCCGTGCCGTCTTCGCGGGTGACCCCTCGATCTTCCACGCCGGCGAGGGCAACGTGATCCTCAAACCCGCCATGGGCGAGCACTCCGTCCTGCTCACCGACGAGGACGTGCACCTGCGCGCCCGCAAGCTGCTGATGCCCGCCTTCAACGGGGCCGCCCTGCGCGGCTACCGCGACCTCGTCACCGAGCTCACCGAGCGGGAGGTGGAGCGCTGGCGGCCGGGCACGCCGTTCTCCTCCCACCTGCGCATGCAGGCGCTGACGCTGGAGATCATCCTGCGCGTCGTCTTCGGGGTCGCCGAGGGACCCCGGCTGGAGGAGCTGCGGGGGCTCCTGCGCCGCATCGTGGACGTCGGGCCCGTCGACCTGCTCGGCTGGCACAACCCGAAGCTCCAGCGCTACGGGCCGTGGAAGCGCTACGCGATCGCCCAGCGGCGGACCGACGACCTGCTCTACGCCGAGATCGCCGAACGCAGGCGTGCCGGTGACCTCGGCGAGCGCCACGACGTGCTGTCCCGGCTGCTCGCGGTCGGCGAGGCCGACGGCGAGGGGCTCACGGACGCCGAGCTGCGCGACCAGCTCATCACCCTGCTGCTGGCGGGACACGAGACGACGGCGACCGCGCTGGCGTGGGCGTTCCACGAGCTGGCCCGCGAGCCCGCGCAGCTGGCCGCGGCCACGCGCGCGGCCGACGACGGCGACGAGAAGTACCTGGAGGCGGTGGCGAAGGAGTCGATGCGGCTGCACCCGGTGATCTCGGAGGTGGCCCGCAAGCTCACCCGGGACATCGAGGTCGGCGGCTACCGCATTCCCGCGGGGCACACGGTGATGCCCTCGATCGCCCTCGTCCAGGCCGACCCCGCGCACCACCCGGAGCCCGCCGCGTTCCGCCCCGAGCGCTTCCTCGGCGACGGCCCGCCGGCCGGCACGTGGTTCCCGTTCGGCGGCGGCGTCCGCCGCTGTCTCGGGGCCGGGTTCTCCCTGCTGGAGGCCACGGTCGTGTTGCGCGCGGTGCTCTCGCGCTTCCACTTGACGCCCGACCGTGCCCGTCCCGAACCCGCGAAGGCCCGCAATATCACCATGGTGCCGAGTCGTGGCGCGCGCGTGATTGTCACGCCACGTACAGGACTCGTAACATAGGAGGTTTCCCAGCTCCCCACTGAAGAAGAAGGTGGCGGCCATGACCAGTGGCGCTGACAGCGGGACCAGACGGTATCTCGTGCTCCTCGAGGAGGACTCCTCGGCCGCGGCGGTGAGCACCTTCGCCAGCGTCGCCGGCCTGCATCCCGCGAGTACCGCCGACGTGCTGGGGACCACCGCGGCCAACCTGCTGTCCGCCCCGGACGGGCTGCTGCTGCACGAACTCGGCGTCGCCGTGGTGACAGCGGCCGCCGACCAGGCCGACGCGCTCACCCGCGCCGCCGCCGGACCGGGGCCGCTCGCGCTCGTGGAGCCCGAGCGCACCGTGCACGCCTACGCGGCGCCGGCCGTCGAACCGGATGACGCCGTCGACGAGACCACCTTCACCTGGGGCCTGCAGGCGCTCGGCGCGCCGGAGAGCGCGGCGACCGGGAAGGGCATCCGCGTGGCCGTACTCGACACCGGGGTCGTGGTGGACCACCCCGATCTCGCCGGGCGCACGCTCGTCACCAACTCCTTCGTCGACGGCGAGCAGGTGGACGACGAGCACGGCCACGGCACGCACTGCGTCGGCACGGCGTGCGGTCCCCGCACCCCCGAGAACGGCCGCGGTTACGGCGTGGCACACGAGGCGGAGATCTACGCGGGCAAGGTGCTGAGCAACGCCGGGTCGGGCACCGACGGTGGCATCCTCTCCGGCATCCAGTGGGCGATCAGCAACCGTTGCGCGGTGGTGTCGATGTCGCTCGGCGCAGCGACCCAGCCGGGTGACCCGCACTCGCGGATCTTCGAGACCGTCGCGAGCAGGGCGCTTCGGCAGGGCACGCTGATCGTCGCGGCCGCCGGCAACGAGAGCAGGCGCGCCGAAGGGCACATCGCGCCGGTCGGCCACCCCGCCAACTGCCCGTCGATACTGGCCGTCGGCGCGATCGACGTGCACCGCGCGATCGCCGACTTCTCGTGCGGCACGGTCGATCCCGGCAGCGCCGTCGACCTCGCGGGCCCCGGCGTGGACGTGTACTCCAGCTGGACCTTGCCCGAGCGGTACAACACCATCAGCGGCACCAGCATGGCCACGCCGCACGTCGCGGGAGCCGCCGCGCTGGCCGCGCAGCTGCACGGGGCCCGAGGCTGGGAACTGTGGGCCCGGCTCTCCCAGTCGGCCCGGCGTTTGCCGCTACCCTCGACTGATGTCGGCGCGGGGCTGGTGCAGGCACCCTGACCGCGCCGCCCGTCCCCGACCGGGAGGTGCACCGTGACCAGGGTGATCGTGTCGGTCGCCGACGACAACCTCGGCGCGCTCGACGACGTGGTGTCCGACTTACGGCAGGCCGGGATGTCCGTTGACGGCGTGCAGGAGCTCCTCGGCACCGTCACCGGCTCGGTCGACGCCGACACGGTCGTCGCCGCGCTGCAGGACGTGCCGGGCGTGTCCGACGTGGAGCTGCAACGCGACGTCGGGCCGTACTGACGCCGCTAACGGCGATTGCGCAGGTAGTCCCCGACCACCGCGGCGCCGAGCCCGTCGAGGTCCGGCGCGAGCACCCGCCCGCCCGCGCGGCGCGCGAGCAGGTCGACGAACGCCGCCAGCCGGGGGTCGTCGCCGAGCCGGAACACCGACACCGACGCGCCCAGCTTCGCCAGTCTGTCGACTTCGGACATTGTTTTGAGCAGGGTGCGCGGGCTCGGCGGGTAGTCGAACTCGGCGACGCCGTCCGCCTCCAGGTGAGCGGTGGGCTCGCCGTCGGTCACCATCAGCACCACCGGCTGTGCGTCCGGGTGCCTGCGCAGGTGCCTGCCCGCCAGCAGCAGCGCGTGGTGGGCGTTGGTGCCCTGCTCCCACGCGCCCTCCAGGCCCACCAGCTCGGCCAGCTCCACCGGAGCGGCGTAGCGGCCGAACGTGATGAGCTGCAGCGCGTCGTTGCGGAACCGCGTCGAGATCAGCTGGTGCAGTGCGAGCGCGGTGCGCTTCATCGGCAGCCAGCGGTCCTCCTGCACCATCGACCACGACGTGTCCACGCACAGCGCCACGGCGGCGCGGGACCGGTGCTCGGTCTCCACCACCTCGACGTCGGACACGTCGAGCCGCACGGCGCCCGAGTGCCGGCTCGCCGCCGTCCTCAGCACCGCGTTCCGGACCGTCCGCGACACCGCCCACGGCTGGGTGTCGCCGAACCGCCACGGCCTGGTGGAGCCGTCCGGCTCCCCCGCCGCGCCCGCCGACGTCGTGTCCCGGTCGCCGTCGCGCCCGCGCAGGGCGCGCACCACGTCCGCCAGTGCCGTCTCCCCGAGGCGCCGCAACGCCTTGGGCGACAGGCGCAATGAGCCGTCGGGCGCGCGCTCGAACAGGCCCTGCGCGCGCAGCTCCCGTTCCAGCTCGGCGAGCCTGCGGGCGTCCACGCCGGCGTCGTCCCCGAGCTGGCGCTCAAGGGCGTCGAAGTCGATGTCCTCCAGCCGCGCCCCCGGGTAGGACTGCGACAGCTGCTCGGCGAGCGCGTCCAGCTCGGCGAGGTCGGTCATCGCCCGCACGCCCTCGCCCAGCCCCAGCGGGTCGTCGCCGCGGAAGCGGGCCGAGGACGTCCAGTCCTCACCCGGCCGCAGGCCGCGCAGCTGCTGGTCCAGTGTGGACAGTTGCTGGGCGAGGCGCGGGTCGCCGAAGGCCTGCCGCGACAGCTGTGCCAGCTCGGCGCGCTGTTCCGGCGTCATCGAGTTGAGCATGCGCTGCGCCGCCGCGGCCCGTGCGGCGAGCACGTCGATCAGCTCCTCCACGTCGCGCGGGTTCTCCGGGAAGAACTCGCCGTGCCTGCGCATGAATTCGGCGAAACGCTCGTCGATGTCGGAGAACCCCTGCGCGTGCGCCGACAGCAGCGCGTTGAGGTCGGCGAGCATCTGGTTGACCCGCTCGACGTCCTCGGGGGTCGTGGACTCGAGCGCCTGCTTCATGCCCTCGAACCGGGACTCCAGCAGTTCCCTGCCGAGCAGTTCCCGGATGCGCTCGTAGTTCTCGCGCCCGGTTTCGGACGTCCACTCGTAGTTCGCGAGCTCGCTGACGGCGGCCGCGGTGCCCGGCGGGAGCGCGTCCAGCTGCGCCTCGCGAAACCGGGCATCGTCGGAGGGGTCCGGGAACAGCGCGCGGCGTTCGGCGTCGAGCGCCTCGTCGAGCAGACGCCGCACCTCCTGCAGCGTGCCGTCGAGCCGGTGCCTGCGCTGGATCTCCGAGCGCCGCTGCCACACGCGCCGGGTCAGCTCGTCGAGCCCTGCCGTGCGGCGGGTGCCCCGGCGCAGCAGCTCCTCCAGCGCCGAGCGGGGCGAGGAGCCCGCCATGACGTCGCGGCCGATCTCGTCCACGGCGTCGCGCAGGTCCACCGGCGGCGCGAGCGGGTCGGGCCCGTCGTGGTAGGGCCCGTAGGCGTAGCTCTCCGGGTTCTCCGGCAGCCGGGCGCTCATGGCCCGTACACCGTCGTCGCGTCGTCGGCGTCCTTCGCGAGCCTCCGGGCGAGGTAGAGCGACTCCAGGGCCAGCTCGACGGCCGAGGCGATGCGGCCCGGCGCGTCGTCCGAGGAGACACCGGCCCGCTGTGCGACCTCGTGCAGCACGGGCAGCTCCGGCAGCGCGGACAGCACGTCCCGGCCCGGCACCCGCTCGCCCGTGGCCACCAGGTGCCCGTCGGCGACGGCATCGGCCAGCGGCCGCAGGTCGAGCCCGGCGAACCGGTCGCGGGCCGTCTCGGCGATCGCGAGCCGCAGCAGGTGCACCAGGTGCTCGGTCTCGCGTCCTTCCTCCCCCGGCTCGAACTCGATCTTGCCGCGCAGCACGGCGGGCACGGCGTCGAGGTCGACTGGCCTGGCCACGGCGGGGTGCTCGCCGGTCAGCGCGGAGCGCCGCAGCGCGGCGGCCGCCACGGTCTCGGCCGCCGCCACGGCGAACCGGGCCGAGACGCCGGAGCGCTGGTCGACGACGCTGGACTCACGCAGGTTCCGCACGAAGCGGGCCAGCACCTCCAGCAGCGGGTCGCTCACCTCCGCCTTGAGGTCGGCCTCCTGCTTGACGACGCCGACCTCGGCGGCGACGTCGAGCGGGTAGTGCGTGCGGATCTCGGCTCCGAAGCGGTCCTTGAGCGGGGTGATGATCCGGCCGCGGTTGGTGTAGTCCTCGGGGTTGGCCGTGGCGACCAGCAGCACGTCCAGTGGCAGCCGCAGCGTGTAGCCGCGCACCTGGATGTCGCGCTCCTCCATCACGTTGAGCAGCGCGACCTGGATGCGCTCGGCGAGGTCGGGCAGCTCGTTGATCGCCACGATGCCGCGGTGCGCGCGCGGCACGAGCCCGAAGTGGATGGTCTCGGGATCGCCGAGGCTGCGGCCCTCCGCGACCTTGACGGGGTCGACGTCGCCGATGAGGTCGCCGACGGAGGTGTCGGGCGTGGCGAGCTTCTCGGTGTAGCGCAGGTCCCGGTGCAGCCACGCGACGGGCAGCTCGTCGCCGAGCTCGGCGGCGCGGCGCAGTGACGCGGGCGTGATCGGCTGGAGCGGGTGCTCGGCCAGCTCGGAGCCCTCGATCACCGGCGTCCACTCGTCGAGGAGCCCGGCCAGGGTCCGCAGCAGGCGGGTCTTGCCCTGGCCGCGCTCGCCCAGCAACACCACGTCGTGCCCGGCGAGCAGGGCCCGCTCGAACTGCGGCAGCACCGTGCGGGAGAAGCCGACGATGCCGGGCCACGGATCGGATTCCTCCCGCAGGGCCGCGAGCAGGTTGTCGTGGATCTCGGTCTTGATGCCCTTGGGGGTGTACCCGGCGGCGCGCAGCTCGCCTGCGGTACGGGGCAGGTCAGCGGGTGGGGACTGGGTCACGGACTCGACGCTACTGCCGGTTCCGGCTGGCGTCGACGTGGACCAGCTCCAGCCCCGGGTACTCTCGATCTCTGTGTGTTGTCCCAGTGCGACCCTTGCCGTCTGGTCCTCGGCGTGGCTGCACGGCGCCGCCGCCTCCGACAACGCGCTCGACGCCCTGCTCGCGTGGGGCGAGGCGCACGAGGTGGTGGCGGCGGAGCAGTCCGTGGCGGACGTGTTCGACCTGCCGGTGACGGGCGACTTCCCCGCGACCCCCGTGCAGCTGTTCACCGCCCTGCGCAAGCTCGGCGCCACGGACGCCAGGCTCGTGCTCCCCGTTCCCGGCGACGTTCGCGGCCTCGGCGGCGGCGGGCCATTCACCGAGGCCGCCCTGCGCGCCGGTGAGGCCGTCGTGTTCCCCGGCCTCGGGTACGGCCTCGTGCCCCACGTGATCGCGGAAGGGCTCGTGCGCTGGACCGTGTATCCCGTGGCGACGGAGTCGCCGCTGGGTCACCTCGGCATCGCCGACGCCGAGCACGGTCTCACCGACGCGATCCGGGACAGCGCGGGCGCGCTGCAGTCGCTCGACGTGGCCAGCGACCGGCCGGGTGTGCGGGCCGAGCTGTCGGCGAAGCTCCGTTCGCGGCCCGCTCCCGACTGGCCGCCCGGCACCCCCGGCCGCGCGCTGCGCGTGCTGCAGCGGACCGAGGAGATCGGCGCGATCCTCGCGCTGGCCAACGCCGACGAACCGGGCGGCGCGCTGTCGGCGTCGGCGGCCACGCGCAGGGCCGACGCGCTGCGCCCGCTGTCCGAGGCGGTGCGCACCGCCCGCTGCGCGGCCGTGAACGAGGCCGTGCGCGTCTTCGCCGACCAGGCCAACCGGTCCTAGCCGACCTGGGACGGCCGCCGCACGGCTGCACAGCAGCCCACCGCGCACGGGTCTCCGTTGGCCGTGTCGCCCGCGGCGGGGAACGCCGAGAGCTTGCGGGCCTGCGCGCTCGCGGTGTGTTCCCGGACCAGCTCCACCACCAGCTCCGCGAAGCGCGGGTCGCCGTTGGGTGTCGCGGCGCGCGCGAAGCGCATGCCGAGCTCCCCGGCCCGCTCGGCGGCCTCGTTGTCGAGGTCCCAGATCACCTCGAGGTGGTCGGACACGAAGCCCACCGGGCACACCACGACGGACGTGACGCCCTTGGCGTGCAGCGTGTCGAGGTGGTCGACGATGTCCGGCTCCAGCCACGGCACCTGCGGCGGACCCGACCGCGACTGCCACACCACGTCGTAGCCCGCCACCCCGGCCTCGGCGGCGACGAGCCTGGCCGCCTCGGCGATCTGGCGGGAGTAGCGGTTGCCGCCCTCGGCGGGCGGGCCGGAGGTGACATCCGCCGACAGGGGCACCGAATGCGCGGTGAACACCGTGCGTGTTCCCTCGGCCTCGCCGAGCTCGGCGTGGGCGGCGCGCACGGCGTCGGCGAAGGAGGCCACGAACAGCGGGTGGTCGAAGAACTGCCGCAGCTTCACCAGTTCTGGTGCCCCGTCACCGACGGCGGCCCTCGCGCGCGCGATGTCCTCGTCGTACTGGCGGCACGCGGAGTACCCGCCGTAAGCGCTGGTCGGGAACACGAGCGCGCGGCGCACACCGTCGGCCTTCATGCGGGCGACGGTGTCCTCGACCATCGGGTGCCAGTTGCGGTTGCCGAAGTACACGGGCAGCTCGATGCCCTGTGCCGCGAGCTCCTTCTCCACGGCGGCGATCGCCTCGCGGTTGAGCCGGTTGATGGGTGACACCCCGCCGAAGTGGTGGTAGTGCTCGGCGACCTCGGCGAGCCGCTCGGGCGGCACGCCCCTGCCGCGCGTGACGTTCTCGAGGAACGGCATGACGTCGTCGGGCCCCTCCGGGCCACCGAAGGACAACCACAGCAGCGCGTCGTAGTTCACGCCTGTCATCCTCCCGCTGTGGCCGCCCCCACGCAGGACCGGGTCAGCGTTTTGTATCGATCGGTCCAAAACGCTACGGTGAGCCCATGCCACGGCCACGGGAGTTCGACGAGGCCGTCGCCGTCGAGAAGGCCATGCACGCCTTCTGGGACCACGGCTACGAAGGCACCTCCACCGCGCGGCTGTGCGAGGCGACCGGGCTGAGCCGCAGCAGCATCTACAACACCTTCAGCAGCAAGCACGCCCTGTTCCGGCTGTCACTGCGGCACTACATGGACAGTGCGACGCAGCGCAGGCTCGACCAGCTCGGCGGGGACCGGCCGGTCCGCGACAAGATCAGGGACCTGTTCGCCCAGACCATCGACGACGAGTTCCGCTCCCCACGCGGCTGCCTGGTCGTGAACACGGCCGCGGAGCTGGGCGGGCGCGACGCCGAGGTCAGCGAGGATCTCCGCCGCGACACCGAACGGCTCACCGCCGCGCTCCGCGACGCCATCGAGCGGGCAGGCGCGCCGGTGAGATCGCCGAGGACAAGGATCCCCTCACGCTGGCCCGACTCGTACACACCACGGCGGGCGGCCTGCGTGTGATGGCCCGCAGCGGCGCCGACCGAGCCGCGCTCGAGAACGTCGCCGAGGTCGCCCTCGCCACACTCTGACACCACCGGCGCCCGCGCCGGTCACCTGCGAAACGGCCCCCAAGGCCACCTTTGTTGCGCTCAACGCGACAAAGGTGGCCTTGGGGGCACGTGACAGGGCTACTGGCCGGTGGCGTGTACGCCCCCGTCGACCATGATCATCGAGCCGGTGGTGGCGGGCAGCCAGTCCGAGAGCGCCACGCAGATGCTCTTGGCGACCGGGGTCGGGTCGGTGGTGTCCCAGCCGAGCGGGGCTCGGTCGCCCCAGCCCTCCTCCAGCTCGCCGAAGCCGGGAATCGACTTCGCGGCCATGGTCTTGACCGGCCCCGCGGCGACGAGGTTCACGCGGATGCCCCGCGGCCCGAGGTCGCGCGCGAGGTAACGGTTCACCGACTCCAGCGCGGCCTTCGCCACGCCCATCCAGTTGTAGGCGGGCCATGCGACGCGCGCGTCGAAGTCCATGCCGACGATCGACGAGCCCGGCCCGAGCAGCGGCAGCACGGCCTTCGCCACCGCCTTGTACGAGTACGCCGACACGTCCACCGCCTTCACGACGTCCTCGGACGGCGCGTCCAGGAACGGGGCGCCGAGGCAGCTCGCCGGCGCGAAGGCGATCGAGTGCAGCACGCCGTCGAGGCCGTCGACGTGGTCCCGCACGCGGTCGGCCAGCGTGTCCAGGTGCTCCTGGTTCTGCACGTCCAGCTCGATCACCGGTGCGGGCTCGGGCAGCCGCTTGGCGATGCGCTCGACGAGCGACAGCCTCCCGAAGCCGGTGAGCACCACCTTCGCGCCCTGCTCCTGCGCGACCCTGGCCGCGTGGAACGCGATCGACGCGTCGGTGATCACGCCGGTGATCAGCAGCCGCTTGCCTTCGAGCAGTCCGGACAAGGAGTCCTCCACAAAGAAGTCGGTGGAACGAAAAAGGTCAGTGGCCCATGCCGAGGCCACCGTCGACGGGCAGCACCGCACCGTTGACGTAACCGGCCTCGTCGGAGGCAAGGAACCGCACCGCGTTGGCGACGTCGGCGGCCTCGCCGTAGCGCGCCGCGGGAATCTGGGCAAGCGCCGCCTTGCGCTGGTCCTCGGTCAGCTCGTTGGTCATGTCGGTGACGATGAAGCCCGGCGCCACGACGTTGGCCGTGATGTTGCGCGAGCCGAGCTCCCTGGTCAGCGACCGCGCGACGCCGACGAGCCCGGCCTTGCTCGCCGCGTAGTTCACCTGGCCCGCGCCGCCGCTGAGCCCGATCACCGACGAGATGAAGATGAACCGGCCCCACTTCGCGCGCAGCATGTGCCGCGACGCGCGCTTGGCGACCCGGTAGGCGCCGGTGAGGTTCGCGTCGACGACGCGCGTGAACTGCTCCTCGCTCATGCGCATGAGGAGCGTGTCGTCGGTGATGCCCGCGTTGGAGACGAGCACCTCCACCGGCCCCTGGTGCTCCTCGACCTGCTTGAACGCGGCGTCGATCTGCTCGGTGTCGGTGACATCGGCCTGCACACCGAACAGTCCCTCGGGGGCACCGGAGCCCCGGTGGGTCACCGCGACCCTGTGCCCGGCGTCGGCGAGACCGCGCGCGATCGCCAGCCCGATGCCGCGATTGCCGCCGGTGACCAGAACGGACCGTCCCACGTAGCAACTCCTCGTGTGCGAGCCTTGCTGTTGACGCCGTGAGGTTATCCGGTCGCGGCGCGCGGGTCGCGGGGGCAGCACCGATACCGCCAGGTAACCCGCATGGCGTTGACCACAACGGCGTACCGTGCCCGGCATGGCTGATCTCCGTCACGAGCCGGTGGTGCACATGCCGCTGCGGGTGCGCTACCACGAATGCGACCAGCAGGGCATCGTGTTCAACGCCCACTACCTCGCCTACGCCGACATGGCAGCCTTCGAGTTCTACAAGGTCGTGTTCGGGTCGACCACCTACATCACCGACCGCGGCGTCGACATGGTCGTGGCCGAGACCAACCTCGTCTACCGCAGTTCCGCGCGGTTCGAGGACGAGCTCGTGGTGAGCCTGAGCATCGAGCACATCGGCAACACCTCCCTCGTGCTGGGCATCCGCATCCACCGCGGCGACGAGCTCGTCCTCGAGGGAACCAACCGCTACGTGTGGGTGGACGTGGACTCGCACCGGCCCACGCCACCGCCCGACGACGTCCGCAAGCTGCTGGACGCCGCGGCGGCCTAACCCTCCTGGACGCCCGGCCTGCCGTCCTCGACGACGTAGCTGGCGCGGGTGCTGATCGGCGCGCCCGGCGTGGTCACGTGGGGCAGCACGCGGAAGTCGCTGCGCCAGCGCTGCCGGTTCACGTTCACGCGCACGTACCCGCGCTGCGAGTTGAAGAACTTCATGTGCGGGTTGGCGGCGAGGAAAGCGCGGCCCTGGTCGGTGATGTCGGCGCCGTCGCCGCCACTGGTGATCGACGTGCCGACGAACTCGCTGCCGACCGTGGCCGAGCTCGGGTCGGTGAAGTCGCGCTTGAGGTCCCAGGCGTAGTTCTGGTGCCGGTCGCCGGTGATCACCACGAGGTTGCGGACGCCGCGGTCCTGGGCCTCGGCGAGCACGCGGTCACGCTCGGCGGCGTAGCCGTCCCACGGGTCCATCCAGACCTCCGTGGCGGGGCCGGGGTCACGGTCGGTCTGGCCCATCGGAGCCTGGTTGCCGAGCACCTGCCACCGCGCGCTCGACGAGCTGAAGCCGTCGAGCACCCAGTCGCGCTGCGCCTCGCCGAGGATGGTGCGGCCGGGGTCGAGCCGGTCGGTGCAGACCGCCGACGCGCCGTCACCGCACGGCTGGTCGTCGCGGTACTGGCGGGTGTCGAGCATCGTGAAGTCGGCCAGCCTGCCGTAGGAGAGCCTGCGGTGCAGATGCACCTCCGGCCCGGACGGCAGCTGCGCGATGCGGAACGGCATGTTCTCGTACATGGCCTGGAACGCGGCGGCCCTGCGGGCCCGGAACGTCACCGGGTCCTCGTTGTTCTCCGAGATGTCGCCGGCCCAGTTGTTCTCCACCTCGTGGTCGTCGATCGTCATGATCCACGGGAAGCGGGCATGGGCCTCCTGCAACGGCGCCTCCGCCTTGTAGAGGCCGTACTGCAGGCGGTAGCGGGCGAGCCCGATGGTCTCGGTGTGGAACTTCGGGTCGGTGACGACCCCGCGGCGGTTGTTCGCGACGCTGTACTCGTAGAGGTAGTCGCCGAGGTGCACGACGAGGTCGAGATCCTCCCGCGCCATGTGCTCGTAGGCGGTGTAGTAGCCGTCCTGCCACGCCTGGCACGACGCGAACGCGAAGTTGAGCTCACGCGGATTGGACCACACGGCGGGCGTCGTCCTGGTGCGGCCCGTCATCGAGATCTCGCCGCCGGTGCGGAAGCGGTAGAAGTACTCGCGGTCGGGCGCGAGGCCGTGGACCTCCGGGTGCACCGAGTGCCCCAGCTCCGGGGTGGCGACGACGCTGCCCCTGCGGACGACGCCGCGGAACCGCTCGTCCACGGCCACCTCGTACTCCACCCTCACCGGCTTCGCCGGCATGCCGCCGGAGCCGTCGGCGGCGAACGGATCGGGCGCCACGCGGGTCCAGAGCACCACGCCGCCGGGCAGCGGGTCGCCGGAGGCCACGCCGAGCGAGAACGGGTTGGCCTTCAGCGCGGGCGCGGCGTACGAGCTCGCCGCGCTCCAGGCGCCGGTGCCGAGCAGCACGGCGGCGGCTCCGGCGCCGCCGTAGCCGAGGAACCGGCGGCGGGACACGGCGGAAGGGCGCGCGACCATAGGGGGTCCTCCTGTGGTGGGGAATCGGGATCGGCAGAATCGTTGTTCGCCGACATGGCCGCAGCGGGGCGCGGAACCGACGCGCGAGTGAACGGGAGAAGATCAACACTGTGTTCCGGATCGTCTTCTACCACCCCGAGATCCCGCCCAACACGGGCAACGCGATCCGGCTCGCCGCCAACACCGGGTGCGAGCTGCACCTGATCGAGCCGCTCGGCTTCTCGCTCGAGGACAAGTACCTGCGCCGCGCGGGCCTCGACTACCACGACCTCGCCGACGTCCACGTGCACGCCGACCTGGCGAGCGCGTGGAAGGCGCTGGCCCCGCGCGCGGTCTACGCCTTCACCACGAAGGCGACGCGCCGCCACACCGATGTCGCCTACGCCGAGGGCGACGTGCTGCTCTTCGGGCCTGAGTCGGTGGGCCTGCCCGAGGAGGTGCTGGCCGACCCGGTGGTGACCGACCGGCTGCGCCTGCCGATGCTGCCGGCCTCGCGCTCCCTCAACCTCACCAACACGGCGTCCATCGTGGTGTACGAGGCCTGGCGCCAGCTCGGGTTCGCGGGTTCCTGAGCGCCGCTCAGGGCAGGCGCTGGCCGAGGAACAGCGAGCTGCCCGCGGCCCCGATGAGCACGATCGTGCCGAGCACGACCCACGGCCTGCTGTTGTCGACGTTCTTGGTCTCGTAGCCGATCTGCTCGCCGAGGCTGGCGTAGACCTGTTTGAGCTCGTCGGCCGTGGCCGCCTTGTAGAAGTCGCCGCCGGAGAGGCGGGCGATCTCCCGCATCGAGGCGTCGTCCACCTCGACCGGGACCTCCTTGCCCTCGATCTCCACCGAGCCGTGGGAGGTGCCGAAGGAGATCGTCGTGACCGGGATGTCCTTCTGCTTGGCGACCCCGGCCGCGGTGAACGCTCCCCTCGGCGCGTACTCGTCCTGCGGCACGGTCTGCTTGCCGTCGGTCATCAGCACGATCCGGGCCGGAGGCGGTCCGTCCGCGCCACCGACGACCGAGGAGAAGCTCTCCACCGACTGCAGCGCGGCGAAGATCCCCTCACCGGTGGCCGTGGACTGCGCGAGCTTGAGGTTGTCGATCGCGTGCACGACACCGGCTCGTTCGGTGGTGGGAGCCACCAGCACGGTGGCGGTGCCGGCGAACGAGATCAGCCCCAGGTTCACGCCCGGGGTCAGGCCCTCCGCGAACGACCTCGCGGCGTCCTGCGCGGCCTTGAGGCGGGTCGGCTCGACGTCGGTGGCCTCCATCGACAGCGACACGTCGATCACCAGCATCACCGTGGCGCGGTTGCGCGGCACCTTCTGCTCGGCCGTCGGGCCCGCCAGCGCGAAGGTCAGCAGGATCAACGACACGATCAGCAGCGACGCCGGCACGTGCCGGGTCCAGCCCTGGCTGCGCGGGGCGACCCGCTCCAGCAGCGCCAGGTTGGAGAACCGCATCATGCGCCTGCGGCGGGCACGCATCGCGTACACGTAGCCCGCCACCACGAGGCCGACCACGATCAGGAGCAGGAACCACCACGGGGCGGCGAATCCGGTGAGGCTCATGAGGCGGCTCCCGACCAGCCGCGTTTGCGCGCGACCACGAACCGGACGACATCGGCGATCCAGTCGGAGTCGGTGCGCAGCACGAGGTGGCCCGCCCCGGCCTGGCGCAGCGCGCGGGCGACCTCGGTGCGGTGCGCGTGCGCGGCGGCGGCGAACTCCTTGCGCAGCAATGCCGACGCGTTGACCTCCCGCTGCCGCCCGGTCTCGGGGTCGGCGAGCACGACGCTGCCCACCTCGGGCAGGTCGACGTCGCGCGGGTCGAGCACCTCGATGGCCACGAGGTCGTGGCGTGCCGAGAGCGCCCGCAGCGGCCGCTCCCAGTTCGTGTCGCCGAGGAAGTCGGAGATCACCACGGCGAGGCCGCGCCGCCGGGGCGGCCTGCGCAGCTGCTCGATGAGCTGGGCGAGGTCGCCGCGCGTGCCCTCGGCGGCGCGCGGCAGCTCGGCGACCTTGCGAATGAGGTTGCGGGCGTGCGCGAGCCCGCCCCGCGGCGGGAGCCGGACGGTCTCGGCGCCGTTGGACAGCAGCGCGCCGATCCGGTTGCCGCCACCGCGGGTGAGGTGCGCGACCGCGGCGACCGCGCACACCACGAGGTCGCGCTTCTCGCACACGGCGGTGCCGAAGTCGAGGCTCGCGGAGAGGTCGGCGACCACCCACGTCTCCAGCTCGCGGTCGGCGATGCTCTCGCGAATGTGCGGGGTGGTGGTGCGCGCGGTGACCGCCCAGTCCATCCGGCGCACGTCGTCGCCCGGCTGGTACGGCCGCGCCTCCCCCGGCTCCGACCCCGGGCCCGGCACGAGGCCGAGGTGGTTGCCCTGGAGGAGCCCGTCGAGGCGGCGGCGCACGTCGAGCTCCAGCGTGCGCAGACCGGCCTCGAGCCGGTCGCCCCGCAGGATCGGTGGCGCCCAGCCGGGCCGCCCGCCCTTGTCGTCGTTGATGGCACCCATGACCGCGCGTTACCTGCCGGGCGCACCTGCCGCGACCGGCTGACCAGGCCCGCCCTGCGGCCGGGCCGAGACCTGGGGCAGCGGGACCGTCTGCAGGATCCGCGTCACGATGTGGTCCAGCGGCACGCCGTCGGCGAGCGCGTCGTAGGACAGCACGAGCCGGTGCCGCAGCACGTCGGGGACGACGTCGACCACGTCCTGCGGGAGCACGTAGTCGCGGCCGCGCACGAGCGCGAGCGCCCGCGCGGCGGCGATGATGCCGAGGCTCGCGCGCGGCGAGGCGCCGTAGGAAACCCAGCCCGCGACATCGGTCAGCCCGTGCTCGCCGGGCGTGCGCGTGGCCAGCACGAGCCGCACGACGTAGTCCACGAGCGCGTGGTGCACGAACACCTGCGAGGCCACGCCCTGCAGCCGCACCAGCTCGGCGGGGCTGAGCACCTCGTGCGGCTCGGGCGGGGTCACGCCCATGCGGTAGACGATCTCGCGCTCCTCCTCCGCGGTCGGGTACTCGACCACGATCTTGAAGAGGAACCGGTCGCGCTGGGCCTCCGGGAGCGGGTAGACGCCCTCGTTCTCGATGGGGTTCTGCGTGGCGAGCACCAGGAACGGGTCGGGCATCGGAAAGGTCTGGCCGCCGATCGAGACGTGCCGCTCGGCCATCACCTCGAGCATCGCCGACTGCACCTTCGCGGGTGCGCGGTTGATCTCGTCGGCGAGGACGAAGTTGGCCACGACGGGGCCCAGTTCGACGTCGAACTTCTCGCTGGCCTGCCGGTAGATCCGGGTGCCGAGGATGTCGGCGGGCACGAGGTCGGGGGTGAACTGCACGCGGGAGAACGAGCCGCCGACCACGCGGGCGAACGTCTCCACCGCGAGGGTCTTGGCCACGCCGGGCACGCCCTCCAGCAGCAGGTGCCCCTTTGCCAGCAGGCCCACCAGCATGCGCTCCACGAGCCGGTCCTGACCGACGATGACGCGTTTCACCTCGAACACCGTGCGCTCCAGCAGCTGCGCGTCACGTGCCGGGGTGCCTGGCTGGGCCGGGGCGGCGCCGTCGGAGTAGCCGGGCTCGGTCACACCTAACCTCCTCGCTGGTGATCTTCCTCTACGCCGTGTGACCGTACCCTCAGTGCCGGGCACGGTTGTTCGCGACCGTATCGCCCCAGCAAACCCGCTGACCGGTATGACCACTGTGAAGGCCAGCGGGGCGCTACCGGCCGGGCAGATCCTCCGGAGTGTCCACGTCGGCGGCCTCTCCCGGCAGTGCCGGTACGTCCACTATGGACAGCCCACCCAGCGTCCGGCGCAGCGACGCTCCCGCCGGGTCGGCGGGCAGGGCGGCGCGCAGCGCGGAGGTCCGCCAGACCCCGAGGAGCCACTGCCGCCGCCCCTCCTCGTCCACGAGTACTGCCCCGTCGGCGTCGCCGAGGGCGGACCGCAGCCTGCCGATGGTCCGGGAGGTGACCGCGGAGAGGTCGGCGGCGAGCACGGCCACGACCTCGGCGGTGACGAGTCCGAGCCCCGCGGCGAGCGCGGCGACCGGGCCGGAGCCCGGCGGGTCCTCCCTGGTCCAGCGCACGCCGGGCACGTCATCGCGCCGAGGGCCGACGACCACGACGGGATCGGCGGCGTGCAGCGCCGCGACGGCACGCAGCAGCAGCGGCATGCCGCCGACCTCGAGCATCGGCTTGTCCACGCCGGCGAGCCTGCGCGCGGCACCGCCCGCGAGCACGATGCCCGCCAGCGGCTGGGTCACCCGATCAAACGGGTCGCGTACGGCATGATGTCGCCGTAGCGTACCGGGACGACCCGCACGTACCCACCCGAGTACGGCGCCTCGATCATCTGGCCGCCGCCCAGGTAGAGCGCCACGTGGTGGATCCCGCTGGTGCCCCAGAAGAGCATGTCGCCGCGCCGCATCTGCGACAGCGGCACCTTGTAGCCCGCCTCGTACTGGTAGCCGCTGTAGTGCGGGAGTGCCTTGACCCCGGCGAAGGCGTAGATCATCAGGCCGGAGCAGTCGAAGCCGATCTTGTTGTAGTCGCCGTAGCTGTCGGCGACGCCGCCGTCGCGGATGCCGTAGGTGGGGCCGTAGGCGTTGCCGCCGCCCCACGCGTACTGCACGCCGAGCTGGGACATCGCCCGCGCGATCACCGCCTCGACGGTGGCGCCCGCCGGAGCCGATGACGGCCGGGACGCGACCGGGGCCGAGGAACCCGAGGAGCTCGACGACGCCGCGGCGAGCGCGGCCTGGCGGGCACGCTCGGCCTCCTCCGCCTCCTTCTGGGCGAGCCAGTCCTCGTACCGCGCGCGCTGGCCCTCGAGCCCGTCGACCCGGGACTGCGCCTCGTAGAGCAGCTGCTCGACCCGCGACTTCTCGGCCTCGATCTCGCCGGTGCGCGTGGCCTGGCCCTGCTGGGCCTCGATCGCGGCGACCTCGGCCTGGTCGGCCGCGACCTTCGCCTGCTCGGCCTCGGTGCGCCGCTGCTGGGCGAGCTGCAGCGCCTGACGCGCCGCGGCGTCCTTGTTGGACTTCTCGATCTGGGCACGCTGCATGCCCTCGAGCGCGTCCAGCTGGCTGCCGCTCACGGCCTCCAGCAGCTGCGCGCGGGCGAGCAGGTCGTCGGGGCTGTCGGAGCCGAGGTAGGCGCCGATCGAGCCGATCGTGCTGCCCTGCCGGTAGCTGCCTGCCACGAACTGGTCGAGGTCGGCCCTCGCGGCCTCGATGGCGGTGGCGGCGGCGTCGGCCTCGGTCCGCGCCGCGGCCGCGTCGCGCTCGGCCTGGTCGGCGGCGTCTCGCGCGAGCTGCATGTCGACGCGGGCCTTGTTGGCCTGCTCCATCTTCAGCTCGACCTCGGCCTGCAGCGCCATCAGGCGGGATTCGGCCTCGGCGAGCTGGTTGGTGAGCTGGCCGACCTCGCCCGCCCTGGCGTTGGCCTGGTCGCGGCTGGCCTCCAGCTCGGAGTCGCTCGGGTTCGGTGGGGGTGGCGGCACCGCGAGCCCGCCGCCCGCCGTGCCGAGCAGGGCGACCAGCGCCAGCGCGCCCACCACGACGCCACGGCGCAGTCCCGCGCCGAATCCGCCCCGCGACCGCTGGGACCCGTTCCGCCCGTTCGGCACAGACTCCACCTCCCCTTATGGTCCAGCAGAAACTGTGCCACTCAGAGCACAGCCACACCAGGCGTCACACCTGAAACTTCGTCATCGTGCGTTACATTTCCCCGTAATGGGGGATATCGGGCGTGGCCGATTCGTGATCAGGCGGTGACCACGCCGGGGAAACGAGGACGGGGCGCGCCGCGTCTCACCACTGGATCGTTCGTCTCACTGGGGGTACGCCATGCCGGCCACTCGGCGCGTCGCCGCGAGCTCGTTCGCGGTGCTCTGCTCGCTGGGCCTGGTGGTGGCCGTCACCGGGACGTTCCTGCCGTGGTTCCACTCGGGCACGGTCGAGCGCAGCAGCTACCACGCGGTAGGCCTCGTCGGGCATTTCGACCTGCTGGACAGCGCGCTCGTCACCGCGCTGCTCACCGGGTGGATCGCGGTGCCGCTGCTGTCCGCGGTGGCCGCCGGGCTGTTCGCCCTGCGGCTGCCGCGCACGGGCGCGGCGCTGGCCCTGGTCGTCGCGCTCGTCGTGGGAACCGTCTCGCTGCTCGCCGTCGTCCAAGGCGGCAGCCCGGGCCGGTTCGTCGGCGTGACGACCACCGGCCCGATCACCACCACCACAGGCATGGCCATCGCGCTGTGCGGGGCGCTCGGCGTACTCGTCGCCGTCCGTGGCGCCCGCCGCGGCATCCCGCCGCACCGGCACAGCGCGCTAGAGGGAAGAGCAGGTGTGCGACCGTGACCAGTCCAGGCCAAGGGGACCAGTGGTCCCCGCAGCAACCGGGCGGCTATCCGCCTGGCCAGCCCTACGGCGGCCAGCAGTACCCGCAGCAGTACCCGGGCCAGCAGTACCCGCACGACCCGCAGGCGGCCCAGGCGCAGTACCCCGGGCAGCAGCACCAGTATCCGCAGCAGCCCCACCCGCAGCCGTTCGACCCGGCCACCGCTCAGCAGCCGGGCTACCAGGGCCACCAGGGCCACCAGGGCTACCAGGGCTATTACGGGCAGCAGCAGGACGCCTTCCCGGTGCCGCCGCAGCAGGGCCCGCCCGCGAAGCGCAAGCGGGGGCTGATCATCGCGCTCGTCGCCGCCCTCGTGGTGGCCGGCGGCGGTGTCGCCAGCTGGTTCGCGTTCTGGCAGAGCGACTCCGTGGCCTCCGGCGCGGCGACGCCGAACGAGGCGGCGATGAACTTCGCCTCCGCGCTGGGCAGCGGTGATGTCGTCGGCTTGCTCGGCACGCTCACACCGGCCGAGGCGTCGCTGTTCACCGACCCGATCGGCGACGTCACCGGGGAGCTCAAGCGGCTCGGCATCCTCACGCAGGACGCGAACCCTGAGCAGATCACCGGGCTGCAGATCGAGACCGAGAACCTGAGGTTCGACGAGTCGCAGGCCGAGCAGGTCAACGACCACCTGACCATCACCAAGCTCACCGGCGGCAAGCTGACGCTCACGTCGGACCTGAGCCAGGTGCCGCTCGCCGACGAGTACCGGGACCTGGCGCTCGAGAGCGCCGACCTGGGCGGCCCCTCGATGGAGCCCCAGACCGAGACGATCGACATCGCCGAGGTGGTGCGCGAGACCGGTGAGCCGATCCGCATCGCGACGGTCAAGGTCGGCGACGAGTGGTACCCGAGCCTGCTCTACAGCATCGCCGACTACGCGCTGCTCGAGGCGGGCGAGGAGTGGCCGGCGCAGTCGATTCCGGCGAACGGCGCCGGCTCGCCGGACGAGGCCGTGCGCGCGACCGTGCAGGCCGCGCTCGACGGCGACCTGCGGCGCGTGGTGGAGCTGCTCCCACCGGACGAGATGGGCGTGCTGCACGACGTCGGCCCCGTGCTCCTCGACGCGCTCGGCGAGCCCTCCCCCGCCGGCGTGGAGATCAAGCGGCTGGAGACCGAGAACAGCGAGGTCACCGGCGGCACCAGGGCCACGATCACGGCGCTGGAGCTGGACATCGAGGGCCAGGGCACGTTCGAGTTGACCAAGGACGGCGACTGCTACGCGATGACCGTCCAGGGCCAGTCCGACCGGCTCTGCGCCGACCAGCTCGCGGCAATGGCGGCGGGCGAGACCGACGGGGACATGCCGCCGGAGCTGCAGCAGATCTTCACCAACGTGGGCGGCGGCATCATGGAGCAGGGTCTCGGCGTGGTCACCACGGAGGTGGACGGCAAACACTACGTCAGCCCGATTCGCACGTTCACCGAGTTCGGCATGACGTTCCTGCGCAGCATGCAGCCGGAGGACCTGAGGACGATCCTCGAGAACGCGAACTGATCTTCGTTCCTCGGAAAGGGCCCGGTACCACGTCGTGGTGCCGGGCCCTTCGCCACCTCCCCTTGAACCGAAAAAAGGACACGCGTACTGTTTAGGGCAGCAGGGCGTCATCGAGCCCACCTCTGCGGGCGCGACGGGGGTGCGCAAGACTCGGCCTGCGTACCCGACTGAACCGCCGCCGCATGGAGTTAGACGTGACTGCACCTGCCAGCAAGGACAGCTTCGGGGCTCGCGACACGCTGAAGGTCGGTGACGCCTCCTACGAGGTGTTCCGCCTCAACAAGGTCGAGGGCTCGCAGCGCCTTCCGTACAGCCTCAAGATCCTGCTCGAGAACCTGCTGCGGACGGAGGACGGCGCCAACATCACCGCCGACCACATTCGCGCTCTCGGCAACTGGGACCCGAAGGCGGACCCGTCGACGGAGATCCAGTTCACCCCCGCCAGGGTGATCATGCAGGACTTCACCGGCGTCCCGTGCGTGGTCGACCTCGCCACGATGCGTGAGGCCGTCACCGACCTCGGTGGCGATCCCGACAAGGTCAACCCGCTCGCGCCCGCCGAGCTGGTGATCGACCACTCCGTGATCATCGACGTCTTCGGCACCGCCGACGCGTTCGAGCGCAACGTCGAGATCGAGTACGGCCGCAACAAGGAGCGCTACCAGTTCCTCCGCTGGGGCCAGGGGGCCTTCGACGAGTTCAAGGTCGTCCCGCCCGGCACCGGCATCGTGCACCAGGTCAACATCGAGTACCTGGCCCGCACCGTCATGGCCCGCAACGGCCAGGCCTACCCCGACACCTGTGTGGGCACCGACTCGCACACCACCATGGTGAACGGGCTGGGCGTGCTCGGCTGGGGTGTCGGCGGCATCGAGGCCGAGGCCGCGATGCTCGGCCAGCCGGTGTCGATGCTGATCCCGCGCGTGGTCGGCTTCAAGCTGACCGGTGAGATCCCGGCCGGTGTGACCGCCACCGACGTCGTGCTGACGATCACCGAGATGCTGCGCCGCCACGGCGTGGTCGGCAAGTTCGTCGAGTTCTACGGCGAGAGCGTCGCCCAGGTGCCGCTGGCCAACCGCGCCACCATCGGCAACATGAGCCCCGAGTTCGGCTCCACCGCCGCGATCTTCCCGATCGACGACGAGACCATCCGCTACCTCAAGCTCACCGGCCGCTCGCCGGAGCAGCTCGCGCTGGTCGAGGCCTACGCCAAGGAACAGGGCCTCTGGCACGACCCGAGCCACGAGGCCGAGTACTCCGAGTACCTCGAACTGGACCTGTCCACCGTGGTGCCGTCGATCGCGGGCCCCAAGCGCCCGCAGGACCGCATCGAGCTCACCGACGCGAAGTCGTCGTTCCGCAAGTCGGTGCACGACTACGTCGAGGAGCAGTACCCGACGCCGCACACCAAGGTCGACGAGAAGGTCGAAGAGTCCTTCCCGGCCAGCGACGCGCCCGCGCTGTCGTTCGCGGAGGAGGATGCCGTCGCCTCGGTCCCCACTGCCGCCAACGGCGCGTCGGGCCGCCCGACCAAGCCGGTCACCGTGAGGTCGGAGGAGCGCGGGGAGTTCGTGCTCGACCACGGCGCCGTGGTGATCGCCTCGATCACCTCGTGCACCAACACCTCGAACCCGTCGGTGATGCTCGGCGCCGCCCTGCTCGCCAGGAACGCCGTCGAGAAGGGCCTCTCGGTCAAGCCGTGGGTCAAGACCTCGATGGCGCCCGGCTCGCAGGTCGTCACGAACTACTACGAGAAGGCCGGCCTCTGGCCGTACCTCGAGAAGCTGGGCTACCACCTCGTCGGCTACGGCTGCACCACCTGCATCGGCAACTCGGGCCCGCTGCCCGAGGAGATCTCCGCCGCGGTGCAGGAGAACGACCTGACGGTCGTGTCGGTGCTCTCGGGCAACCGCAACTTCGAGGGCCGCATCAACCCCGACGTGAAGATGAACTACCTGGCCTCGCCGCCGCTGGTCATCGCCTACGCGCTCGCGGGCACGATGGACTTCGACTTCGAGGAGCAGCCGCTCGGCGTCGACCAGCAGGGTAACGACGTCTTCCTGAAGGACATCTGGCCGACGCCGCAGGAGATCCAGCAGACGATCGACTCGGCGATCACGCAGGAGATGTTCAGCAAGGACTACGCCGACGTCTTCGACGGCGGCGAGCGCTGGAAGTCGCTGCCCACCCCGGAGGGCAAGACCTTCGCCTGGGACCCCGAGTCCACCTACGTCCGCAAGCCCCCGTACTTCGAGGGCATGACCGCGGAGCCCGCCCCGGTCACCGACATCAGCGGCGCGCGGGTGCTCGCCAAGCTGGGCGACTCGGTGACCACGGACCACATCTCGCCCGCGGGCGCGATCAAGGCCGACTCCCCCGCCGGCCGGTACCTGCAGGAGCACGGCATCGACCGCAAGGACTTCAACTCCTACGGTTCCCGGCGCGGTAACCACGAGGTGATGATCCGCGGCACGTTCGCCAACATCCGCCTGCGCAACCAGCTGCTCGACGACGTGCAGGGCGGCTACACGCGCGACTTCACGCAGGAGGGCGGCCCGCAGGCGTTCATCTACGACGCCGCGCAGAACTACGCGAAGGCCGGCATCCCGCTGGTCGTGCTGGGCGGCAAGGAGTACGGCTCCGGCTCCTCCCGCGACTGGGCCGCGAAGGGCACGAGCCTGCTCGGTGTCCGCGCGGTGATCGCCGAGTCGTTCGAGCGCATCCACCGCTCGAACCTGATCGGCATGGGTGTGATCCCGCTGCAGTTCCCCGAGGGCGAGTCGGCGAAGTCGCTGGGCCTCGACGGCACGGAGACCTTCGCGATCGCGGGCATCACCAAGCTCAACGAGGGCGAGACGCCGCGCACCGTCAAGGTCACGGCGACCAAGGCCGATGGGGCCACCGTCGAGTTCGACGCCGTGGTGCGCATCGACACCCCCGGTGAGGCGGACTACTACCGCAACGGCGGCATCCTGCAGTACGTGCTGCGGAAGATGACCCGTAGCTGAGCGGTGCCAGTGGCGTGAGACGGCCCGGTTCCCCTCAGGGGAGCCGGGCCGTCTCACTGAATACGGAGGCGAGAACGTGCCCGAGGTGCTCGTGGGACTGGTGGTGCTCGCCGGCGCGCTGGTGCAGGGCGCGGTCGGCTACGGCATGAACCTCGTCGCGGTGCCGCTGGTCGCACTGATCGACCCGAGGTTCCTGCCGGTGCCGCTGCTGCTGATCGCCAGCGCGCACGGCCTGCTGGCGCTGGCACGGGAGCACGGCGACACAGACTGGAGCGGCGTGGGCTGGGCGATGCTCGGCAGGGTTCCTGGCACGGCGCTCGGCGTGCTCGCGGTGGCGACGCTCGCCGAACGCCCGTTCTCGGCGGTCGTGGGCGCGGCCGTGCTCGCGTGCGTGGTGCTGTCGGTGCTGTCGTGGCGGCCCCGGCCGACACGGGGCCCGCTGCTGGTCGCCGGGGTCGCGAGCGGCGCGTTCAGCACCGCGGCCTCGATCGGCGGCCCGCCGATCGCCCTGCTGTACCAGCACTCCCCGGGCCCGACGATCCGCGCGACGCTCGCCGCGACCTTCGGGCTCGGCACTCTGCTCTCCCTGGTGGGACTCGGCCTCGGTGGTCAGGTGCACGTCACGCACTTCGCGTTCGCGGCGTGGCTGTTGCCGTTCCTGCTGGCCGGGTTCCTGCTCTCCGGCCCCGCGCGCCGCTTCCTCGACGGTGGCCGCATGCGCGTCGCGGTGCTCGTGATCGCCGGGGGCAGCGCGCTGGCGCTGCTCGTCCGTGCCGCGGTCGGCTGAGCCACGCTCTCATGCGCCGATGATCGGCTCCAGGTAGCCGCGCAGGGCGCGTTTCAGCTCGGTGATCCAGACCTCCCGCTCAGCCTCCGGCGCGGCGACGACCGTGTTCAGCAGCGCACCGAAGATCTGCGTCGCCACCACCGCCGTGGTCCGCACGCTCTCCTCGGACATATCGGGCGCGCGGGTCGCGAGCACCTCCGCGATCTTGCCGACCACCGCCTGGTGCAGCTGCCGCGTCGGCGCCGCGAGACGCTCGGGCATGTCGGCGGCGTTGAACAGCGCCTTGAAACCCGGGTTCGCCACGTTCACCTCGATCATCGGCCCGATCATGCGGTCGATCAGGTCCGGTAGCGGCAACGTCGCGAAGCCGGGGTCGAACGCCTTGTCGTGCGCGGCCTGCAGCGCCGCGCGGTACCGCTGCGCCAGCACCTCGGCGATCGCCTCCTTGTTGGCGAAGAACTGGTAGAGCGTGCCGGGCGAGACACCCGCCCTCGCCGCGATGGCGTTGGTCGTCGCCTTCGCGTACCCGGTCTCGGCGAACACCTCCGCCGCCGCGTCCGCGAGCTGTTCCATCCTTCGCCGGCCGCGTTCCTGCCGCTTGCGCTCCGGTTGCTGACCCGCCACCCCGGCATCACCTCTCGCGCTGGTTGACAAACACGAGCAATCACTCGTAATTTCGAACACGAGCGATCACTCGCCTTTTCTTCAGCTTAGCGCCTCCCGAGGAGAACAACCCGTGTCCAGACCGTTTCCCCGCCCGTCCGCCCTGGAGCGGCTCGGCCGGTTCACCGTGCGCCGCCGACGATGGGTGCTCACCGTCGGCGTCCTCGTCACCCTCCTGTCCGGCGCCTTCGGCGCCGGTGCGCTGAACGCGCTGTCGCTGTCGCGGATCGACGCTCCGGGCTCGGAATCCGACCGGGCGAGGATCGCCCTCGCCGAGCAGTTCGACACCGGCTACCCCAACCTGACCTTCCTGGTCACCGCGAACGAGGGCACCGTCGACGACGCGGGCGTGCGCGCCGCGGGCGAGGAGCTCACCCGCGCGATCGCCGCCGAGCCCGGCGTCGCCGAGGCCGGTTCCTACTGGTCGCGCGGCCATAGCCCGGCGCTGCGCAGCGAGGACGGCACGCAGGCGCTGGTGCTGGTCCGCGTGCCCGGCGACGTGAACGAGGCGCGCGAGCGCGTCGGCGAGCTCGCCGAGCGCTACGCCCGCGACGGCACCGTGATCGACGTCCGGGCCGGGGGCCAGGACGAGGTTTTCCGCGAGATCGGCGCCGAGTCCCGGCAGGACTTCCTGCGCGCCGAGATCATCGTGATCCCGCTGGTGTTCGTGCTGCTGATGCTGTTCTACCGGCGCGTGACCCTCGCGCTCGTGACGCTGGGCGTCGGCGTCTTCTCGATCGTCGGCACGCTCGCCGCGCTGCGCGGCGTCGCCTCGGTCACCACCGTGTCCACGTTCGCCGCCAACATCGCGCTCGTCATGGGACTCGCGCTGGGCGTGGACTACTGCATGTTCCTCATCGCGCGCTTTCGCGAGGAGCTCGCGCGCGGCCGTGACGTCGGCGACGCCGTCACCATCGCCGTGCGGACGGCGGGCCGCACGGTGCTGTTCAGCGGGCTGACCGTGGCGATCTCGCTGCTCTCACTGATGTTGTTCCCGCTGCCGTTCCTGCGGTCGTTCGGCTACGGCGGCGCGTTCGTGGTGCTCACGGCGGTCGGCGGAGCGCTGGTGCTGCTGCCCGCCGCGCTCGCCACGCTCGGCAGGCGTGCCGCGTACCGGCCGGGCCGCGAGCCGAGGCACACGGAACGCGGCGGCTGGTACCGCCTCGCGAACGCCGTGATGCGCCGTCCCGCGCTCACCGGCGGGCTGATGCTGCTGCTCGTGCTCGTGCTGTCCGCACCCGTCACCGGGCTGCGGTTCGGGATGCCCGACGCGCGGATCCTGCCCGCCGACTCCAGCAGCCGGGCAACCGCCGACGAGATCAGGGCCGGGTTCGCGCAGGAGGAGTCCGACGCGCTCTACCTCGTCGCTCCCACCGCCGGGAGAGTCGACGTCGCCGGCTATGCCGCAGCGTTGTCCGAAGTGGACGGCATCACCCAGGTCGACGCCGCCGAAGGATCCTTTGTGGACGGCGAGCGCATCTCGGCCGCCGTGGACCCGGGCCGGTTCACCGCGGACGGCGGGACGTTCCTCGTCGCCATCCCAGCCCAGCAGGCGCTCGAAGGCGACCCCGTGGACCTCGTCGCGAGCGTGCGCGCGGTCGGGGCGCCGTTCGACGTGCTGATCGGCGGCACACCCGCGGAGATGGTCGACTGGCGCACCGACATGACCGAGCGCATGCCGCTGGTGCTCGCGACTATCCTGGTGCTGACCTTCGTGATCCTGTTCCTGATGACCGGCAGCGTGCTGCTGCCGCTGAAGGCGACCGTGCTGAACCTGCTCAGCATGGGCGTGATGTTCGGAGTCCTGGTGTGGGTCTTCCAGGACGGCAACCTCTCCGGGCTGCTCGGCTTCACCGCGACCGGCACCCTCGAGTCCAGCATCCCGATCCTGATGTTCTGCATCGTCTACGGGCTGTCGATGGACTACGAGGTGTTCATCGTCTCGCGCATCAGGGAGGAGTACCTGCGCACGGGAGACAGCCGAGCGGCGGTGCCGCTGGGCCTGCAGCGCAGCGCGCCGCTCATCACCACCGCGGCCGTGATCCTCGCGGCGTCGTTCGCGGTGTACGCCACGGGCGGCGTGGTGTACCTCAAGATGATCGGCGTCGGCATGGCCGTGGCGGTGCTGGTGGACGCGCTGCTGATCCGGGGCATCCTGCTGCCCGCGTTCATGCGGCTGGCCGGTGGCGCGAACTGGTGGGCGCCGCCGGTGCTGCGCCGGGCGCACGAGCGCTTCGGGATCTCCGAGGCGGAACCGGACGCCGCGCCCGGCGGGCGCCTTCCGGTGGCCGCCGGGAGGTAGCGCGCACGAAGAGGCCCGTGCGGTGCGTCCCTCACCGCACGGGCCCCGGACCCCGCACTACTGCGGGGCGTCGAAGGGTCGCGTGTCCGGCTGGTAGACCTTGCCGCGCGGCGGCACCGTCAGGTTCACCAGGTAGTCCGACACCGCGCGGTCCACTCCCCCGGAGTCGCCGAGGATGCAGTGACCGAAGGCGTTCACCGACAGCAGCCGCGAGTAGCCCAGCTCGTCCGCCATGCGCTTGGAGAACTCGTAGCGCGTCGCCGGGTCGTAGTAGTTGCCGACCACGAGCACCGGGTTCTCGGTGGCGGCGTTCCACGGGCCCCGGTAGGTCTCCTTGCCGCCCTTCCACAGCGGGCACGCTGCCGGGTCGGCGAACGCCTGGTACCGGCCGAACGCCGGCGCGGTCTTCTCCCAGCGGGCCGCGATCTCGGGCAGCTGCCCGGACGGGTAGCCGAACGGCTTGTCCGCGCAGTTCACGGCGAAGTACGAGTCGTCGGAGGTGTACTCACTCTCCGGCCGGACGTCGTGGTGCACCTTCTGCTTCGGGTTGAGCAGCGTGCCCAGATCGCGCGCGTTCACCACCTTCGGCGCCGTGTTCGGCGGCGGCTTCACCACGCCGTAGAGCTGCTGGAGATCCTCGGCGAGCCCCGCGAACGAGCTCGGCGAGTACAGCGTGCCGCCGATGCCGCTGATGAACGAGTTGAGGTCCACCGACGAGCCGTCCGGCAGGTTCACCGGCTGCTGCCGGATGCCGCGCAGCAGCTCGTCGAACTTCTGCCTCGGGTTGCCCTCGCCGAAGGCGCACTGCGTCCGCGCCTTGGCGCATTCGGTCAGGAACGCGTCCAGCGCGTGCTCGAAGCCCTCTGCCCGCTGCTGGTCGTAGCGCAGTCCGTCGCTCGTGCGCAGCGCCGGGTCGACGTTGCCGTCGAGCACCATCGTCCGGACTCTGTCGGGGAAGAGGTTCGCGTAGGTGGCGCCGAGCAGCGTGCCGTAGGAGAACCCGACGTAGTTCAGCTTCTCGTCGCCGACCGCGTCGCGCAGCACGTCGAGGTCCCTCGCCACGTCCTGTGTGGACATGTGCTCCAGCAGGGAGCCCGCGTTGCGCTGGCAGAACTCGCCGTAGTCCCGGTAGGTGCTCAGCGCGTCGGAGATCTCCTGCCGCGTCGACGGCACGGGCACGAGCCGTGCCTGGACGTCCTCGGCGTCCTCGGACGTGGTGAAGCAGCGCAGCGGAGTCGAGTCGCCCACGCCGCGCGGGTCGAAACCGATGATGTCGAACCGGTCGAGCACCGCCGGCTCGAAGAACTGGTCGGCCGACATCGGCATCGTGACACCGGAGGCGCCGGGACCGCCGGGGTTGAGGAACAGCGACCCGAGCTTCTGGTCCGGCTTGTTCGCCTCCCGGCGCATGAGCGCGAGGTCCATCGTGCCGAGCGCGGCGTTGTCGTGGTCGATCGGCACGCGGTAGGTCGCACAGCTGTACGTCCCCGGCGCCTGTGCCACCCGCGCCTGCTCGCACGACTCCCACGTGATCTTCGCCTGTCCCTGGGCCGCCGCCGTTCCCGGGACGCCCGCGAGCGCCACCCCCACGAGCAGTGTGCCGACTCCAGCCGCGGCTCTACTTGCCTTGCGCACCCGTTCCCCTTCGATGCCGTCGCCGGTAACCACGGCGAAGAATGGCACAGCGCGCTGCGCCGGGCTGCCACCCGAAGGGCTGGTTCAGGGTTGTTCGCCCGTTGGTGGGTCACTCGGCGAGAGGACGAAGATCGGCAGCTCGCGGCCCGCTTCGGCGCGCTCCATCTCGTAGCCGGGCCAGAACCCGGTCAGCTCGCGCCACATCGCGTCGCGCTCGTGGCCCTTGAGTTCCCTGGCCCTGGTGGCTACTTTCCGGCCGCGCACGAGCACCGTCGCCTCCGGGTGCGCGCGGAGGTTGAACGTCCACGCCGGATCGCGCTCCCTGCCCCAGTTCGACCCGGTCACCACGTAGTCGGAGCCGTGGGGGAAGTAGAGCAGGTTGGTGTCGCGGGGCAGGCCCGACTTGCGGCCCAGCGTCGTGAGCCGCAACGACGGCAGGCCCGCGATCCCGACCAGGCTGGCCCGCCCCCGCGACACCCTGTGCAGCCTGTGGTCCGCCCAGACGATCGCGGAGGCGAGTTTCATCAGCCACGGGCGCTTGCCCAGCGCACGGGCGAGCACCGGTAGTGGGTTGCGCATGCTCCTATTCGATCATGAGGAGCCTCAGGAGACGGCGCGCGAGAGCGACACGCCGAACAATCCCCGCTCATCGGTCCACCAGCGCTCGACCGCGAGTCCCGCGTCGGCCAGCTCGGCCCGCACGCCCTCTGGCCGGAACTTCGCCGAGATCTCCGTGCGCACGTGCTCCCCCGCCGCGAACGTCACCTCCATGCCCGCGCCGGGAATATGCACGCGGGTGGCCGCCCGCGCACGCAGGCGCATCTCGATCCACTCGTTCTCCGCGTCCCAGTGGGACACGTGCTCGAACGCCGCCGGATCGAAGTCCGCCCCGAGCCGCTCGTTGAGCACTCGCAGCACGTTGCGGTTGAACTCGGCCGTCACGCCCCGCGCGTCGTCGTAGGCGCGCACGAGCGTGCCCTCGTCCTTCACCAGGTCGGTGCCGAGCAGCAGCCACTCCCCCTCGGTCAGCACGTCGCGCACCGAGCGCAGGAACTTCGCGCGGTCGGCGGGCAGGAAGTTGCCGATGGTGCCACCGAGGAAGGCCACGATCCTCGGCCGCTCACCCGGCAGGAGCCCCAGGTGCTCGGTGAAGTCGCCGACCACCCCGCGCACGGTGAGCGCCGGGTAGTCGCGCGCGATCGCGTCGGCGGCCTCGGCCAGCGCCGACTCCGACACGTCGAGCGGCACGAACTCCTCGAGGGTGCCGTACGCGCCGAGCGCGTCGAGCAGCAGCCGGGTCTTCTCGCTCGACCCGGAGCCGAGCTCGACGAGCGTGCGCGCACCCGTCACCGCCGCGATCTCGGGCGCCTCGCGGCGCAGCACCTCGCGCTCGGATCGGGTCGGGTAGTACTCCGGCAGCTCGGTGATGCGCTCGAACAGCTCGCTGCCGCGCGCGTCGTAGAACCACTTGGAGGGCAGCCACTTCTGCGCCGCGGACAGGCCCTCGCGCACGTCCTCGCGCAGCGCCTCGGTGACGTCCTCGCCGCTGTGGTGCACGTCGAGATCCACGTCGCTCACGCCTGACTCCGATCCTCGTCCAGTGAGATCATTTCCACCGTGTGCGGCGTGCCCCGCCGCGCGACCACCAGGTGGCGGTCGGGTACCGGGCGCCAGCCCGGGTCGTCGTCCGGCGGCTCCGACGCCACCAGCACGCCCGCCGCCGTCGTCCGGACGGAGAGCGCGTGGGTCCACGCCGTGCCGATCACCAGGTCCTCGCCCGCCAGCAACAGGTTCAGCCGGGAACCGGGTGCCGCCCGCTCGATGTCGGTGACGAGCCCGGCGACCACGCCCACCGGGTCGGCCCCGCCGCGCAGCCGGTCGCGCAGCAGCGCCCACAGCAGCGCCGAGTCCGTGGGCGCCTCCAGCGCCAGCAGCTCGGTGACGGGCAGCTTCTCGGCGAGCCCGGCGACCGAGGCCGGCCAGCCGCGCACCACGCCGTTGTGGCTGAACAGCCACCGCTCGTCCGCGAACGGGGCGCACGCCGCCTCCGTCACCGGCATGCCCGTGGTGCCCGAGCGCACCGCCGCGACGAATGCCCCCGCGCGCACCGTCTCCGCGATCCTCGGCAGGTTCTCGTCCGTCCACAACGGACTCGCGCGGCGGTACCGGACGGGCCTGCCGTCGCCGGCGAACCAGCCGAGGCCGAAGCCGTCGGCGTTGACGGTGCCCCCCTTGCGCATGTCCTTCGGCGCGTGGGACTGCACGAGCAGCGAGTGCGGCGCCGTGAACACCGCCTCAGACGGCGAGCACGGTTCACCGAGGTAGGCCAGATGGCGGCACACCGTCAGGCCCGCTCGTCCGGCCGCGGGTCACGGGCGCACCGGAACCCCGAGAAGATCTGCCTGCGGATCGGGTAGTCCCAGTTGCGGAACGTTCCGCGGATCGCCACGGCGTCGGTGCCGAACGAGCCGCCGCGCAGCACCTTGTAGCCGGGCCCGAAGAACACCTCGGAGTACTCCCGGTACGGGAACGCGGTGAACCCGGGGTAGCCGCCGAAGTCACTGCTGGTCCACTCCCAGACGTCACCGATCAGCTGGTGCACGCCCAGCGGCGACGCCCCGGCCGGGTAGGCGCCGATGACGGCGGGCCGCAGGTGCCGCTGCCCGAGGTTCGCGTGCTCGGCGGTCGGCTCCTCGTCGCCCCACGGGTAGCGCAGCGACCGGCCGGTGGCGGGATCGTGCCGGGCGGCCTTCTCCCACTCCGCCTCGGTCGGCAGCCGCTTGCCCGCCCACGCCGCGTACGCCTCTGCCTCGTAGAACGACACGTGCACCACCGGCTCGTCGGCTGGCACCGGCTCGTGCACTCCGAACCGGGTCCGCCACCAGCCGTCCGCCTCGCGACGCCAGAACCGCGGCGCGGCGATGTCGTGCTCGCTGCGATAGGCCCAGCCGGCCTCGCTCCACCACCTCGGCTCGTCGTAGCCGCCGGTCTCCAGAAACGCGACGTACTGGCCGCACGTGACCGGGAAGGTGTCGATGACGAACGTGTCGACGTGCACCTCGTGGGCGGGCCGCTCGTTGTCCAGCGCCCAGGGCTCCACCGAGGTGCCCATCAGGAACCGGCCGGCGGGCACCACGACCTCGGGGGCCGCGCCGCCCACCCGGCGCGGCGGCGGCTCGGGCGCGTGCAGCACCGGCTCTCCCCTGCGCAGCTGGTGGGTGGCGAGCATCGTCTCGTCGTGCTGCTGTTCGTGCTGGGCGATCATGCCGAACGCGAACGCGGCCTCGGTGAGCTTGCGCCCCTCCAGCGGCGCCTGGTCCAGCACGTCGAACGCCTTGGAGCGCACCTCGCGCACGTAGGCCCTCGCCTCGGCCGGCCCCAGCAGGGGCAGCGACGGCCGGTCGGCCCTGGGGTGCTGGAAGGCGTCATAGAGGTCGTCGATGTCGGGGCGCAGCGGCTCCCGGCCGCCCACGTCGCGGACCAGCCACAGCTCCTCCTGGCTGCCGATGTGGGCGAGATCCCAGACCAGCGGCGACATGAGCTTCGAATGCTGGCGGGTGAGGTCCTCGTCGTCGACGGCGTCGGTGAGCGCGACGCTGCGGTCCCTCGCCCGCGCCAGCGTGCTCGCGGTGTGCTCGCGCAGTTCGCTCGGGGCGAGCTCCCGCAGCGGGTTGGGCGATTCGGTACTGGTCATGCTCGGTCCCCTCCTCGGCGCCGCACGCGCCGCTGCACGGCGTACGCGATGTCGGCGATGGTGTCGGCGGGCAGGTCGAAGGCGGTGAGCTCGGCGCACCCGAGATCGGCCACGGCGCGCGCGGACCGCAGCAGGCCGGAATCGGCCAGCCCCCAGCGCGCGGCGTCGTCCCAGCGGCGGGCCGAGGGCTCGCAGATCTCCAGCACCTTGTCCACTGTGGACGGCCGGCGCAGCAGGGCCGTCAGCAGCGCCACCGGGTGGAGCCAGGTGCCGGGCGGCTGCGCGTCGAGGTAGCGCACCTCGAGGTAGCCGTGCGGCCGCACCGGCGTGAACATCGTGGTCAGGTGGTAGTCGAGGTCGGCGAACGTCGGCGGCCCCAGCACGTCGGCGGGCCGGCCGCCCGCGATCCAGTCGGCGAAGGTGAACCCGGCTGGCGCGTCCCACGGACCGTCCACCCTCGGCACCACCATCAGCGGGGTGTCGAGCACCCGGGTCGCCCACGCCGCCGCGGGGTCGTCGCACGGCCCCGCCGCGTAGGTGCGGGCGTTCTCGGTGTCCATCACGGCCCGCCAGCGCGCGGACGCGAGCCCGGTGTCGGCGCCGGCGTGGGTGCGGGAGTTGGCGAAGAGGGCGAGCAGGACGGGCCCGAGCGCGTGGACCGCGGCCCAGCGGGCGGTCAGGTCGGAGGCTTCGCCCGCGTCGACGCACACCTGCACCGCGGCGGTGCTGCACATCATCGTCAGCCCGCCGGGGCCGAGTGGCGTGAAGCGGCGCTCCATCGCCGCGTAACGCTCCGTCGGCAGCAGCCGGACCGGAGCGCGGAAGGCGTCGATCGCGTGCGGATGGAGGCGAAGGCCGCCCAGCGCCAGCAGATCGGTGACGTAGGCCAGGTCGAGGCCGGCGACGGTGGCCAGCTCGCGCAGAGAGGTCTGGGGCGCGGTGGAGATCTCCACCTGGCAGCCGGGTTCGAGACTGAGGGACGATCCGCCTGGCAGCGGCAGCGCCGGGCTGTCCTGGCGGAGGGTTCGGGGAGTGTGCGGGCCGAGCGCGTCGGCGAGGCGGCCGGGGTCGAGCGGCAAGCCGGGATTCCCGGCGTCGTGGACGATGTACTCCAGTTCGACGCCGAGCAGTCTCGGCGGACCGTGCTTGAAACAGACGGACGCCACGTAGGCCTCACCCTCGGCGCGGCTTGCCACCACGCGGGCGGCGACGTCGGCAGCGGCGGCTCCGGCGCCGTCCTGCTTGGCTCTTCTGGCATAGGGAGGAATGCGGACCGCAGTCATCGGATCACCAGCCATCCACTCGCACCGACCATGCGTTCGCGACGCTACACGCGGGGTCCGACAATCGCAGTGGTCTCGCGCGCGGGCGATCTCAGTACGTACGTACGGATTGCATTGCCGTAGCCCCGGTGTCAAGATCGGGGGATGCCACGGGTCAGCCAGGACCACCTCGACGCGCGCAGGCGACAGATTCTCGACGGCGCACGCGCGTGTTTCGGGCGCTACGGGTACGAGGGTGCCACGGTCCGGCGGCTCGAGGAAGCCACCCAGCTCTCGCGCGGCGCCATCTTCCACCACTTCCGGGACAAGGAGTCGCTGTTCCTCGCCCTCGCGGAGGACGACGCGGCGAGGATGGCCGACGTCGTCGCGGAGCAGGGTCTCGTGCAGGTGATGCGCGAGCTGCTCTCCGGCCGCAGCCAGCACCCCGCCGACTGGCTCGGCACGCGGCTGGAGGTCTCGCGCAGGCTCCGGACCGACCCCGAGTTCAGGGCCCGCTGGGCGGAGCGCTCCGAACAGCTCACCACCGCCACCCGCAAGCGCCTCTCGTGGCAGCGCCAGGCTGGCAACCTCCGCGACGACATCAGCATCGAGGTGCTCGCCGCCTACCTCGAGCTCGTGCTCGAGGGACTGGTGTCCCACCTGGCGATGGGCCTGCCGGCCGACGACCTCGAACCGGTGCTGAACCTGGTCGAGGAGAGCGTGCGGCGCCACCGGGGACTCAACCCGGCCTGAGGGTCGCTCCGGGCGGAACATGCCGCACACCTGAGGCGTTTCACCTGGTTAAGATGACGCCACCCTTCTTTCCGGCTGGTCCCATGAGGAGTGACATCTTTCGTGCGCGATGCGCAGTCACCTGGTGACAGTAGTCGGCCGGGTGACCGACCCGGCTGCCTGATCTCGTCCGCCCGCGCCAGGGAGGACGGTGCGCGCTGATGGAAGTCGTGCTCACCGTCCTCGGCGTCCTGTTCGTCGTCCTGCTGACCGTCGGAACCGGCCTGGCCGTGGCCGCGGAGTTCTCCCTGACGACGCTCGAGCGCAGCACCATCGAGTCCAACATCCGCCAGGTGGGCGACCGCAGGTCGAAGACCCTGCTGAAAGCCCACCGCACGCTGTCGTTCCAGCTCTCGGGCGCGCAGGTCGCCATCACGCTCACCACGCTGGTCACCGGTTACGTCGCCGAGCCGCTGCTGGGCGGGATCATCAGGCCCTGGCTCACCGAGCTCGGCCTTTCCGACCGCGCCGCCGCCGGAACGTCGCTGGTCGTCGCGATGCTGCTGGCGACAACGCTGTCGATGGTGATCGGCGAGATGGTGCCCAAGAACCTCGCCGTGGCGCGCCCGCTGCAGACGGCCCGCGCGGTCGCCGGCTACCACTCCCGGTTCTCCGCGCTGTTCCGCTGGCTCATCACGCTCATGAACAACAGCGCCAACTGGGTCGTCCGCAAGCTCGGCATCGAGCCGCAGGAGGAGCTCCGCTCGGCACGTTCGCCGCAGGAGCTCGGCTCGATCGTGCGCACGAGCGCGCAGACCGGCACGCTCGACGTCTCCACGGCCCAGCTGCTCGACCGCTCGCTGCGGTTCGGCGAGCGCACGGCGGGCGAGCTGATGACGCCACGCGTGCGCCTGGAGTCGCTGCGCATGGACGACACCGTGCACGACCTCGTCGAGCTGTCGCGCCGCACCGGTTTCTCGCGCTTCCCCGTCTACCGGGAGGACCTCGACGACGTGCAGGGCGCCGTGCACGTCAAGCAGGCGTTCACCGTGCCCGCCGCCGAGCGCCGCACCGTGCCGATCTCGTCGGTGATGCGGCCGGTGCCGACGGTTCCCGAGTCGCTGCCCGGCGACTCGCTGCTCAACCGGCTGCGGGACTCCCGCTTCCAGCTCGCGATCGTCGTGGACGAGTACGGCGGCAGCGCCGGGCTGGTGACGCTCGAGGACGTGGTCGAGGAGATCATCGGCGACGTCCGCGACGAGCACGACGAGCGAGAGCAGCCCGCGTCGCAGCAGCTCACGTCCGACTCCTGGATGGTGTCCGGGCAGCTGCGCGACGACGAGGTCCTCGACGTCACCGGCTTCCGGATGCCCGAGGGTGACTACGAGACCATCGCCGGGCTGCTCCTGGAGCGCCTTGGCCACATCCCGGACGTCGGTGACGCCCTCGACCTCGACGGCTGGCGGCTGGTCGTGACCAGCATGGACCGCCATCGCATCGCCGAGGTCAACGTGCAGCGCCGCGAGGTGAGCCCGTGAACGACTGGGTAGCGATCTCGCTCATCGGCGTACTGCTGCTGTGCAACGCCTTCTTCGTCGGCGCCGAGTTCTCGCTCATCTCCTCGCGGCGAGACCGGCTCGAGGCGCTGCTGGAGCAGGGCAAGGGCCGCGCCAGGATCGTCCTCAACGCAGGCAGGCACGTCTCGCTCATGCTCGCGGGCGCGCAGCTGGGCATCACGATCTGCTCGCTGCTCCTGCTGCAGTTCGGCGAGCCCGCGGTGGCCCACCAGCTGGAGGCCGCCGTGGCGGCGCTCGGGGTGCCCCTGCCGATCTACCTCGTGCACGCGGTCTCGTTCACCGTGACGCTCGTGGCGATCACGCTGCTGCACGTGCTGATCGGCGAGATGGTGCCGAAGAACATCGCCATCGCCGAGCCCGAGCGCCTCGCCCTGTGGCTCGTGCCGGTGCACGTCGCGTGGGTGCGGCTGGTGAAGCCGTTCATCTGGCTGCTCAACGGCCTCGCCAACGGCGTGCTGCGACTGATGCGGGTGGAGCCCAAGGACGAGATCGACGCCGGCTACACCTCCGACGAGCTGGCCGAGCTGCTCAGCGAGTCGCGCCGCGAGGGCCTGCTGGAGCACTCCGAGCACCGCAGGCTCACCCAGACCCTGTCGTCGGTGGAGAAGACGGTCGCGGACGTGCTGGTGCCCGTCGAGGAGCTGACCACGCTGGCCCCGGGGCCGACCGTGGGCGATGTCGAGCGGGCCGTGTCGGAGACCGGGTTCTCGCGCTTCCCCGTGCGCACCGAGAACGGCGAGCTGACCGGCTACATCCACGTCAAGGACGTGCTCGACCAGGTCGGCGACGACCCGGCGACCACGGTTCCGGTGGCCAAGACCCGCAACCTGACCGAGCTGCCGCTCTACGCCCGGCTCGACAACGCGCTCTCCGCGATGCGCCGCGAGGGCAGCCACCTGGCGAAGGCGGTCGACAGCTCGGCCAGGGTCGTGGGCATCGTGGCCTTGGAGGACCTCGTCGAGGAGTACGTGGGTACCGTCCGCGACGGCACGCACGTCACCATGTAACCCATGTGGCTTGCCGAGCGGGAGTGGCGGGCGCGCGAGGACGTGCACGTCGAGCGGATGCGCGAGTGGACGGTGCCGCACCAGCGGCGCCGTTCGCTCGGTGAGAAGCACCCGGTGCTGGACTTCCTGTTCACCTACTACTCGCATCCGCCGTCGCACCTGGAGCGCTGGCAGCCCGGACCAGGCGTCGTGCTCGGCGGGCCGTCGGCACGGCGGTTCCTCGACCGGAAGGGCTACCAGGAGGTCGACGGCGGTATCACGCTCGACCCGCGCGCGTTCACCGAGCGGCACGTCCGGACCTCGCGGTACGTGCTCTCGCTGCTGGAGACCACCGCGTCGCGCCGGCCCCGGCTGAGCTGCTTCGGCCTGCACGAGTGGGCCATGGTCTACCGCCTCCCCGCCGGGGACGTCCGGCACGCGCAGCTGCCGCTGCGGCTCGGCTCCGGCGGCACCGACGAGGTGGTGGAGTCGCTCGGCGTGCGGTGCGGGCACTTCGACGCGTACCGGTTCTTCACCGACGCCGCCCGCCCGCGCAACGAGCTGCGGCCCACCCGCGAGACCCAGCGCGACCTGGACCAGCCGGGCTGCCTTCACGTCGGCATGGATCTCTACAAGTGGGCCTACAAGCTCGGCCCGTTCGTGCCCTCGGAGCTGCTCGGCGACTGCTTCGCGCTCGCCGCCGACATCCGGCTGCTCGACATGCGCGCGAGCCCGTACGACCTGTCCTCGCTCGGCCACTCCCCCGTGCGGATCGAGACCGCTGAGGGCCGCGCCGAGTACGCGCGCGAGCAGGCCGCGTTCGCCCGCAGGGCCGCGCCACTGCGCGCCAGGCTGATCGAGCACTACCGCACGCTGCTCACCGAGCACGACGTGTGATCGTCTCGGGGAGCTGATCAGCGTCACATTCCGCACGGGTTCTCGCCTGTTAGAGTGATAACGTTTTGGCTACGTACACGGAGCGTGTTCAGCGTCCGTGCGGGAAGGCGAGAGGACATCGATGGGGCGGCACAGCAGGGTCGAGGAACCCGCTACTGAGCGTCCTGATGCCCGGACCACCACCGGAACCCACCGGGCCGTCGGCAAGGCCGCGCGGCGGCGGGTGGCCGCGTGGCCGATCGCGTGCGTCGTGCTGGCCGGCCTGCTGGTGACCGGCTGGTTCGGGTGGAACTGGGCCGACGGCGTGGTGGCGAGCCGGGCCGAGGCACAGGCGTCGGACTGCCAGGAGGGCGACAGCGTCCTGCGCGTCGTCGTGGCGCCGGCCGCCGCGGAGCCGGTGACGAAGTCGGCCATGCGGTGGAACGACGAGCGCACGGTCGTCCATGGCCACTGCGTGACCGTCGATGTCCACGCCGCCAAGTCGGACCGGGTTCTCGACGCTCTGCTCGGCCGCGGCAGCTCCGCCTCCCTGGGTGGCGGCACGCCCGCCGCATGGCTGCCCGAGTCGGCGTCGTGGGCCGAGAAGCTGGCGGAGGGCCGGCCCGCCATCGTCGGCTCGCAGGGCCAGTCCGTGGCCACCGGCAAGCAGGGCGACTTCCCGTACGTGGCGCTCGCCGGCGACGGGGTGGACGCGACGCAGCAGCGGGCCGCCCAGTCCTTCCGCGCCTACCTGCTGGCCCCCGAGCAGCGCGAGCATTTCGACGAGGTCGGCCTCAGCAGGCCGTGACGCCGCGCAGCACCTCGGCGGTCTCCGCGTCGGCCGGGTAGAACGACTCGATCGACAGCTCCGCCAGCGTCACGTCCAACGGCGTGCCGAACGTGGCGACGGTGCTGAAGAACGACAGCTCACGACCCTCGTGGCGCAGGCGCAGCGGCACGAGGAAGTCGCCGGGGCCGGGAATCTCGACCTCGGGCACCTCGTCGTCGCACGGGTAGCCGCGCAGCTCCTCCAGCAGCGCGGCCAGCTCCGGATCGGCGGTGACCGCGACCTCGCGGCGCAGCCTGCCGAGCAGGTGCGCCCGCCACTCCCCCAGGTTCACGATGCGGGACGCCATGCCGTCGGGGTGCAGCGTCACGCGCAGCACGTTGGCGGGCGGTCCCATCAGCTCGGGCGCCACGCCCTCGATCAGCACGGCGACCGCGGCGTTGCCCTCGAGCAGGTTCCAGCGGCGGTCGATCACCACCGCCGGGTACGGCTCGTGACCGGTGAGGAGCCTGCGCACGGCGTCGCGCACCGCGGCCAGCTCGGGGTCGTCGAGCGAGCTCTCCGGGTACACCGGAGCGAAACCCGCGGCGAGCAGCAGCTGGTTGCGCTCACGCAGCGGGACGTCGAGGTGCTCGCCGAGGCGCAGCACCATGTCGCGACTCGGGGCGGACCGGCCCGTCTCGACGAAACTGAGGTGCCGGGTCGAGATGTCGGCCGCGATGGCGAGGTCGAGCTGGCTGATCCGGCGGCGGTCCCGCCACGCGCGCAGCAGCTCGCCAACCGGAGGCCTGCGCGCGGTCGTCACTGTCGTCACGAGGCTCAACCTACGGCCGCGCCCTCGCCGCGGCCATGACGTCCAGGGTAATCGACGGGCGGCACGCGTACGGGCACGGTGATGGGGACACGAACCGCGGCACCTTCCGAGAAAGGCTCCGACAATGCCCGAGTACACCACCCTCGCCGAGCGCTACCTGGAGATCTGGAACGCCACCGACGCCGGCACGCGGCGTGCCCTCATCGAGCGGCTGTTCACCGAGGACGCGACGTACACCGACCCGCTCGGCAGCGTCCGGGGCTGGGACGGCGTGGACACGTTCGTCGCGGGCGCGCAGGAGCAGTTCGCGGGGCTGACGTTCAGTCTCGGCGGGGCCGTCGACGGTCACCACGACACGGCCCGGTTCACCTGGCACCTCGGCCAGGACGGCGCGGAGCCCGTGGTGATCGGCTTCGACGTGATCGTCGCCGAGGGCGAGGACCGCATCGGCAAGGTATACGGCTTCCTCGACAAGGTCCCCGCCTGAGCCGTCAAGTTACGTCTCAGGTCAGCCGGTGCGGCGGGCCTTGCGGCGCTCGGAGAGCTCGTCGGGCACGACGGGCTCCAGCTCGCCGCCATCGGCGCGCTCCGCGGGGAACTCGTGGATCGTTCCGCTGATCTCCTGCATGGCTCCGCTCACGGCGATGCCGAACACACCCTGTCCGCCCTGCAGTAAATCGACGATCTCCTCGGGCGAGGTGCACTCGTACACCGTGGTGCCGTCGGAGAAGAGCGTGACGCGCGCGAGGTCGCGCACTCCCCGCGCCCGCAGATGGTCCACCGCGACCCGGATGTTCTGCAGCGAGACACCGGTGTCGAGCAGCCGCTTGACGATCTTGAGGACGAGGATGTCCTTGAACGAGTACAGTCGCTGCGAACCCGAGCCGTGCGCGGTGCGGATGCTCGGCATCACGAGCTTGGTTCTGGCCCAGTAGTCGAGCTGCCGGTACGTGATACCGGCGATCTGGCACGCAGCGGGACCGCGGTAGCCAACCAGCTCGTCCGGCAGCGACGCGTCGGGAAACAACTCTCCCTGCTCGCCGTCGGCGGCCCTGATCGGGCTCTCCTCGACCACGCATGCCTCCTCTCGCCCGGCCTCGCGACCGGCGAAACAAGACCGCCGGCCCCGGGGCGGGGCCGACCGGTATGACCGTCACGCGGCGTGGGCCTGCCCCAGTCAGGCGCTAATCACACCAGCGCGATTCATCGTCCCCTCGACGGTATGCCTGCTCAGCGGGCCGGTCAACGCGACGCGCGGGCACCCTCAAGTCGATATCGAGACTTCCCTGCTCCTTGCGACCTTTACTTGGCTGTGTTAATTTTTACTCATGCAGGTAAAGAGGGATTCAAGAGAGTTCGGCGGCGGCCTCGGCCTCACGGTCACGGAGGAGGCGCGCCGGGCACAGATCATCGACGCGACCATCGACACGATGGCGGAACTGGGATACCGGAAGACGTCGTTCGCCCGGATCGTGGAACGGGCCGGGCTCAGCAGCACCCGGATGATCTCGTACCACTTCGGCACCAAGGACGAGCTGATCATGGCCACGATCGGCGCGATCGTCGACCTGCAGGACCGGTTCCTGCAGCAGCGGCTGGGCGACGAGACCGAACGGGCGGCGATGCTCGGCGCCTACATCCGGTCGGAGGTCGCCTTCCTCGGCGACCACCCGCGCCACGCGCGAGCGCTGCTGGAGATCGCCACCGGCACGGCGGCCGGGGGCGAGGTGCCCATGGTGCCGCTCGTCCTGAAGGGCGTCGCCACCGGCAGGCTGGAGCGCCAGCTCCGGCAAGGACAACACGAAGGGGTCTTCGGCGAGTTCGACGTCGAGGTGATGGCGATGGCGATCCGCCAGGCCATCGACGGCGTCACGGCCAGGCTCGCCAGGGAGCCGGACCTCGATGTCGAGGCCTACGGCAGGGAGCTGGCGGAGCTGTTCATCAGGGCGGCACGGCCGTAGGGCCGGGGCGGCCTCAGGTGTCGGCGCCCCGGAAGTCCTCGGGGGAGACGGAGTCGAGGAACTCGCGGAACTTCTCCACTTCGTCCTCCTGCTCGTCCGGGATGATCAGCCCGGCCTCCTCGAGCACGCCTTCCTCCGCGTGGATCGGAACGCCCACGCGCAGGGCGAGCGCGACAGAGTCGCTGGGCCGCGCCGACACCCGGATGTCCCCGTCGAACACCAGCTCGGCGAAGAACGTGCCCTCGCGCAGGTCGGTGATGATCACCTGCTGGAGCTCGCGGCCGAGTGCGCCGATGACTTCCTTGAGCAGGTCGTGGGTCAGCGGACGGGCGGGCCGGACACCTTGCTGCTCCAACGCGATCGCGGTGGCTTCGACCGAGCCGATCCAGATCGGGAGGTACCGCTCGCCCTCGGTTTCCCGCAGCAACAGAATCGGCTGATTGGCGGGTAGCTCGACCCGTACGCCGACGACGCGCATCTCGCTCATCGGGCTTCGCCTCCCTCTCCTGCGCGCGGGCTGCAGCGCTCTCACGAGGATCTCGCATCGACACTGTCGACGCTACCCGTCATGCGGGCGCTGTGCTCGCTTCGAAACTACTTCTGCCCGGCTCGGTTTTCGCGAACCTTGCACTCACCGTACGGCATCCGCGTGAGATCGTTGAGGGTTCGCTCTGTGGCGTAACAGACGCGACACGCGGAACACCGATGACCACATGCGGGCCGGAAGCGCCGCCTATCCGCCGGTCACACCCCGGATGCCCGCCTTGACCAGCAACGTGTGCAGCGCGACCGACAGCGCCGCCAGCTCCCGCACCAGCTCGTCCGCTCGCGCCTTCGCATCGGCGTCGTGGTGCCGGTACACGGGCGCCACGATCTGTTCCAGCAGCCCGACTTCCCGGTCGGCGGACGCGCGGAACGCGCGCAGATGTCTCGGCTCGATACCGAATTCCGTCATGGTCTTGACGGTTCTCGCGATCTGCACGGCGTCGGTGTCGTAGAAGCCGGCGGCGCCGGGACGGATCAACCCGTACTGCTGCAACTCCTGCAGCATCCCGGAGTCGATTCCCGCCTCGGCCAGCAGCTCCTCCCGCGTCAGCCGCACCTCGCGGTCGGTCGCGAAGTCATCCGCGCCGGGCAGCTGCGCCGAGCCGCCGTTGGACTCGGGCGAGCCCAGCGGGACGAGCTTGCGGGGCAACCGGGGAGACGGCGCGGCGGGCTCGGCGCCGCGGTCGGCGGCGTCGAGCTGCTCCTTGATGACCTTGAGCGGCAGGTAGTGATCACGCTGTGCCGCCAGGACGAACCGGAGCCGCTCCACGTCCGCGGGGGTGAACTGACGATAGCCGGACGGCGTGCGACCAGGCTGAACCAAGCCCTCGGACTCGAGGAACCTGATCTTCGAGATGGTGACGTCGGGGAAGTCCTTGCGCAGCTGCGCGAGCACGACCCCGATGCTCAACCCGTCACGCTGTGGCCGCCCGGCAGCCGTCACTGTGCCCCCTGACCCCCGTGCCCGGGACCGGTCAGGAAGACGAGGCGGAACTTGCCGATCTGGACCTCGTCCCCGCCCGCAAGCACCGCCTGGTCGACCGGCTCGCGGTTGACGTAGGTCCCGTTGAGGCTGCCCACGTCGATCACCACGAACTCGCCGCCCTCCCGGCGGAACTCGGCGTGGCGGCGCGAGACGGTGACGTCGTCGAGGAAGATGTCGCTGTCCGGGTGGCGGCCTGCGCTCGTGGTGTCACGATCGAGCAGGAAACGGGAACCCGCGTTGGGGCCGCGCTTGACCACGAGCAGTGCGGAGCCCGACGGCAGGGCGTCGACGCCCGTCTCCTGCGGCTCGACCGCAGGTGCCTCCTGTCCCTCCATCTCCGACAGGAAGTCGGCCCGGAATACGGAGGTCCGCTCCGGAGACTGCTCCGGGGGAACGCCGGGCCCGTCGTTCGTGCTCACCTGAGCTCTCCTTACGCACTGAAGTGTCGTCATCGAAAACGTGGTGTAGCCAACGTACCGTGCCAGGTCGGCCGAAGGCGCCGGGGCTCCCCTGATCAGCCCTCGGTCACGCGTTGGTAGGCCTCGGCGTCGAGCAGGCCCTCCACGGTGCTCGCGTCATCGAGCCTGATCTCGATGAGCCAGCCCTCACCGTAGGGGTCGCTGTTGATGAGCTCGGGCGATTCGGACACGGCGTCGTTCACCGCCACGATCTCGCCGTCCAGCGGCGCGAACAGCTCGGAGACACTCTTCGTCGACTCGACCTCGCCGAACACGTCACCGGCGTCCACCTGGCGCCCGACCTCGGGGAGATCGACGAACACGACGTCGCCGAGCTGGTCCTGCGCGTACTCGGTGATCCCGACGCGCACGGTCTCGCCGCCCCGGACGGCGACCCACTCGTGCTCCTCGGTGTAGCGCAGCTCTTCCGGAGTGGACAACCCCGTTCCCCTTTCGTGCTCCTACGCTGCCTGCGTGCTGCGCATCTTCGCACAACGCCGAGGCGGGATCGCGAAAAGCACGGCAGTCCGTCACCCGCGGTGCGCGAGCGGGCGGCCGGACACGGCCTTGACGGTTTGCACGACGTAGAGCGCGCCGGACCACAGATAGAGCAGCCCGCCCCAGATGGTGAACGCGTAGGCGATGGGCCGCAGGATCTCGGCCGTGAGCGAGTCGCCCTGGATGAGCAGCAGCAACGGCAGCGCGTACATCAGGCAGAAGGTGGCGCCCTTGCCGACGTAGGTGACCTCCGGCGGGGCGAAACCGTTGCGGCGCAGGATGACCAGTGCGACGCCGACGATCAGCTCGCGCGCGACGAGCGCCGCGACGAACCACCACGGGATGATGTCGCGGACCAGGAACGCCACGAGCGTGGCCACGATGTAGAGCCGGTCGGCGGCGGGGTCGAGCAGCTGGCCGAGCCTGCTGGTCTGGTCGAGCCAGCGGGCGAGCTTGCCGTCGAGCCAGTCGGTGAGAGCGCCGAACACCAGCACGAGCAGCGCCCAGCCGTCCTCCTCCGGCCCGAGCAGGAGCCACAGGAACACCGGCACGCCGGCGAGGCGGAGGATCGACAGGATGTTCGGCAGGGTGAGCGCCTGTCGCGCCAGCGACGGCTCGGGAGCCGCCTGCGGTACGTCCGCGTGTTCGCGGGGTCTCGCCGACTCGGTCACGCGTTCACCGTATCCGTTCGCGGATAACGCGCGCTCAGGTGTGCCGCCGGTAGCTCCACCCGCGGCGGCGCAGGTCCTCCCTGGTCAGCGCCTGTGGCCTGCCGTGGTCGTCGGTGCCCATCCACCGCGGCCGGCCCGGCCCGCTCTCGAGCACGTAGGGACGGCCGTGGCTCCACACGACCGTGCACGGCGTGGTCGGCGGGGAGCCCGCCCGTTCGGTCGAGGTCATGGGTGTCCTGGCTGTGGTGGCTGTGGTGGCTGTCGAAGCCGGGACCGCGGTCCCGTTCTCGTTGTCGGTACTCATCGCTCTCTGTGGTCGGATCCGTGGTGAAGTGCCGGGGGTAACCGGCGGGTCCCGTGGTGCAAACCCGCCGGTTCGTCACTCACCAGGTACATCGGTCCCCACGGCCGATCCGTTAGCCGATAAGGCCGAACGTCACCCGGCCGATCGGGAAACGACCGGGCGCCGCTGGTCATCGACTGTCTATAATGGATCCTAGAGAAGCGGCAGCCGTCACGCTGAGTAGTGCCTAGCCTTTCAGGCCCGGGAAGTCCTCCTCGCGGAACTCGCCCTCCGGGCGCTGCTGGCCGGCCTCGTCCTCCTTGCCGCGCAGCTCCACGCGCCGGATCTTGCCCGAGATCGTCTTGGGCAGATCGGCGAACTGGAGCCTGCGGATTCGCTTGTACGGAGCCAGATGCTCGCGGCAGAAGGCCAGGATGCTCTCCGCCGTCGCGGCGTCCGGCTCGTGGCCGGCCGCGAGCACGACGTAGGCCTTGGGCACGGCCAGGCGGAGCGGGTCCGGCGACGGCACCACCGCGGCCTCGGCGACGGCGTCGTGCTCCAGCAGCACGCTCTCCAGCTCGAACGGCGAGATCCGGTAGTCGCTGGCCTTGAACACGTCGTCGGTACGGCCCACGTAGGTGATGTAGCCGCGCTCGTCGATCGAGCCCACGTCACCCGTGTGGTAATAGCCGCCCTCGAACGCGCTCGCGGTGCGCTCCTCGTCGTCGGCGTAGCCCACCATGAGCCCCACCGGCCTGCGCGACAGGTCGAGGCAGATCTCGCCCTCCTCCGTGCGCTCACCGGTGACCGGATCGACCAGCACCACCGCGAATCCCGGCACGGCGCGGCCCATCGAGCCCGGCTTGACCTCCTGCCCAGGGGTGTTCGCGATCTGCACGCTCGTCTCGGTCTGCCCGAAGCCGTCGCGGATCGTCACGCCCCACGACTTGCGGACCTGCTCGATCACCTCGGGGTTGAGCGGCTCCCCCGCGCCGACGACCTTGGCCGGCGGCGTGCTCAGCGCGGTCAGGTCGGCCTGGATCAGCATGCGCCACACGGTGGGCGGCGCGCAGAAGCTCGTGATGCCGCAGCGGTCCATCTGCGCCATGAGCGCGCCAGCGTCGAAGCGCGTGTAGTTGTAGAGGAACACGGTCGCCTCGGCGTTCCAGGGCGCGAACACGTTGCTCCACGCGTGCTTCGCCCAGCCCGGCGAGGAGATGTTCAGGTGCACGTCGCCCGGTTCGAGACCGATCCAGTACATCGTGGACAGATGGCCCACCGGGTAGGACACGTGCGTGTGCTGCACGAGCTTCGGCTTCGCCGTCGTGCCGGAGGTGAAGTACAGCAGCAGCGGGTCGGTCGCCGCGGTCGGCCCGTCCGGCGTGAACTCCCCCTCGGCGGAGTAGGCGTCGGCGAACGAGAACCAGCCGGCAGCGCCATCGACGGGCTCCCCCACGACGATCCGCGTGTAGTCGCCGGGCACGTCGGCGAACTTCTCCGCGTCGGCCGCGCGGATCACGACGTGCCGGGCCGCGCCGCGGTCGACGCGGTCGCGCAGGTCGGCCGGGCCGAGCAGTGTCGACGCGGGGATGATCACGGCGCCGAGCTTGATCGCCGCGAGGATCGTCTCCCACAGCTCGACCTGGTTGCCCAGCATGAGGATGAGCCGGTCACCGCGTCGCACGCCCCGCGCGCGCAGCCAGTTGGCGACCTGGTTGGACCGGCGCGCCAGCTCGGGGTAGGTCCAGCGGCCCTCGGTGCCGTCCTCCTCGACGATCCACAGCGCGTAGCGCTCGGCGTTCGCGGGGTCGGCGGCGATCCGGTCGAACCAGTCGAGCGCCCAGTTGAACTCGGTGAACTCCGGCCACGCGAAGTTCGCGTAGGCCGTGTCGTAGTCCTCGCGGTGCGCGATGAGGTAGTCCCGCGCCTCGCGGAACCGCTGATGAGCCGTCGCAGCGTCGTTGCCCACGATCTCCCTCTCTCACTCGCCCCTGAACTGGGGGGCCCGCCGTTCCATGAATGCTTGTACCGCCTCGCCGAGGTCCTTGCTGGGCAGGAACGCGGCGTTCCAGGCCGAGACGTACCGCAGCCCGGCCTCGACCCGCTGTCCGGCGCCGACGGACAGTACGTCCTTGACCCCCTGCACGACCAGCGGAGGGTTGGCGGCGATCTCGTTCGCCAGCTCCCTGGCCGCGGCGAGCACGGCGTCCTGGTCCGGGTAGACGTCGTTGACGAGGCCGATCCTCTCGGCGCGCGCGGCGTCGATGTCGCGGCCGGTGAACGCGAGCTCGCGCAGGTGCCCCTCGCCGATGATCCCGGCCAGGCGCTGGAGGCTGCCGAGGTCGGCCACGATCGCGACCTTGACCTCGCGGACGCTGAACTTCGCGTCGGCGCTGGCCAGCCGGATGTCGGCGGCGGCGATCACGTCGACCCCGCCGCCGATGCACCAGCCGGACACCGCGGCGATCACGGGCTTCCGGGTGGCGGCGACGGCGCCCACGGACTCCTGGAGCCTGCGGATCTCGGCGAGGAACTTCGTCCTCGGCCCCGCCTGCGCGTCCCCGGCGAGGTACTCGGACCAGCCGGGCAGCATCGCGGGCAGGTCGAGCCCGTAGGAGAAGTGCGCGCCGCTGCCGGTCAGCACGATCGCCCTGACCTCGGGGTCGTCGTCGAGCGCGCGGAAGACCAGCGGCAGCTCCCGCCAGAAGTCGGGGCCCATGGCGTTGCCCTTCGAGGGGCCGAGCAGCGTCACCTCCGCGACGTGCCCGGCTCGCTCCACCTTGAGCGACACCAGGTTCTGCAGGTTTTCGGCGTTTCCGGCGGGATCGGTCATGGGTGTCATCCTGACGTACGCCGTGCCGGGGCGGCCAGTCACGTTAGCCTGAGCCCATGACCAGCGTCACGGCACTCGACGAGCCGCTACCCGCCCCGCGCCGGCGCCCGCCCCGGCCACTGGAGCTGGTGGGCTCGTTCGAGTTCGGCGGCCTCGACGGACACCGCCTCGCCTACACCGAGTACGGCTCGGGCCCCGACGTCGTGGTGCTGACGCACGGGATCATGTTCAGCCGCCGTATGCACGCGCCGCTGGCCCGCAAGCTCGCCGCCGACGGCTTCCGCGTGGTGACGCTCGACCTGCTCGGGCACGGCGACTCCGACCGGCCCGCCGACTCGTGGCTGTACTCGATGCCCGCGTTCGCGGAGCAGACGGTCGCCCTGCTCGACCACCTCGGCATCGAGCGCGCCGTGGTCGGCGGGACGTCGCTGGGCGCCAACGTCGCTCTGGAGGTCGCCGTCGAGGCGCCCGAGCGCGTGCAGGGGCTGATCGTCGAGATGCCGGTGCTGGACAACGCCATCGTGGCCGGGCTGCTCACGTTCGGCCCGCTGCTGTTCGCCGCGCGCTTCCTGCCGGTCACGGTTCGCGCGGTGGGCGCGCTCGCCCGCCGGGTCCCGCACGGCAACCAGTGGGTCGACGTCGTCACCGACACGCTCGACCAGCGCCCGGCGGCGATGGCCGCGCTGCTGCACGGCGTGTTCTTCGGCCGGATCGCGCCGCCGAGGTCGGTGCGCGGGGAGATCCGGATCCCGGCGCTGGTGATCGGCCACCAGCGCGACCCGATCCACCCCTTCGGCGACGCCGACACGCTCGCGGCCGACCTCCCGGACGCCGAGTTCGTCCAGGCCCGCAGTCCGGTGGAGCTCCGCTTCGACCCGGCGCGGCTGACCGAGCGGATCACCGGGTTCGTCCGCGACCGCTACGAGCGCTGAACCAGGGCGCCGACGTCGGCGACCGGTCCGATCACGGTCACGGCGGGCGGTTTGATCCCGGCCGCCGCGGCGTCCACCGCGATCTCCTCGAGCGTCGAGCGCACCACCTTCTGGGTGCGCATCGTGCCGTCCTGGATCATCGCGACCGGCGTGTCGGCGGGGCGGCCCGCCTTCACCAGCGCTTCGGCGAACTGCTCGATCCGCTCCACGCCCATCATGAGCACGACGGTGCCGCGCAACCGCCCCAGCGCGTTCCAGTCGACCAGGGACTGCTCGTGCCCCGGCGGCACGTGGCCGGAGACGACCACGACCTCGTGGGCCACGCCGCGGTGGGTCACGGGGACATCGGCGACGGCGGGCACGGCGAAGGCGCTGGTGATGCCGGGCACGACCGTGACGGGCACCCCCGCCTCGGCGCACGCGAGCACCTCCTCGAAGCCGCGGCCGAAGACGTAGGGGTCGCCGCCCTTGAGGCGCACCACGAACTTGCCGGCCCTGGCGTTGTCGACGAGCGCCTTGTTGATCACGTCCTGGCTCGCGGCGCGGCCGTAGGGGATCTTCGCGGCGTCGATCACCTCGACGTGCGGCGGCAGCTCGTCGAGCAGCTCCCGCGGGGCGAGCCGGTCGACCACCACGACGTCGGCCCTTGCCAGCAGGCGGCGGCCACGGACGGTGATCAGCTCCGGGTCGCCGGGCCCTCCGCCGACCAGCGCGACCCCGGCCTGCTCCCGTTCGACGTCCTCGCCGGGGTCGGCGACGGTACGTGCGCGCAGGCCGTCGAGCACGCTGTCACGCACGGCGGCGGAGCGGCGCGGGTTGCCGCCGGAGAGGACACCGAGCAGCAGCCCGTCGTGCTCGCCAGACGCGGGGGTGACGGCGCTGCCCTCGATGCCGTTGTCGGCGCGCACGCAGAACACCCGTGAGCGCTCGGCCTCCGCGCACACGGCGGCGTTGACCTCGGGGTCGTCGGTGAGCGCCAGCGCGTACCAGGCGCCATCGAGGTCGCCATCGCGGTAGGTCCGCCGATGCCAGGTGAGCTCACCGGCGTCGGCCATCGCGCTCACGGATGGGGTGGTCTCGGGCGAGATCAGCTCCACCACGGCACCGGCTCTGGTCAGCCGCGGCAGCCGTCGCTGCGCGACCGTGCCGCCGCCGATCACGACCACGCGGCGTCCCGCGAGGTCAAGCCCGACCAGGTAGTGCTGCTCGTCCGCCATGCGTGCAAGCATGCCGCCCGGCGTTCGCGGGCGCGCGATCAGGGTTGCGGCGTCCCGCGGTGCCGCCCCGGCCACGGAGCGCCGATCGCCGACGACCACCCTGACCACGGCCCCAACCGCCCGTGACCGGGGCTTTTCCCGCACCGGCCCAGATCCCGCGGGCGGCCTCGGGCGCGGGTCATCCGGCGAACGCGGTGCGGCGCCGGCGCGCCGAGGGCACCGCCGTGGCCGCAAGGTGCGGCCAGCATCACAGGGACGGCAGACCTGCCCCCAAGGCCACCTTTGTTGCGTGGACCGAGCACTGCGGCGCGCAGCGTCTCCGTTCGGGTGGCGGCGGGAGACGGGTGGGAGCAACAAAGGTGGCCTTGGGGGCCGTTGGTCAGGCTCGCTTCGGCGCCGGGTACGGCAGCAGGGCCATCTCACGGGCGTTCTTGATCGCCGTGGCGACCTGCTTCTGTTCCTGCGGGGTGAGGCCGGTGACCCGCCGGGCGCGGATCTTGCCCCGGTCGGAGATGAACTTGCGCAGGAGGTCGACGTCCTTCCAGTCGACGTACTCCACGCGCTCGGCCCGCAACAGGTTCCGCTTGCGCTTGCCGGGACGCACCCGGTCGGTCTTCGCCACGTCGCTCCTCACCAGCTCGACTTGCTCACGCCGGGCAGCTCGCCCCGGTGCGCCATCTCCCGCAGCCGGATCCGGGAGAGGCCGAACGCGCGGAAGTACCCGCGCGGGCGGCCGTCCACGGCGTCGCGGTTGCGGATACGCGTGCGGCTGGCGTCGCGCGGCATCGCCTGCAGCGCGGAGACGGCGGCTGCCTTCTCCTCCGGGGTGGACCGTGGCGAGCGGATCACGGCCTTCAGCTCCGCACGGCGCTCCGCGTACCGGGCGGCGATCGTCTTGCGCTGCTCGTTGCGGGCGATCTTCGACTTCTTGGCCATCAGCGCTCCTCGCGGAACTCGACGTGGCGGCGGGCGCGCGGGTCGTACTTGCGCAGCACCATGCGATCGGGGTCGTTGCGGCGGTTCTTCCTGGTCACGTAGGTGTAGCCGGTGCCTGCGGTGGACCGGAGCTTGATGATCGGCCGGACGTCGTTGCGGGCCATGTCAGAGCTTGACCCCCTTCGCGCGCAGCTCGGCGACCACGGCGTCGATCCCGCGCTTGTCGATCGTCTTCATGCCCTTCACCGACACGCGCAGGCGCACCCAGCGGTTCTCGCTCGGCACCCAGTACCTGCGCGTCTGCACGTTGACGTCCCAGCGCCGCGACGTGCGGCGGTGGGAGTGCGAGACCTGTTTGCCGAACCCTGGTTTGCGGCCGGTGACCTGGCAGATCGCGGACACACACCCTCCCTCTTTGATATTGATAACCGTTTTCATTTACAGTACACGACGTGACCGACAAGCACCGTGTGCCCCTCGTCCTGATCAGCGGCCTCTCCTCCGGGCCCGTCGCGCACCTCGCGGAGAGGTTCCGCGCGACCGGCCGCGGCACGGCGGTCGTCCACTACGACCTCCGCAACATCGGCGCTGGGATAGTCCACCGGCGGCTGCAGGCAGGCCCGCGCGACCAGCTGGTGACACTCGAGCTCGACCACGGTTGCGTGTCCTGCACGCTCCGGCACGACCTGCTGCCCCTGCTGCGAAGGCTGGCCGCCACGCCCGCCGTGGAGCGGATCGTCGTGCGCCTCGACGAGTCGATGGAGCCCGAGCGCGTGTGCTGGGAGCTGCACCACGTACTCGTCGGCGACCGCCCCGTGGTCGAGGACGTCGACGTGGAGGCCGTGGTGACCGTGGTGGACGCCGCGAGCTGGCTCGCCGACGCCACCGGCGACGACACTCTCGAGGAGCGCGGCCTGCGCGGCGCCCCCGACGACGAGCGCACCCTCGCCCAGGTGGCGCTGGCTCAGGTGGAGTTCGCCGACGTGCTCGTGTTCGCCGGCAGCGCGCCGGACGCGTGGACCGCCGCCAAGACCGGCGCCGTCCTCGAACGGGTCGCGCCGTCCGTGCCGCTGCTGGAACTGTCCGGTGTGGACATCGCGGGCCTGCTCGCCGCCGTGCCGGAACACGCCCGCAGGGGCGAGCCCGCCGACCCGCACGGCGCGCTGCTGTCCGGCGAGCCGCCGCTGCACGCCGACTGCGGCGTGAGCGTGCTGACGTTCACGGCGCAGCGGCCGTTCCACCCGCAACGCCTGCACGAGGCGATCGACCTGCTGCTCGACGGCGTGGTGCGCACGCGCGGCCGCGCGTGGGTGGCGAGCCAGCCGGACGTGGCGTTCTGGGTGGAGTCGGCGGGTGGCGGCCTCGGCATCGGACACGCCGGACCGTGGCTCGACTCCACCGACGGGCCCGCGTGGGAGGACGTCTCCGCCGAGCGGCGCACCCTCGCGTCACTGCGCTGGGACCCGGTGTGGGGCGACCGCGCGCAGGAGCTCGTGATCGTGACCCACCTGGCCGAGCCCGGCGAGATCGAGGCCGCCCTGCGCGCGGCTCTGCTCACCGACGCCGAGCTCGCCGAGGGCAGGCAGGCCTGGGCCCGCTACCCCGACCCGTTCGGTTCCTGGCACGAGGAGCCGTGCGAGGACACCGACCCCGCGCCCGACCGCTTCGACGTCGGCGCACCCTCCGGAAAGGACGACACACCGTGAAACCCGGCATCCATCCCGACTACCACCCCGTGGTGTTCAAGGACTCCGCCACCGGCGACGCCTTCCTCACCCGCTCCACCATCACGTCGGAGCGCACCATCGAGTGGAGCGACGGCAACACCTACCCGCTCGTGCTCGTCGACGTGAGCGCGTGGTCGCACCCGTTCTGGACCGGCACGCGCCGTATCATGGACTCCGCGGGTCAGGTCGAGAAGTTCCACCGCCGCTACGGCACGCGGAAGGGCAGGCGATGATGGCCGTTCCCAAGCGCAGGATGTCGCGCAGCAACAGCCGTTCGCGCCGGTCGCAGTGGAAGGCCACGCCGCCCGACCTGGTGCCGATCACGGTGGAGGGCGAGCGGATGCTCGTGCCGCGCAGGCTCGTCAAGCACTTCCAGCGGTTCGGCCGGTGAGCGCCGGTGGCGTCGGCGACGTCTTCAGCGCCGCGCACGACGAGTTCGCACTGTGGTCGGCGAGGTTGTGGCGTCCGCTGGGCGAGCTCCTCACGGCGGTGTCGCGGCCGGCGCCCGGCGAGCGGGTGCTCGACGCGTGCTGCGGCGCGGGTGCCTCCGCGATTCCCGCCGCCCGCGCCGTCGGCCCGGCTGGTGTGGTGCACGCCGTGGACCTGGCCGAGCGGCTCGTCGATCGGGGCGCACGCGAGGCGGAGGCTTTGGGCCTGACACAGGCGCGCTTCGAGACCGCCGACGTGCTCAGCCACGACGGCGGGCCCTACGACGTGGTGCAGTCGGCGTACGGCGTGTTCTTCTTCCCGGACATGGACGAGGGCGCGCGCACGCTGGTGGGCAGGCTGCGGCCGGGTGGGCGGTTCGCGGTCAGCACGTGGCTGGCGGATGGAATGGCGCGCATCGTCCCGGTGGGCCGCGACGCCGCCCTTCCCGAACGACCGGAACTCGCCGGGCAGGCGGGCAAGCCGAACGCGAGCGAGCGGGTCGACACCGAGGAAAAGCTCAGCGCGTGGCTGTCCTCGCTCGGGCTGCGCGACATCACCGTGCACCAGGTGCGGTACGTCCAGCCGCTGCATCCCGACGACGCGTGGACGTTCTACCTCGGCGCGGCGATGCGCGGGTTCGTCCAGGGCCTCGGGCCCGAGGCTCTTGAGCGCGTGCGGGCCCGGTTCCTCGACGGGCTCCGCGAGGCCGGGATCGACACGCTCGACGGCAGCTCGTTGATCGGCGTCGGTCACCGCGACGGCGGGCGGTAGAGCAGCCCGAGGAATTCAAGGAGCAGGCGTTCCCGCAGGCGCGCGGGCGCGACGGCGAGCAGCGCGTTGATCTGTGCCATTCGCTCCGGCAGCCCGGCGCCGCCGGTGAGGCCGGCCCCGGCGAGCAGGCCCTCGAACTGCTCGGGCGTCAACTGCTCGGGGTCGAGCGCGGCGATCAGCTGCTCCAGTTCCCCGCCCACCACCACAGGACCCGCCTCACGCGCGGCGGCGACGGAGGCGGCGAGGTCGGCGACGAACGCCGCCTCGCCGCCCCGGTTGGCCGCCGTGATCGTCAGGTGCAGGTTGGCGGGCGAGGCGCCGTGCGCGAACTGCGGCTGCACGTACCAGCCGCGGTCCTTCATCTCGTCGGCCACGGTGAACAGGTCGAACCCGGGATCCCCTTCGAGCGCGAGCGCCAGCAGTGTCGAGTCAGGGGAGCCCAGCACGCGCAGGCCGTCGACCTTCTCCACCCCGGCGCGGATCTCCGCCACGGCGGCCAGCGTGTCGCGGGCGAGCCGCTCGTACCCGGCGTCGCCGACGTGGCGCACCACCGCCCACGCCGCGGCGAGCGGGCCGCCCGAGCGCGTCGACTGCAGCGTGGTGTTGAGCATCGTGTACCCGGGCCAGTCGGCGCTCGCGAAGTAGTGACCCCGGCGCAGGCTCGCATCGGCGTGCAGCAGCACCGAGACGCCCTTGGGGCAGTAGGCGTACTTGTGCAGGTCCACGGAGATGCTGGTGACGCCGGGGACCGTGAAGTCGAATGGCGGGACGGTCGCACCGGCGCGCCGCAGGTACGGCAGCACCCAGCCGCCGATGCACGCGTCGACGTGCAGGCGCACGCCCTTCGCCGAGGCCGCCCGCGCGATCTCGGCGACGGGGTCCACCACGCCGTGGGCGTAGGACGGCGCGCTCGCCACCACCAGGACCGTGTTCTCGTCGATGGCCGCCGCCATCGCCTCCGGGTCGGCGCGGAACGTCACCGGGTCGACGGGCACGTCCACCGCGCGGACGCCGAACAGGTGCGCCGCCTTGCGGAACGCGGCGTGCACGGTGGTGGGCAGCACCATGTTCGGCTCCGCGACGTCGCGGCGGCCCTCGCGCGCGGCGAGCACGGCGAGCAGGCACGACTCCGTGCCGCCCGAGGTCACCGAGCCGACGGTCTCCGGCGTGCCGCCGAGGAGCGCCGCCGCGGCGGCCACGAGGTCGTTCTCCATGCGCAGCAGGCTCGGGAACGCCGTCGGGTCGAGGCCGTTGGCCGACGAGGCGAGCGCGTGGGCCTTCGCGCCGAGCTCGTCGAGCCCGGCGAGCCCGCTGTCGTAGACGTAGGCCAGCGTGCGGCCGCCGTGGGTGGGCAGGTCGCCGTCGCGCAGCGCCGCCACCTCGGCGAGCACGTCCTCGGCGCTCATGCCCCGGCCTCCGCGGGCCTGCGGTCGGTCTCGAGCACGCTACGCCGCAGCAGCGGGATGCCGAGCAGGATCAGCACGGCGGGCAGCGCCGAGAAGCCGAGCGTGATCGCGGTGATCGCGCTGTCCGGCTGGGCGGCTGAGGAGTCCACACTGGACAGATAGCCGCCCGTGGCGAGCACGAGGCCGAACAGGCCGGGGCCCAGCGCGAGACCGAGCGTCTCCGCCGCCGTCCACACACCCGCGGTGATCCCGGCGCGCGTGGCGCCCGTCCGCTCCTCCTCCGCCGAGATGAGGTCCGGCAGGATCGCGAGCGGGAACACCTGGATGCCCGCGTAACCGACCCCGGCGAGCGCGACGAAGGCGAACACCACCGCGGTCGGCAGCGACTGCGCGAACACCAGGCCCAGCAACGCCACCGCGAACGCCGCCGTGGCGACGCGGAAGCCCACGAGCTTCCCGCCGGAGCGGCCCAGCCGGTCCCACAGCGGCATCACCAGCAGCGCCGGACCGACGAACCCGGCGAACAGCATCGACTGCAGGCCGGCGTCGCCCAGCACGTACCGGGCCACGTAGCTCACCCCGGCCAGCAGCGTCGCCACGCCCAGCGACTGGACGAAGTAGACACTCAGCAGCCAGCGGAAGGGCTTCCACTCCTTCATCGTGTCGAACAGCTCGCGCCAGGTCGGGCTCGGCTGCAGCAGCTTGCCCGCGGGCGCGCCCTTGATGCCGAAGTACACCGACAGCGTGCCCATGACGATCAGCACGGCGACGAATACGCCCATCACCCGGTAGCCGTCGACGCCGCCGATCGACTCGGCGATCGCCGGGGCCACGGCACCGGAGACGAGGATCGCCAGGGCCAGCACGCCGATCCGCCACGTGGTGATCCGGGTGCGCTCGTGATAGCCCTCGGTCAGCTCCGCGGGCAGCGCGTTGAACGGCACCTGGAAGAACGCGAACGCCGTGGCGCACACGAAGAACATCAGCACCACGTAGGCGGAGTCGAGGCCCACGTTGGCGAAGCCGGGGTGGGCGAACAACGCCGCGAAGAACACCGCCAGCACCAGCCCGCCGAGAAGCAGCGAGCGCCGCCTGCTGCCCCGCTTGGCCAGGCCCGCGTCGGAGATCCGGCCGGCGACGGGGTTGAACAGCACGTCCCACGCCTTGGGCAGCAGCACGATGGCGCCCGCCGCGGCGGCGGGCACGGCCATCGTGTCTGTCAGGTACGGCAGCAACAGCAACCCGGGCACCGTGCCGAAGGCGCCGGTGACGAACGAGCCGAGCGAGTAACCGAGACGGGTTCTCGTCCCCAGTGCCGACATGGTCCTCCTCGCCAGCGGATCAGGTGAGGGAATCGTTCCACCCTCCCGTGCTCGCCGGTGAGGCGGGCCACGGTCAGGACAGCACGTCGGCCACGGTGCGCAGGGTGGCCGCGTCGCCGCGCACGAGCAGCGTGGTCACCACCGACTCCTCCCATGCCGCCAGCTCGTCGCGGATCTTCGCGGGCGGGCCGATCAGCGCCGTGTCCTCCACGAGCTTCGTGGGGATGGCCGCGGTCGCCTCCGCCTTGTGCCCGCCGAGGTAGAGGTCCTGGACCTTGTCGGCCACCTCCTCGTAGCCCATGCGCGCGAACACGTCGTGGTGGAAGTTGACGTCCTTCGCGCCCATTCCGCCGATGTAGAGGGCGAGCGCGGGTTTGATCGCCTGTGCCGCCTCTTCCACGTCGTCGTGCACGATGACCGGCACCGACGCGGCCACCTCGAAGTCGCCGGCGGGCTCCGCGCGGCGGGCGAAGCCCTCCTCCAGCGCGGCGCGGTAGAAGCCGTTGGTGCGCGGCGAGAAGAACAGGGGCAGCCAACCGTCGCAGATCTCCGCCGACAGCGCCACGTTCTTCGGCCCCTCGGCCGCGAGGTAGATGGGGATGTGCTTGCGCAGCGGATGCACGGTCGACTTGAGCGGCTTGCCGAGCCCGGTGCCCCCGGCCAGCGGCAGCTGGTACTGCTTGCCGCTGTGGGTCACCGGCTCCTCGCGGGCGACGACCTTGCGCACGATCTCCACGTACTCGCGGGTGCGGGCGAGCGGCCGGGGATACGGCTGGCCGTACCAGCCCTCCACCACCTGCGGGCCGGAGGCGCCGAGGCCGAGCACGAACCGGCCGCCGCTGAGGTGGTCGAGCGTCATCGCGGCCATCGCGGTGGCGGTCGGCGTTCGCGCCGACATCTGGACGATGTTGGTGCCGAGCGTGACGCGCGAGGTCGACGCGCCCCACCACGCGAGCGGGGTCAGCGCGTCGGAGCCGTATCCCTCGGCCGTCCACACCGAGTCGAAGCCCAGTTCCTCGGCCGCGCGGATCGCCTCCAGCGCGCCCTCCGGCGGACCCGAGGACCAGTAACCGATGTGGTAGCCCAGCTTCACGTTGTCTCCTTCGACGGTCAGGCCGGCGAGTAGTGCGTCGGCGAGTCGCGTTCCTCGACAGGGGGTAGGTTACGCGCCGGCGTGTGCACCAGCGGGGCGTTCGCGGGGTCCTTGCCGAGTGCGCGGCGCCAGCCCGCGCGGGCGCGCGGGTGGTAGCGGCGCTCGAACGGCACGAACCGGAACGCGGCGCCGATCGCCTTGCCGACCAGCCGGTGCAGCCGTTCGTCGCGGGCGCTCCAGGTGTAGCCGAGCTTCTTCCGGATGGGCTCGTCGTACATCCCCACGGTGAGCCACACGAAGCCGCGCATCGCGGGCCCGCGCACGGCCCGCCACACCGCGTCCGGCAGCCAGGGCAGCGCGGCCGGCTTGGCGATCTCCTTGATGTCCAGCACGTCGCGCGTGGCCTTGTTGTCCTCCAGCACCTCGCGGCACATGTGGTCCCAGTACTCGCCGAACTCCTCCCACGTCTTCGGCACGGGGCGCATGGACATGTCGTACATCCGGTACCAGCGCACGTGCTCGTCGAACAGCGTCCGCTTCTGCTGTTCGGTGAGCCCGCCCATGAAGTTCTCGGCGATCAGCAGGGTGCTGACGAAGAACGTGGCGTGCGCCCAGTAGAACGTGCCCGGGTTCAGCGCGTGGTAGCGGCGGCCCCGGGAGTCGACTCCCTTGATCGTGTCGTGGTAGCCGCGGACCTCCAGCGCGGTCCGGTGCGCCCGGTCGCCGTCGTAGACCACGCCGCCGATCGGGTAGAGCGACCGGAAGAGCCGTTCCCAGCGCTCATTGAAAAACCGCGAGTGCTCCTCCACGCCCGCCCCCAGTTCGGGGTGCATGTTCTGCATGGAGCCCGCCCACAAGGCGATGAGCAGCCCACGCCAGTCGCCGAAGATCCGCCAGGTCAGCGAGTCGGGGCCCAGTGGCTCGACCTGTGTCATGTCCCACTCCCAAGTGACTACGTGTGTTGTCAGGCTAGGATTGACAACGTTCGTAGTCAATTGAGGGGCGAGGCGATGACCGTCGAGGGCCGCACGTGGGCGGGCACCACGCTGACCGACCGCAGGGCCATGCGGCGCCGCCAGCTGCTCGACGCCGGGCTCGACCTGCTCGGTTCCGGGGGCAGCGGCGCGGTGAGCGTGCGGGCCGTGTGCCGGCAGTCGAAGCTCACCGAGCGGTACTTCTACGAGAACTTCGCCGACCGCGACGAGCTGATCCTCGCCGTGTACGAAGGCGTGGTCCATGACGCCCACCGCACGCTGGTGGAGGCCGTGGACACCGCGGGGCGGGGCGCAGAGGCCAGGGCCGAGGCCGCCGTCACCGCGTTCGTCACCCTCATCCTCGACGACCCGCGCAAGGGCCGCGTGCTGCTGCTCGCCCCGCTCGCCGACCCCGCCCTCAACCGGCGCGGCACCGAGCGCATCCCGATGTTCGCCGAGCTCGTCAGAGAACAACTCTCCGACAAGGTGGACGAGGGCGACCGCGCCATGACCGCGACCGCCCTCGTCGGCGGCCTCGCCAACCTGTTCACCGCCTACCTCGGCGGCAGCCTCGACGTCAGCCGCGAGCGACTGATCGCGCACTGCGTGCGGCTCGTGCTCGGCGCCAACGCACTGCACAGCTGATCACGCGCTCTTGCTCTTCTTCTCCTCGGCCAGCTCCAGTGCGATGCCGATGATCATGTCCTCCTGGCCGCCGACGTAACGGCGCTCCCCCACCCGGTACAGGATCTCGTGAGCCGGCACGCCGTAGCGCTCGGCGGCGCGCTCGGCATGCAGCAGGAAGCTGGAGTACACGCCCGCGAAGCCCTGGACGATCGAGGATCGGTCCATCACGGGCAGGCGCGTGATGTAGGGCTTCACCACGCTCTCGGCCGCGTCCATCAGCACGTCCTTGTCCACACCGGTCTCGACGCCGAGCCGTTCGAACGTCGCCGCCAGGACCTCGGTCGGCGAGTTGCCCGCTCCCGCGCCGAGCGCGAGCAGGGACCCGTCGATCTGCCGGGCTCCAGCCCGGTAGGCGAGCACGGAGTTGGCGACGCCGAAGCTGAGGTTCTGGTGGCCGTGGTAGCCGACCTGGGCCTGGTCTCCGACCTCGGCGACCAGCGCCGCGACGCGGTCGGAGGCGTCCTCCAGGATCAGCGCGCCCGCCGAGTCCACGACGTACACGCACTGGCAGCCCGCGTCGACCATGATGCGGGCCTGCTTCGCGAGAGCCTCCGGCTCGGACATGTGGGCGAGCATCAGGAAGCCGACGGTCTCGAGCCCGAGCCCGCGCGCCTCGGTGAAATGCTGGATCGAGACGTCGGCCTCGGTGCAGTGGGTCGCGATGCGCACCGCTCCGGCGCCGAGATCCGCGGCGGCCTTCATGTCGGTGACCGTGCCGAGGCCGGGCAGCAGCAGCACGGCGATCTTCGCCTGCTTCGCCTCGTCGGCGGCCGCGGCGATCAGCTCCCGCTCGTCGACGAGCGAGAACCCGTAGTTGAACGTCGACCCGCCCAGCCCGTCGCCGTGGGTGACCTCGATGAGCGAGATCCCGGCGTCGTCGAGCGCGCGCACGGTGTCGCGCACGTTCCGTTCGGTGAACTGGTGTGCCATCGCGTGGCTGCCGTCACGCAGCGTCGTGTCGACCAGCCGGACCCGCTCGCTCATGCGCGCACCGCCTTGTTCTCGATGACCCGCCCGGCGAGCAGCTCGCCGACCCGCGCCGCCGCGGCGGTCATGATGTCGAGGTTGCCCGCGTACGTCGGCAGGTAGTCGCCGTTGCCTGCCACCTCCAGGAACACCGCGACCCTGGCCTTGCCGTTCCAGCCGGGCCGGGGGTCGTCGAACTGCGGGTCGGCCTTGAGGGTGTAGCCGGGAACGTAGGCCTGGACCTCGCCGACCCTGCGGTGGATCGACTCGCTGACGGCGTCCCGGTCGGCGTCGGGGTCGATCGCGCAGAACACGGTGTCCCGCATGATCATCGGAGGCTCCACCGGGTTGATGATGATGATCGCCTTGCCCTTGGCGGCCCCGCCGACCTGCTCGATGCCGTGCGCGGTGGTCTCGGTGAACTCGTCGATGTTGGCGCGGGTGCCGGGGCCTGCCGAGCGCGAGGAGACCGACGCGACGATCTCGGCGTAGGACACCGGCGTCACCGAGGAGACCGCGTGCACGATCGGGATCGTGGCCTGGCCGCCGCAGGTGATCATGTTGAGGTTCGGGGCGTCGAGCTGCTCGGGCAGGTTCACCACCGGGCACGTGAACGGGCCGACGGCGGCGGGGGTCAGGTCGATGGCCTGGATCCCCGCCTCGGCGTAGCGCGGCGCGCTCGCCAGGTGGGCCTTCGCCGACGTCGCCTCGAATACGAGGTCGGGCCGCTCGTCCTGAGCCAGCAGCCAGTCGACCCCCTCGGCCGAGGTGCGCACGCCCTGCGCCTCGGCGCGCGTGAGTCCCTCCGACGCCGGGTCGATGCCGACCATGTACCGCACGTCGATCCGCTCGCTGCGCCGCAGCTTGGCGAGCAGGTCGGTGCCGATGTTGCCGGGGCCGACGATCGCGGCCACCGCTCGGGCTTCGCTCATGGCCAAGGACGGTCCTCCACGGCGTGAGGGATTATCAACGTATGTGTCCCGCTGACCGGAACGACTCGGACGCGTCCACCGCTGCGCGGCTGGCGGCGCTGCTGACCGCCTTCTCCCCCGGCGACGACGCGCTGGGGGTGTCCGAGCTGGCGCGCAGGACGGGCCTGCCGAAGTCCAGCGTCCACCGGCTGACGGGGCATCTCGTGACCCAAGGGCTGCTGGAACGGGAAGGCACGGGTGTACGGCTGGCGCTCAAGCTTTTCGAGATCGGCCAGCTCGCCGTGCGCCAGCGGGGCCTGGTGGACGCGGCGCGGCCGTACCTGGAGGACCTGCGGGAGGCAACGCGCAACACGGTGCACCTCGCCGTGCTGGAGGGCACCGAGGTGGTGTACCTCGACATCCTGCGCGGGCCCGACGCGCCCGCGTTGCCCTCGCGCGTCGGCGGCCGGTTCCCCGCGCACGCGACCGCCGTGGGCAAGGCGATACTGGCGTTCTCCCCGAAGTCCACTGTGGACACCGTGCTGGCGGCGGGGTTGCCGCGAGTGAGCGAGCGGACGGTGACGGCGCCGGGCATCCTGCGCAGGCAGCTGGCCAGGGTCCGTGAGGAGGGGCTCGCCTACGACCGCGAGGAGTCCGGTCTCGGCGTGGTGTGCGCGGCGAGCCCCTTGCGCGGTGCCGACGGCACCGCCCGCGCCGCGCTCTCCCTGTCGGGGTGGACGAACCGCCTGCGGCTGGACCGCGTCGCCCCCGCCGTCCGCACGGCGGCGCTGGCCCTGTCGCGCACCCTCCCCTGACGCGCGAGTCCCCCGCTCCAGCCCGCGAGTCCCCCGCTCCAGCCCGCGAGTCCCCCGCTCCAGCCCGCGAGTCCCCCGCTCCAGCCCGCGAGTCCCGCACTCCCGACCGCGAGTCGTGCGCTCCCGCAGCCAGAGACGCGGCGCATCGGCACGCCGCACCCACGCGCGACGCGAGCCACCGGCTCCGAGCGCACAACTCGGCGTCCCGAACGCACGACTCGCGGCTCTGGACGCACGACTCGCGAGCCTCAACGCACGACTCGCGCGGCTTCGAATCGGCAACTCGCGGCCGGGAGCGCGGTACTCGGCGACCCGAGCGGGGAACTCGGCGACCCGAGCGCGGAACTCGGCGACCCGAGCGGGGAACTCGGCGGCCGGAGCGGGGGACTCGCGGGTCAGGCGGCTCCGACCAGGTGCTCGAAGGCCAGCTGTGACAGGGCGGCGAAGCCGTAGCCGCGGCGGCCCGCCGCCTCGGGGTCGAAGTCCTCGAAGGCGGTTCGGTCGGCGCGGAGGTCGGCCGGCGTCTCGCCGGGCGCCAGGGTCGGCGTCGCCAGCTCGGACACCCGCGACGCGGCCAGCGCCTCCTGCACGCGCGGGTCCGCGCGGTACGCCCGCGCCCGCTCCCGCAACAGCAGGTAGCTCCGCATGTTCGCCTCCGCGCTGGCCCACACGCCGTCGGCGTCCTCGGTGCGCAAGGGCTTGTAGTCGAAGTGCCTCGGTCCGTCGTAGCCGCCGTGCTCCAGGAGGTCGACGAGGAAGAACGCCGAGAGCACGTCGCCGTGCCCGAAGATCAGGTCCTGGTCGTAGCGCGGCCCGCGCTGCCCGTTGAGGTCGATGTGGAACAGCTTGCCCTGCCACAGCGCCTGCCCGATGCCGTGCACGAAGTTCAGCCCCGCCATCTGCTCGTGCCCGACCTCGGGGTTCACGCCAACCAGCTCGTGGTGCTCCAGCTGGGAGATGAACGCCAGCGCGTGCCCGATCGTCGGCAGGAAGATGTCGCCGCGCGGCTCGTTCGGCTTCGGCTCCAGCGCCAGCCGCAGCCCGTAGCCCTGGTCAAGCACATACTGGGCAAGCGTGTCGATCCCCTCGCGGTAGCGGTCGTACGCCGCCTTCACGTCCTTCGCCGCGTCCGTCTCCGAGCCCTCCCGGCCGCCCCACAGCACGTACGTCGACGCGCCCAGCTCCGCCGCCAGGTCCATGTTGCGCATGACCTTGCGCAGCGCGTACCGGCGGATGTCGCGGTCGTTGTTGGTGAGGGCACCCTCCTTGAAGACGGGCTGGCCGAACAGGTTCGTCGTCACCATCGGCACGACGAGCCCAGTGTCGTCGAGCGCCGCGCGGAACCGCTTGATGTGCTCCTCCCGCGCGGAATCGGTGCTGCCGAACGGGATCAGATCGTCGTCGTGAAACGTGATGCCCCACGCGCCAAGGTCCGAGAGCTTGTGCACCGCCTCCACCGGGTCGAGCGGCCCGCGCGTGGCGCCGCCGAAGGGGTCGACGGCCTGCCAGCCGACCGTCCAAAGCCCGAAGCTGAACCTGTCCTCGCGACGGGGTTGCACGACCACGATGCCCTCCAGGAGACAGAATAGTTTGGCGACTGAACTTATCGATCGGCGCGTCGCGAGGTCAAGGATTTCGTTCAGTGGGTGAACGATTATGCTCAGCCGATGCCACAGCCCGCAGGCCAGCACACCGTTCGCAGGCACAACTGCGCCCTCGTGCTCGGCGCCATCGCGGAGTCGCCCGACCTGTCCCGGGCCGGTGTCGCCGCGCGCACCGGGCTCACCAAGGCCACCGTGTCCACCCTTGTCGACCGCCTCGCCGCCGCCTCGCTTGTCCGGGAGCAGGGCCCGCAGCACCGCGCGGGGCCGGGCAGGCGCGGCACCTCCCTGTCGCTGTCGCCGGAGGGCCCGCACGGGCTGGGGGTCGAGATCGCCGTCGACTACGTCGCGACGTGCCTGGTCGACCTCACCGGCGAGGTCCGCTGGTCCACGATCTCGCCCTCGGCCAACCGGGACCAGCCCACCAGCCGCGTCCTGACCCGCGCGGCCAAGGCCGTGCGCACCGCACTGGAGGAGTCAGGCAGGCGGGGCGTTGCCGTCGGCGGTGTCGGGGTCGCCGTGCCCGGTCTCGTCGAGGCCTCCACCGGGCTGCTGCGCCGCGCGCCGAACCTCGGCTGGCAGGACGTCGACGTGCCCGCCGAGCTGCGCCGCCGCACCGGGCTGGAGGCGGAGGTGCTGGTCGGCAACGAGGCCAACCTCGCCGCGCTCGCCGAGCTGAGGGCGGGCGGCCACGACGGATTGCGCGACTTCGTGCACGTCTCCGGCGAGATCGGCATCGGCGCCGGAATCGTCCTGAACGGTGAGCTCTACGACGGCACGCGCGGCTTCGGCGGCGAGCTCGGCCACTTCCCGGTGAGCTCACGCGGTCCGCTGTGCTCGTGCGGGGCGAAGGGCTGTCTCGAACGGCTAGCCGGGCAGGACGCGATCCTCGACCGCGCGGGCGCCATCGATCTCGGCACGCTGCTGAGCAGGCTGGAGGACGGCGACCGCAAGGCCGTCGCGGCGGTCCGGGCGGCGGCGCGCCCGCTCGGCTCGGCGCTGTCGGCCGTGCTCAACCTGCTCGACGTGCCCGCCGTCGTGCTCGGCGGCACCTACGCGCGGCTGTTCCCGTGGCTGGGCGAACCTCTGCGCACCGAGCTGAGCGGCCGGGTGCTGAGCGCGCCTTGGCAGCCGATCGGCGTGCTGCGCTCCCCACTCGGCACCGAGGCCGCCGTGCGTGGCGCCGCGACGGCGGCCGTCCACACGATCGTCGCCGACCCCGACACGTTCATCACCGCCGGTGTCCTCCCATAGGCTCCCGCACCACCAGCTCGGTGGGCAGCACGGTCGACGGCGGCAGCTGCTCCTCCCCCGCCGGTACGCTGACCGCCATGCCGAGTGACGAGCTGATCGAGTTCTGGCGGGAGCGCCACCTGGGCACGCTCACGACCCTGCGCGCGGACGGCAGCCCGCACGTCGTGCCGGTGGGCGTGACCGTGGACGAGGCGCTCGAGGTCGCCAGGGTGATCTGCTCCCGAGGCAGCGTGAAGGCCCGCAACGTGCGGACGGCGGGAGCCGGCGGGGCGCGTGTCGCGGTCACCCAGGTCGACGGCAGGCGCTGGTCGACGCTCGAGGGCAGGGCCGTGGTGCGCGACGACCCTGAGTCGGTGCGGGACGCCGAGGCCCGCTACGCCGCGCGCTACCGAACCCCGCGGGTCAACCCGCAGCGGGTGGTCATCGAGATCACCATCGAACGCCGCCTCGGGCTGCGCTGAGCGCCCGGCTCAGCCGAACATCGCGCGCCACTGCTCCAGCGAGCTCGCACGGAACACGAAGTTGTCGCGCCGCACGTCAGACAGCGGCGCCGAGGGCTCGGCCGAGTACAGGTGCCCCGGGTAGACCACCGGGTCGCCGTTGAGCCCGGCGAGCCATTGCAGGCTGCGGAACATCGCGTCGGAGTCACCGCCGGGGAAGTCGGTCCGCCCGCAGCCCTCGAGGAAGAGCGTGTCACCCGCGACGAGCCGCCCGCCGACGAGGAAGCACTGGCTGCCGGGCGTGTGGCCCGGCGTGTGCAGCAGCCGGATGCCGATCGCGCCGACGTCCACCTGGTCGTCGTGGTCGTGCGCCACGAGGTCCGTGCCCGAGACACCGGTGGTGCGCCGCACCCACTCCGACTCGGCCCCGCTCACGTGCACCGGCACCTGCTCCTTCGCGAGCAGCTCAGCCAGCCCTGGCAGCGAGAAGCCCATGAGGTCGCCGCCGACGTGGTCGGGGTGGTGGTGGGTGACGAGCACGCCTGTGAGCCGCATGCCGTCGGCCGCGAGGACGCCGAGGAGGTCGTCGATCGCGTAGGCCGGGTCGACCACCACGGCCTCGCCGGTCTCGCGGTCGCCGATCAGGTAGGCGAAGTTGCGCATCTGCGTGGCGACGCGGTCGCCGACGGCGAAGTCGCGCCCCGCGAGCAGCTGACGGAAGTAGAGCCGGTCGGACATGGGCCGATCGTAGACGGCCTAGAGTGTCGCTCGATGAACGCGACCCGGCACTGGCGTGAGCAGCTGCAGGCGTGGCGGATCCCGGAGGAGGTCCTCGCGCAGGCCGAGGACTCGCCGTGGGTGCTGCCCCGGCACGTCTTCTCCCGGCGGGCCGACGTGCTCGTGGCGGAGCCGGAGGGCGCGTCGTTCCCGGCGGCGTGGCGGGCGCTCGACCCGCCCGGCACCGTGCTCGACGTCGGCGCCGGAGCGGGCGCGGCGAGCCTGCCGCTGGCGGCGCGCAGCACGCTGATCACCGCGGTCGACCAGGACGAGGGGCTGCTCGCGGAGTTCCGCCGTCGCGCGGACGCGCTCGGGGTGGCCGCGCGTGAGGTCCAGGGCGGCTGGCCCGAGGTCGCGACCGGGGTGCCACCCGCCGACGTCGTGGTGTGCCACCACGTGCTCTACAACGTCCCGGACATCGTCCCGTTCCTCACGGCGCTCACCGCGCACGCGCGCAGGCTCGTGGTGGTGGAGCTGGCCGAGGCGCACCCGCTGACCTCGCTCAACGAGCTGTGGCTGCGGTTCCACGGCGTCGTCCGCCCCGAGGGACCCACCGCCGGGGACGCCGTTGCGGTGCTCCGCGAACTGGGGATCGAGCCCGGGGTGTCGCGCTGGCGGCGAGGGCGGTCGGCCTCGGCGGGGCATCCCGACATGGCGACGCTCGCCGACGTCACACGGCGCCGGCTGTGCCTGCCCCGGTCCCGGCAGGAGGAGGTGGCCGAGGCGCTGCGCGAGGCGGGTGTGACGAGTGAGCACGACCTCGGCTCGTCCGGCGACGACATCGTCACCCTCACGTGGACTCCTTGACACGCCACGGATGGATCGGCCGCGGCGGATGCGACAATCCGTGAGCCTGGCCTCCGAGCGAAGGGAGCGCGCGAGTGGTGCGCGCGGTTCTCGCCGTCCTGATCGCCGTCGCCGTACTGGCGACCGGCGTGGCGAGCACGGCGTTCGCGCCGGCCGGGCGGCAGCCCGCGGCCGCGCCGAAGCGCGCCCCACAGGCGCATGAGATCCGCATCATGGTGTCGGGGCCCGACGACACGCTCATGCGCGTCGCGCGCGGCGCGTCCTGGACGCAGGTCGCGTTGCGCGGCAAGCCCTTCGACCACTCGTTCACCGAACCCGCGGGCGGCGACGGCTACCTCGGCATCCGGGTGGCGGCGGCCAGCGCACGCCCGGACGGCACACCGGTGCGGTGCGCGATCCGCGTGGACGGCGTCGTGGTGTCCGAGAAGTCGGCCGTTGAGCGTGACGAAAGCGGGCTCGCCCAGGTCCTGTGCACCATCCCGAGGCCCATCTAGCACCGTCTAGCACACTGCACGGCATGAGCGGAACGATTGTCGTCCTCGGCGGGCGAAGTGAGATCGGCCTCGCGGTGGCCACCAGGCTCGCGGCACAGGGCGCACGGGACTTCGTGCTTGCGGCGCGGCGCAGCGCCGATCTCGACGCCGAGGAGGCGGCGTTGCGGGAGGCGGGCGCCACCACGGTGACCCGCGTCGAGTTCGACGCCGACGACGTCGCCCGGCACGAGGAGGTGCTCGGCGCGATCATGACCGGGCACGGTCCGGTCGAGACCGTGGTGACGGCCTTCGGCATCCTGGGCGACCAGAGCAAGGCCGAGGCGGACGCGGGCCACGCGCTGGCGATCGTGCACACCGACTACACGGCGCACGTGAGCGTGCTGACGCACCTGGCGAACCTGCTGCGCGCGCAGGGCAGCGGCAACCTCGTGGTGTTCTCCTCCGTGGCCGGCATGCGCGTGCGCCGGGCCAACTACGTCTACGGCTCCGCCAAGGCGGGGCTCGACGGGTTCGCGAGCGGCCTGGCCGACGCGCTGCACGGCAGCGGCGTGCGCCTGCTGCTCGTGCGGCCGGGGTTCGTCATCGGGCGGATGACCGAGGGCATGTCGCCCGCGCCGTTCTCGTCCACGCCCGCGCAGGTGGCCGACGCGACGGTCGCCGCCCTGCGCAAGGGCCGCGACGTCGTGTGGGTGCCGGGGATCCTGCGCCTGGCGTTCGGCGTGCTGCGGCTGCTCCCCCGTCCGCTCTGGCGCCGCCTCCCCAGGTGACTCCGTCCGCAGTGAAGGCCACCTTCACTGCGTTCAATCGACACAGCGGCGCGCAGCGTCTCCGTTTGGGTGGCGGGGGGAGACGGGTGGGCGCAGGCAAGGTGGCCTTCACTGCGGTCAGCCGAGAGCTCGGTGCAGGGCGGGTTCCACCGCGGCGGGGTCGGTGAGCACGGCGGCGACGTGGGCGTCCGGGCGGATCACCCACACCTCCCCATCCCCGGCTCCGAACGCGTCGGCGAGCGCGCCCGTGTGGTCGATCGCCGCCAGTTCGAGCACGCGCACGGGCGCGGCGCACGACTTGGCGGCGGCGGCCGCCGCCGCCAAGTCCGCACCGGGTGTGGTGAGCAACAGCAGGCCGTCGCGGGCGAGCTCCCGGAACCGGGTGTCACGCCCCTCGACCCGGACCGGACCGTCGGGCACGATCGTGCCCGGCCCCGCCGGGGGCACCGTGCCGCGCGGCGGCCTGCCCAGGAACGGCCTGCCGGGGCACGGCGTGGTCAGCGGCGAGTCGGCGTACCAGAACGGTTCCGCCAGCCTGCCGGAGTCCACTTCGGACCACGCGGCCCTTTCGGTGACGGCCCGGTCGAGCACCGTCCGCCGGTGCGCGTGCTGCTCTTCGTCCTGCGGCACCAGGAACCGCATCGTGGCGCTGGTGACGTCCAGGTTCTCCAGCGCCGCCGCGTGCCGTTCCGCGTGGTAGGAGTCCAGCAGCGACTCCGGCGCCCAGCCGCGCAGCACGAACGCCAGCTTCCACGCGGCGTTCTCCGCGTCGGCGACCCCGGAGTTGAGCCCGCGCGCCCCGAACGGAGCCACCAGGTGCGCGCAGTCCCCGGCGAGCAGCACCCGTCCGCATCGCATCCGGTCGGTGACCCGCGAGTGGAACCGGTACACCGACTTCCACACGATCTCGTAGTCCCGGTCGCCGATGATGGCCCGGATGCGCCGGTCGAGCCTGCCGTCGGCCTCCTCGGCGGCGAGGTCGTAGTCGCCGGGAACCTGCCAGTCGATGCGAAACGTCGAGCCGGGGCACGGGTGGATGAGCACCTGCCGCCCGGGATTCCACTGTGGATCGAAGTAGAACCGCCGCTCGGTGCTCCAGCCAGGCAGCTCGGTGCGGATGTCGCAGATGAGGAACCGGTCGTCGAAGGAGTGCCCTTCGAACGTGACGCCGAGCAGTGCCCGGACGTCCTCGCCGCGGGCGCCCGCGCACGCGAGCACGTAGGAGGCACGCAGGCTCGCCCCGTTCGCGCACCGCACGTCGACGCCGCCTTCGTTCTGCTCGAGGCCGGTGACGTCATGGCTCCAGCGCACGTCGATCAGCGGCTCGGCGGCGATGCGCTCGTCGAGGATCTGCTCGGTGCGCGCCTGCGAGACGTTGACGAACGGAGGGAAGCACGAGCTGCCGTGGTCGGGCAGCGTGTAGGCGAACAGCTCGCGGTCGCGGTAGAACGTGCGGGCCGTGGTCCACGTGACACCCTCGGCGGCGATGCGCCTGCCCGCGCCGACCGTCTCCCACACGTCCAGCACGTCCCGCTGCTGGCAGATCGCCTTCGACCCGATGGGGTCGCGTTCCGGGCGGCGGTCCAGCAGCACGACCGGGACGCCCCAGCGGGCGAGCAGCAGCGCGGCGGTCTGCCCGACGGGACCGTTCCCGACGACGATGACGGGGTCGGCTGAGCCGATGGTGCTCATCATCAGCCCTGCAGCTGGTCCCAGACCTCGCGGTCGCGCTCAGCGGTCCAGATGACCGGGCGCTCGACCCCGGAGAGCTCGTCCCACAGCCGCGACACGTCGAAGGGCAGGCAGTGCTCGAAGATCGGCCACCGGCCGTAGCGCTCGTGCAGTGCCGCGTGGGCGTTCTCGAACGCCTCCTTGAGCGTGCCGCCGCGCGCGTGCACGGCGCCCACCTCGTCGATCATCACCCGCAGGAAGTGCCGGGTCTGCTCGATCGCCTCGTCCACGGCCTCGCGGCCCCGGCTCACCGCGCCGCGCCCGCCGATCAGCGCCTCCGCGCCGAACTCCTTGACCCGGTCGAGGGTGCCGCCCACCCAGTCGCGATGGAAGGCGTCGCCCGTGTAGAGCGCCGCCTGCGCCTCGACGAGGTCGCCCGCGAACAGGATCCTATGCTTCGGCAGCCAGCCCACGATGTCGCCCTCGGTGTGCCCGCGCCCGCAGTACTGCAGCACGAGGTCGCCGCGGTCGCCGCCGAGCTCGATGGTGAGCCGGTCGGAGAAGGTCAGCGTCGGCCAGGTCAGCCCCGGCACGGAATCGGCCTGCTTGGCGAGCCTCGGCATGCGGCCGAACTCGCTCTCCCAGTCCTCCTTGCCGCGTTCGGCGACGAGCGCGCGGGTGTTCTCGTGCGCCACGATCACCTCGGCGTCGAAGGCGGAGGCCCCGAGCACGCGCACGGCGTGGTAGTGCGAGAGCACGAGGTAGCGCACCGGCTTGTCGGTGTGCTCGCGCAGCTTCGCGAGCCACTCGCCGGCGGCGACGGGCGTGGCCATCGCCTCGAAGCAGACGAGGAAGTCCTCGCCCTCGATCGCTCCCACGTTGGGGTCGCCCTCGGCGGTGAGCGCGTAGACGCCGTCGGCGAGGACCTCGAGCGTCTGCTCCTTCTCCCCCAGGTCCGCCGACGACGCGAAAGCCTTCTGGGACACGGAGCCCCTCCTTTGATCAAAGCTTTGATTATCTGTCCCGGGACAGCGTAACGCCGTTGTCCGCGAAAGGGAAGGGGCTAGCCTGAACGCCATGACCGCGCACCCCGCCGAGCCCGACGAGCTCGACTTCCTGTCGTTCGTGGACTTCGCGGTGGCCAGGACGACCAGCGAGCTCGGCGCCGTGGATCCCGAGGCGATGCGGCTCGTGCTCACGCTGCACCGGCTGACCAGCGCGCTCGTCTATGACCTCGAGTCCGCGGTGCACCGGCCCCGTGGACTGAGCTGGCCCGGCTTCCGGGTGCTGTTCGTGCTGTGGCTCGCGGGGCCGCTGGAGTCCAAGCGAGTCGCGCAGCTGTCGGGGATGAGCCGGGCCGCGGTGTCCGCCCTGGTGAACACGTTGGAGAAGGGCGGGCTCGTTGAGCGGCGCCAGGCCGAGCACGACCGCCGCGCGGTGCTGCTCAGCCTCACCGAGGCCGGGCACGACACGATCACCAAGGACTACCAGGCCCACAACGAGCGTGAGCAGGCGTGGGCCAGCACGCTCAGCCCCGAGGAGCGAACGACCCTGATCGGCCTGCTGCACAAGCTGATGACCGGGTCCGCCGCGGCGGACGCCAAACGCCGTTTCTGACGGCGGGCTCAGCGGCGTCGCATGCTCCTGGCCGCGGCTCCCGCGCCGAACGCGATCAGCAGCATCGTCAGTGCCCAGCGCCGTTTCTTCTCCGTCGGCGTCAGCTCGTCCGTCCGCCCCTGTTCCTCCGGCGGCGGTGGCGGCGCCGCGGCGGGCGGTGGCGCCGGTTCCGGAGGCCGGGGCGGTGGTGGCGCCGGCGCGGGTTCCGGTGGCCGGGGCGGTGACGGTTGGGGCGGCGGCTGGGGCGGCGGCTGGGGCGCCTCCGGCGATGGTGGCGGCCGCTCCGGGGTCGGGGCCGGTGGAGCGGGAAGGCGTGAGGGCGGCGTCGGCTCCGAGGTCGGAGCCGACGGGGCCGGGGGCGGTGGAGGCGGTGGCGGGGCCGGTCGCGGCGTGGTGGGCGGGGGCGCCGGGTCCGGCTCGGGGATCGCGAGGCACGCCGTCGCGTCCGACCCGCGCAGCGCCGGCCCGTCCGACAGCTCGGTGACCTCCCCGGCGCCGTCCAGCGGGACGCGGTACAGCCTGCTGCGGCCACCGGCCACGTTCGCCGTCGCGTAGAGCGCGCCGTCGGGACCGAACGCCACGGCGCCGTACGCGGTGCTCGGCGGCAGCGCTGGCCCCGGCACCACGGACGCGGTGCCGCTGCCCGGGTCGATCCGCACCACGGGGCTGCGCGGGTAGTCCGCCGCGACCCCGTACAGCAGGCCCGTGCGCGGATCGACGTCGATGTCGTCGACCGCGCCGGAGAGGCCCTCCGGGGTCAACGGCACCGCCTCGGCCACGCGGAGGTAGTCCGGGCCGGCCGGATCGATGGCCACTGTGTACAGAACTTCGTCGTCGAGCAGGAACCACCGGTTCCCGCTGACCGCGGCCGCGGTCGGCCGCACCAGCCCGCCGCCCCTCGGCTCGTCCGGCAGCTCCCCGGCGACCGTGAGGTCACCGACGCGGTCGAACGTCACAACGTGAATCCCGGAGACACCGTAGGCCAGTTCCTGCTCGCGGGAGTAGCCGACGGCGTTGACCCGGTCGTCGAGCACGCCGATCGGCGTGACCTCCCCGCCGGGCAGGTCCACGCGGCTCAGTCGCGAGTGATCTGCGGCCCAGCCGGTCTCGACGCGCAGGATCGAGCACGCGAACGCCTGCCCCGGCCGCGCGGGCCCGGCATTGAGAATCAACACCAGCAACACCAGCAACACCAGCGGCAGCGCAGGCGACCACCGGGTGCGCACGCCCTCAGCCCAGCCGCTCGCGCGCGAGCTCGAACGCGTCCGGCCCGAGCTTCGCGTCGTCGCCGAAGGGGTTCTGCAGCTGGTAGATCGCGAACAGCAGCAGCATGATCATGCCGGCGAGCGTGGTCACGAGGATCATGTGCGTCCACAGCCGGGTACCGCCGAACAAGTTCGACAGCACCACCGTGATGAAGCTGCCGAGCGCCAGCACGAACCACACGACCGGCCCGAGCCCGCGGTCTGCCGACTCGGCGACCCTCGCCTCCCGTTGCTCGTAGAGCGTCACCAGCTGCGTCTGCGCCTCGGCCTTGCGCCCGGACTCCCACTCGTCGCCGGTGTCGATGCGGGCGTCGGCGATCGCGACGCGCATCCGGTCGAGTTGTGTCCACCCCGGACCGGTCACCTCCTGTTCCGCCTGCAGCTGCGGCCATTCCCGTTCGATCACCGTCTCCGCGTACTCGCGACTGAGCCGGAGCACCTCGGAGCGGGCCGGTTCGGGCAGCGCGTCGGCCGCCCACGCCGTGGCCACCAAGCTGTGCGCCTCACTGCTCGCGCCGTCACCGGCCTGCGTGACGCCGTCGAAAAGGGAGATCAGCACGAAGGACACGAGCACCGCCTGTAGCCCGCCGACGATCGTGAACACCTGCCCGGCCGCCTCATTGTTGTCCGGACGCCCCTCGTCGAGCCCGACCCGGCGCACCAGGAAAGCGATTCCCGCGCCCAGCGCCACGGCGCCGGCAACCCACAGCAGACCGGTCACGTAGACATTCAACGGGGATTTCCTTCCGCATCGGAAAGCGATATCCGCAGGTTAATGACAGCCGTCGGCGAGCACAAGGAGAAAATGGGAATACTCGTAAGGTGATGGACCGGTGCCGCCGAACCGGCGACGCACGCGGCGGCATCGGGCCCGAACGGGGCACACCGGCGGCCGCCCTCACCCGGGGTGACAAGTGCGCGCCCAAACCCTTTTGGAGCAACGGAATTACGCAGAGTCCACCGAGTCCCCCCCGGCCGGCGCAGCCTCCCGGCATCGGGGGAGCACGACACGCCGCGCCTGCACCTGCGGCTCTACCCTGCCCAGTACCGCAAGCCTGCGAATCGAGTGAGAATTGCCCTCAATTCGAATTGATTCATTCGTGGCGGCGGGCATCGGCACCTTCGGGCGACTGTACGGTCGTCGCCGACCGCTGCTAGTGTCCATTCCATCGGCATTCGCCCCAGATATTCACGCCGGTTGCGGACCTGTCCTTGCCGCAGCCTTTCTCGAAAAAGCACACAGAAATGGTGGTGTGAATTGTGACGGTGACAGACCCCGCGACAGGCACCGAGCAGCAGAACCCGCTGAGCCTTGGCACGGCGGCGGCGCGCAACCTGGCGACCACGACCAAGACCCAGCCGCAGATGCAGAGCATCTCCTCGCGCTGGCTGATCCGCCTCCTGCCGTGGGTCCAGGCCTCCGGCGGCACCTACCGCGTCAACCGGCGGCTCACGTGCGTGGTCGGCAACAAGCGGGTGACCTTCACCGGCTCGGACACCGACCTGCGCGTGGTCCCGCCCGAGCTGCGGGAGTTCGCCGTGCTGCGCGAGTTCCCCGACACCGCGGTGCTCGACGCGCTCGCCGACCGGTTCGAGCAGCGCGAATACCAGCCGGGCGACGTGCTCGCCGAGTTCGGCGACCGTGCGGACGAGGTGGCGCTGATCGCCCACGGCAAGGTGAACAAGATCGGCCCCGGCGAGTACGGCGACCACGTGGTGCTCGACGTGCTCGCCGGCGGCGAGTACTTCGGCGACGAGAGCCTGGCCGAACCGGACGCGCTGTGGGAGTACACGGCCAAGGCGGTCACCACGTGCACGGCACTCGTGCTACCGCACCGGGCGTTCGAGGAGGTCCTCCAACACTCGCCCGAGCTGCGCGCGCACGTGGACCAGGTGCGCAGCAGCCCGCAGGCCGCGGCCAACGACCACGGCGAGGCGGCGGTGGAGGTCACGTCCGGACACGAGGGCGAGGTCGCGCTGACCGGGACGTTCGTCGACTACGAGCTGCACCCGCGCGAATACGAGCTGAGCGTCGCTCAGACCGTGCTGCGCATGCACACGCGCGTCTCCGACCTCTACAACCAGCCGATGAGCCAGCTGGAGCAGCAGCTGCGGCTCACCATCGAGGCACTGCGTGAGCGGCAGGAGAACGAGCTGGTCAACAACCCGGGCTTCGGGCTGCTGCACAACGCCGACCTCGGCATGCGCAAGCCGACCCGGAACGGGCCGCCGACGCCCGACGACCTCGACGACCTGCTCGCGCTGGTCTGGAAGGAGCCCTCGTTCTTCCTCGCGCACCCGCGCGCGATCGCCGCGTTCGGCAGGGAGTGCAGCCGCCGGGGCATCTATCCGTCCAGTGTGGACGTCGGCGGGCACAGCGTGCCGGCGTGGCGCGGCGTGCCGATCTTCCCGTGCAACAAGATCCCGGTGAGCCGCACGCGCACCAGCTCCATCATGCTCATGCGCACCGGCGAGGAGCGGCAGGGCGTCGTCGGGCTGCACCAGACCGGCATCCCCGACGAGTACCAGCCCGGGCTCTCAGTGCGGTTCATGGGCATCAACGACAAGGCCATCACGTCCTATCTCGTCACGGCCTACTACTCGGCGGCCGTGCTGGTGCCCGACGCGCTCGGCGTCCTCGACGACGCCGAGCTCGGCAGGGAGAGCTGACCACACCGACCCCAGGAGGTTTCCGGTGACCGTCACCGAAGAGGCCGTCGAGACCGCACCGAGGCAGAGCCTCGCCCCCGACGCCGCGCGCAACCTCGCCACCACCACGAAGACCGTCCCCCAGATGCAGGGCGTCTCGCCACGCTGGCTGTTGCGCGTGCTGCCGTGGGTCGAGGCCTCCGGCGGCGCGTACCGGGTCAACCGGCGGCTCACCTATGCACTCGGCGACGGCAGGGTCACGTGCGTCAACACCGGCTCCGAGGTGTCGGTGATCGCGGCCGAGCTGAGGGAGCTGCCGCCGCTGCGCGGCTTCGCCGACGAGGAGGTGCTCACCGCGCTGGCCGGCCGGTTCGAGCAGCGCGAGTACGAGCCCGGCGAGGTGATCGTCGAGTTCGGACACGCGGCCGACGAGGTCGTGGTGCTCGCCCACGGAAAGGTGAACAAGATCGGCACTGGCGAGTACGGCGGTGACACCGTGCTCGACGTGCTGGGCGACGGCCGGTTCGTCGGCGAGCAGGTGCTGCTCGACGCGCACGCGATCTGGGACTTCACCATCAAGGCCGTCACCCCGTGCACGGTGCTGACCCTGCCGAGGCGGGCCGTCGAGGAGGTCGCGGACGGCGCCGGGGGCCTGCGGGCCCACCTCGACGGGGTGCGGGCGGAGGTGCGGCCCGCCCACAACAAGCAGGGTGAGGCGGCCATCGAGCTGGCCTCTGGGCACACCGGCGAATCCGCGGTGCCCGGCACGTTCGCCGACTACGAGACCACGCCGCGCGAGTACGAGCTGGCCGTGGCACAGACCGTGCTGCGCGTCCACAGCCGCGTCGCCGACCTCTACAACCAGCCGATGAACCAGCTGGAGCAGCAGCTTCGGCTCACCGTCGAGGCACTGCGCGAGCGGCAGGAGAACGACCTGGTCAACAACCCGGACTTCGGGCTGCTGCACAACGCCGATCTTCGCCAGCGCCTCCACACCCGCACCGGCCCGCCGACCCCGGACGACCTGGACGAGCTGCTCAGCAGGCGCCGCAAGTCGGAGTTCTTCCTCGCCCACCCCCGCACCATCGCGGCGTTCGGCCGGGAATGCACCCGGCTCGGCGTCTACCCGCAGACGGTGCAGGTGGAGTCGGCGACCGCGGTCGCATGGCGGGGCGTGCCGATCCTGCCGTGCGACAAGATCCCCATCTCCCGCACGGGCACCAGCTCGATCATCGTCATGCGCACCGGCGCCGACGAGCAGGGCGTGGTTGGACTGCACCAGACCGGCATCCCCGACGAGTACCGGCCCGGGCTCTCGGTGAGGTTCATGGGCATCGACGACCGGGCGATCCTCTCCTACCTCGTCAGCGCTTACTACTCGGCGGCGATCCTCGTCCCCGACGCGCTCGGCGTGCTGGAGAACGTCGAGATCGGACGGTGAGCGGAGATGTCCACAACCGAAGCGGCGCCGGGAATCCGTTCGGCGAAAGAGGTTCTCGGCTACGCGAAGTCCATCGTGGACCCCGCGTTGCGCACCGTGCTCGGCGGGCTGCCAGGGCCGATGCGCCACATCGGCGGCTACCACCTCGGCTGGTGGGACGAGCACGGCAGCGACACCGGCGGCTCCGGCGGCAAGGCGCTGCGTCCGGCGCTGGTGCTGCTGGCCGCGGAGGCCGTCGGCGGCAGGGCGGGCCGAGCCGTGCCCGGCGCGGTCGCCGTGGAGCTGGTGCACAACTTCTCACTGCTGCACGACGACGTGATGGACGGCGATGTGACCCGCAGGCACCGGGCCACGGCGTGGAGCGTCTTCGGCGCCGGTCCGGCGATCCTGGCCGGTGACTCGCTGCTGGCGCTGGCCTTCGACGCGCTCACCGAGGGCGGCGCGGGCGCCACCGCCGTGCGGACGCTGCACGCGGCCGTGCAGGACCTGATGGACGGCCAGCACGCGGACCTGGAGTTCGAGCGGCGCACCGACGTCACCCTGCCCGAGTGCGTCCGCATGGCCGAACGGAAGACGGGCGCGCTGCTGGGCTGCGCGTGCGCGCTCGGCGCGCTCGCCGGCGGGGCGGGTCCCGAGCAGGTCCTGCTGCTGCGCCGCTTCGGTGAGCGGCTCGGCCTCGCGTTCCAGCTGGTCGACGACCTGCTGGGGATCTGGGGCACGGAGTCGGTCACCGGCAAGCCGGCCTTCTCGGACCTGCGCAACCACAAGAAGTCCCTGCCGGTGGTGGCCGCGCTGACCTCTGGCACCCCGGCCGGCCGCGAGCTGGCCCGCCTCTACCTGCGCGAGGAACCGCTGGAAGGTGACGACCTGACCCGTGCGGCCGAGCTCATCGCCACCGCGGGCGGGCGGGGCTGGACCCAAGCCCGTGCCGACGCCCTGCTGGAGCAGGCCTGGCGCGACCTGACCTCCGCGGGCGTCGTGCCGAGGGCGACGGCCGAGCTCGGCGCGCTCGCCCGGCTCGTGACCCGCCGCGACCACTGAGCCCGCACCGACCGCGCACGACAGCAAGGAGCACGACGCGATGCCGTTCACCGCAGCGCAAAGCATCATGGCCGCGAACCGGCCAGGGCGCCCCGGCGCCGACGGGGTGCTCGTCGCCGACGAGCTGCTCACCCCTGGAGCCCCGCCGATCCCCTGCCCCGCCGCCGTCCTGCTCGCGGGTGAGCTGCGCCGCCGGGGCGTGCCACCGGTGCGCGGCAGGCTCCGGGCCGACAGCGCGCCCGGCCGCGGCGACAACGGGCTCACGCTGTGCGCCGTCCTGCCGGGGCGGGACGGCCCCTCGGGGCTGGGCCTGGCCGCGGCGGGCCAGGACGACGGCGTGCCGCCGGACGTGGTCACGGCGGCGGGCTCGGCGATGGCGTCGTGCCTGTCCGCCGCCGGGCCCCGCACGGTGCTGCTGGCCTCGCCGCGCTCGTTCTGCGCCGGGGTGGAGCGGGCGATCGAGATCGTCGAGAGAGTGCTCGACCAGCGCGGCGCGCCGGTGTACGTGCGCAAGCAGATCGTGCACAACAGCCACGTCGTGCGCGGGCTGGAGCAACGGGGCGCGGTCTTCGTCGACGAGCTCGACGCGGTGCCCGACGGCGCGACGGTGGTGTTCTCCGCCCACGGCGTGTCCCCCGCCGTCCACGCTCAGGCCGCGCACAAGGGCCTCGACGTCATCGACGCGACGTGCCCGCTCGTGACGAAGGTGCACGCGGAGGCCCGCCGGTTCGCCGCCAGGGGGGACACGGTGGTGCTCATCGGGCACGAGGGGCACGAGGAGGTGGAGGGCACGCTCGGCGAGGCGCCCGCCCGCACGGTGCTGGTCCAGAACGCCGACGAGGTCGCGGGGCTGGAAGTGGAGGACCCGGAGCGGGTGTCGTACCTGACGCAGACGACGCTCGCCGTCGACGAGACGGCCGAGGTCGTCGACGCACTGCGGGAGCGCTTCCCCGCGCTGCGGGGCCCGGCGTCCGACGACATCTGCTACGCCACCACCAACCGCCAGCACGCCCTGTCCGCCATCGCCGGGGAGTCCGACCTGGTGCTGGTGGTCGGCTCCGGCAACTCCTCGAACTCGGCGCGGCTGGTGGAGCTGGCGCGCCGAGCCGGCACCGAGGCGCACCTCGTCGACGACGCCGGGGACATCGAGGCGGGCTGGCTCGCCGGGGCGGGCGTGGTGGGACTGACGGCGGGCGCCTCGGCGCCGCCCCGGCTGGTCTCGGCCGTGATCGCGGCGCTCGGCGGGCTCGGGCCCGTGACCGTCACCGAACGCGAGATCACCAGGGAGACCGTCCATTTCGCCCTCCCGTCGGCCGTCGCCCGTCGCTGACAAACCAGCGGGTCCAACGGCCCTACCGGAGCGGGCACGCGCGCAGCACCGTGAGTCGTGATCTTCGACCACAGGGGCTGTGCGTGATGTTGGACTCGTTCGGTCTCGAGGTGCTCCATCGCGACGAGTGCATCACGCTGCTCGGCGCGGTACACCTCGGGCGCGTGGTGTTCACCAGCCGGGGGCTGCCCGCCGTGCAGCCCGTGCGGTTCGCGGTGCGCGGTGAGGCCGTGCTGTGCGGCGCTCCCGTCGGCAGCGCCCTGTTCGCCGCCGCGAACGACAGCGTCCTCGCCTTCGAGGCCGAGGCCTTCTCCCCCGACCTCACCAGCGGCTGGTTCGTCACGGTGCTGGGCAGGGCGGGCGAACTGCGCGACGAGTACGTGGAAGCGGGCCTGCCGGAGCTGAGCTGGCGGCCCGGCCCCGACGACCGGCATCTGCGCATCCCGGTCGAGGTCATCTCGGGGCGCAGGCTCGGCTGACCCGGCGTTTTTCCCGGTTCCGGGCGGGCGCGGGCGCGCCTAGACTCGGGCGAGCACCCGCGCCGGCCAAGTTGGGGGGCGTCGTGAGCGAAGCCAGCGTCCGCCGCCTGCTCGCCGCGGTCACGACCGTCGGCGGCGACCTCAGCGCGCCCGAGGTCCTGCGCAGGCTCGTGCGCTCGGCGGTCGAGCTCACCGGCGCAGACCACGGCGCGTTCGTCGCGCACGGCGCCGAGCACGGGCTTCCCCCGCTCGTCGCCGAGGGCGGGGACGACCCGCCGCGCGACCGGCTGAGGGACGGCCTCGGCCGGTTGCTCGACGAGCGGCCGGGCCCTCGGCGGCTGACCGACGTGCGCGAACACCCCGTCGGCCCCGCGCTGGCGCCGCTGCGCTCCCTGCTCGTCGTGCCCGTGCGGGGCAGGGGCACCGTGTTCGGGCACGTGTGCCTCGGCGACGAGCGCGCGAGCCGCTTCGGCCAGGACGACGAGGACTCCGTCGGCGTGCTCGCCGCGGCCGCGGCCGCGGCGCTGCGCCACGCCGCGCGGCTCGAGCGCACCGCTCTGCGCTCGCGCTGGCTGGAGGCCGCCCACGAGGTGACGACCGCGCTGCTCAGCGGTGAGGACCCCTCGGCGGCCCTGCACCTCATCGCCGAACGCGCCCGCGAGGTGTCCGGGGCGTCGGTCGGGGCGATCGCCCGCCCGAGCTCCGGCGACGAGGTCCGGCTGGTGTTCGACATCGTGGAGACCACCGACTCGACGGCCGAGCGCGTGACCGGCCTGTCCGTCTCAGCGCACGGCACGGCTACCGGCGAGGCGTTCAGCACGGGAAAGCCGGTGGTCGTGCGCGACTACGGCCGCAGGGCCGCCGACTACCAGCGGGACTCGGCGGGCGTGCGCGTGCCGCCCCCGGTGGCCGATCTCGACTCGGCCGTGGCCGTCCCGCTCACGGTGGGCTCCGCGACACTCGGCGTGCTGCTCGTCGCCAAGGTCAACGACAAGGTCCCCTTCTCCGACGAGGACGTGCGGCTCGTGCAGACCTTCGCCGGCCAGGCCGCGCTGGCCCTGGAGTTCGCCAGGGCCGGCGAGGACCGGCAGCGGCTCGCCGTGTTCGAGGACCGCGAGCGCATCGCGCACGATCTGCACGACCTGGTGATCCAGCGGCTGTTCGCGATCGGGCTCGGGCTGGAGGCGCTCGGCAGGCTGACCACCGACCCGAGGACGTCCGGGCAGGTCAGCGGCTTCGTCACCGACCTCGACCGGACCATCCGCGACATCCGCAACAGCATCTTCTCGCTCCAGGAGCCTGCGGAGGCGCCGGGCAGCCTGCGCTCGGAGCTGCTGCGGGTGGCGCTGGACCACGCGCCCGCGCTGGGCTTCGAGCCGAGGATCGGCTTCGAGGGCCCGCTCGACACCGCGGTGCCCGAGGTCGTACGGCCCGACCTGCTGGCGGCGCTTCGCGAGGGGCTGGCCAACGCCGCCCGGCACGCGCGGGCCACGTCCGTCGCCGTCGAGGTGTCGGTGGACCGTTCGGGCCACACGGTCACGCTCACCGTCACCGACGACGGCGCCGGCGTGCCTGAGGACCTGCCACCGCGCGACGGGCTGCGGGAGCTCGCCCGGCGCGCGGCCCGCTGGAGCGGCACGTCGTCGGTGCGCCCGGCCCCCGGGCGTGGTACCAAGCTGGAATGGACGGCCCGCCTGCCGCGGTCAGGAGAGTGAGCCATGACGATCTCGGTGTTCCTGCTCGACGACCACGAGGTGGTGCGCGCGGGCCTGCGCACGGTGCTGGAGGCCGAGGGCGACATCCGGGTGACCGGTGAGGCGGGCACGGCGGCGGAGGCGCTCGCGCGCATCCCGCTGGTGCTGCCGGACGTCGCGATCCTCGACGTGCGGCTGCCCGACGGCGAGGGCGTCACGGTGTGCCGCGACATCCGGGCGTCGATCGACCATCCGCCGGCGTGCCTGATGCTGACGTCGTTCTCCGACGACGACGCGCTTTTCGGCGCGGTGATGGCGGGGGCGGCGGGCTATCTCCTCAAGCAGGTGTCGGGCGCCTCGGTGGTGTCGGCGGTGCGCACGGTCGCCGAGGGAGGCACCCTGCTCGACGCGCACCTGACGGAGTCCGTGCTGAGCAGGCTGCGGGGCGAACGCGAACCGGACCCGCGCTACGCGGCGCTGAGCCCGCAGGAGCGGCGGGTGCTCGACCTGGTCGCGAAGGGCCTCACCAACCGGCAGATCGCCGAGCAGCTCGTGCTCGCCGAGAAGACGGTGAAGAACTACGTGTCGTCGGTGCTGCACAAGCTCGGCTTCGAGCGCCGCACCGAGGCCGCCGTCTTCGCAACCCGCCGCCGCCAGCACTTCGGCCACTGAACGCTCCCCAAGGCCACCTTTGTTGCGTTGAACGCACCCAAGGCCACCCTTGTTGCGTTGAACGCACCGAAGGTGGCCTTGGGGGACGGTCAACGGGCGGTGGGGCTCCGTTCACAGCGCGTCGCGGTCGAGCAGTTCCCGGATCGCGCGGCGGGGGCTTCGCGGCACCGCGACGGCGGGGTGGCCGACGCGCATGAGCAGTTGCGGGTACCCCGGCAGGCCCAGGTTCTCGATCAACGCCGAACGGGCTTCCGCCAGGTGCAGCGGCTGAGTCTGGACGGCGGCGGCGAGCCCCATGTCCACCGCGGCGAGCCAGGTCTGCTCCATCGCGACGCCGGTGCGCACGTGGTCGAGCCGCGTGTCGTCGGTGGTCACGAACACGAGCACGGTCTCCCGGCCCAGCCTGGCCGCGAGCGTCTCCCGGTCGGGCAGCGCCGTGCCGGGCCGCACGAGCCCGGCCCACGGCAGCGTCGACGCCACCGCCGCGAGCGCGAGGCCGTCCCCGGCGCGCTCAATGTCGCGGGCCGTCCACAGCGCGAGCTCCCGCTGGTAGCCGTCGTCCTGCCGCACCGCGGCCCCGGCGTACTCCAGCACGTCGGCCAGGGCGGTCAGCTCGGCGGCGCCCCGCAGTGGGCGCGCCGTGACGCCCTCGGCCGGTGAGGCGGCCACCAGGTCGGCGAGGTCGTAGTCCGACACGCACTGCCCGGTGAACGCGTGCCGGTAACTGCGCCTGCGCGCGATCGCCGAGTACCGGTGCAGGTCAATCCCGCTCGGCAGGCGCACCTCCCCCGCCGTGATCCGCGCGACCAGGTCCGGCCGGTCCGGGTCGGGCAGCAGCGCGAGCCGGGTCGCCCGCCCCAGTACCCGCATGCCGAGCTCGAGGTTGGCGGCCGCGGCGCCGCAGGAGACCGCCCGGTCCCGGCCCGCCGGGTCGTGGCACGGCAGTGCGAGATCCGTGCGCTCGACCAGCAGTGCCTCACCGTCGGGCAGCTCCAGCGACCAGGGCTGCATGTTGTGCACCGACGGCGCGTGGACCACCGCTCTGGCGAGGACGTCGATTTCACCGGCCGACCACTCGGCCGCCGCGCTCTCCATACCCTGAGAATCCCGCAATCACGCCGCGTCAGCACCATCCGGAAGTCCCTTCCCCTAGGGCCTTCCGGCCCTCGGCCGGACAGCGGCGGGTGTGCGTGGCCGCGATCGGCGCTATGGTGGCTGAGATGTCCATCCGAGTCTTCCTCGTGGACGACCACGAGATCGTCCGCCGAGGCCTCGCGGACCTGCTCGACGACGAGTCCGACATGGAGATCGTCGGCGAGGCGGCCTCGGTGAGCGAGGCGCTGACGCGGATTCCCTCCTCCGGAGCCACCGTCGCGGTGCTGGACGTGCGGCTGCCCGACGGCAACGGCGTGGAGCTGTGCCGCGAGCTGCTCTCGCGGTTTCCCGGCCTGCGCTGCCTGATGCTCACGTCCTACGCCGACGACGAGGCGCTGTTCAACGCGATCATGGCGGGGGCTTCGGGTTTCGTGCTCAAGCAGGTGCTGGGCTCGGACCTGGTCTCGGCGGTCCGCACCGTCGGCTCAGGAGGCTCCCTCCTGGACAGCCGCACCACCGCTGCGCTCATGAGCCGGATCCGGCGGGAGCGCGCCGACGCCGATCCGGTCGCCGCGCTCTCCGAGCAGGAGCGCGCCGTGTTCGACCTGATCGGCGAGGGGCTCACCAACCGGGAGATCGCCGAGCGGTTGTTCCTCGCGGAGAAGACCGTCAAGAACTACGTGTCGCGGCTGCTCGGCAAGCTCGGCATGCAGCGCAGGACGCAGGCCGCGGTGCTGGCGACGGAGCTGCGCCGCCCGGCAGGCCCCAAGCCGCAGGTGGAGTAACCGCCTCAGCCGCCCAGGACCAAAGCCGCCCAGGGCCTCAGCCACCCAGGGGTGCCCGCCACAGCACCCTGGTGCCGCCCTCCCGCGCGGCCCTGATCGCCGCGCTCCCCCCGCACTGGCGGGCCCGGCGCTCGATGTTGTCCAGGCCGCTGCGGGCGACGCCCGGCGGGATGCCGACGCCGTTGTCGGTCACCTCGATGCGCAGCTCCTCGGCGGTGGCCTCGACCGACACCGCGACCTCGTCGCCGCCGGAGTGCCGCAGCGCGTTGCTCAGCCCCTCCCGCAGCACCGCCTCGGCGTGCTCGGCGACCCGCTGCGGCACGAACGTGTCCACCGCGCCGGAGATCCGGATCGACGGCGACACCACGGAGTCGGCGGTGAGGTCGGCGGCCACGTCGAGCAGCCTGCGCCGCAGGCTCGCCGGCCTGTCCGCGGCCGTGGTGTGCAGGTCGAAGATCGACGTCCGGATCTCGCGCACCGTGCGGTCGAGCTGCTCGACCGAGTGCTGGACCCGCCCCCGCGCGTGCTCGTCGGTGATCCTGCGCAGGGTGCCCTGCAGGCTCATGCCGGTGGCGAACAGGCGCTGGATCACGTGGTCGTGCAGGTCCTGCGCGATGCGGTCGCGGTCGGCGAGCAGGTCGAGCAGCCGCTGGTTGCGCTGCTTGTCGGCGAACTCGAGCGCGACCGCGGCCTGGTCGGCCAGCGACGCGAGCATCGGCAGCTGCTCGTCGACGAACGCGGCCGAGCCCTTCGGGCGTGCGACGACGAGCATCCCGCCCGCGCCCGACGCGCTGCTCACCGGCACCGCGACGGCGGGCCCGAACCCACCGGAGCTGACCCCCGGCTCGGACAGCGCCAACGAGAGGTCGGGCAGGATGCGCGGGTCGCCCCCGCGCAGGATCTCGGCCAGCACGGACCCGCCCCGCGTGTCCACCGCCAGCCCGGAGAGCCCCTCGGCCCTCGGCCCGGAGACCACGCTGACCGACACGACGTCCAGCGCCTCGCCGGGCAGCAGCAGGAGCGCGTCCTCGGCCCCGGCCAGCTCGCGAACGCGCCGCACGATCAGCGCCAGCGTCGCGTCGACGGAGGCTCCCCCGAGCAGCTCGCCGTTGATCTCGGCGACCGCGCCGAGCCAGCGCTCCCGCATCCTCGACTTCTCGAACAGCCTGGCGTTGTCGACCGCGACCCCGGCCGCGGCGGCGAGCGCCTGCAGCACCACCTCGTCGTCGGCCGTGAACTCGGCACCGTCCCGCTTCTCGGTGAGGTAGAGGTTGCCGAAGACCTTGTCACGCACGCGGATCGGCACGCCGAGAAAGCTGTGCATCGGCGGGTGGTTGCGGGGAAAACCCACGGAAGCCCGGTGTTTCGACAGGTCCGCGACGCGCACCGGCCGCGGGTCCTCGATCAGCACGCCGAGCAGGCCCCGCCCCTCTGGCAGGTGCCCCATCGACGCCCTGGTCTCCTCGTCGATGCCGACGTAGACGAACTCCGACAGCCCGCCCTCGTCCGACAGCACGCCGAGCGCGCCGTACTGGGCGTCCACCAGGTCCGCGGCGGCCTGCACGATCCGCTGCAGCGTGGAGTCCAGTTCCAGCCCGGTCGCGACCGCGAGGACGGCGTCGAGCAGGCCCTGCAGGCGGTCCCGCGTCCTGACGATTTCCGCGAGCCGTTCCTGCACCTCGTGCAGCAGCTCGTCCAGCCGCAGCCCGGCGAGCGCGCTCGCCTCGGGCTTGCGGCCGCCGGTGTCCCCCGACGGCGCCGAATCTGTGGGCATGCGGTCTCCGATCGTGCAATGGCCCCCTGCTTCACACCACCATTGACGTCGTGCGCTGCGCTCACGTTATGCCTGTCCGCACGCCTGCTCAACCATCGTCACCTACCCAGTCGCAGGAGCAGCTGAGGACTGCCGCCCAGCCCGCACGAGCGGACCAGCCGCTGCCGGAACTCCCGGAACTGAAACGGGCTGATCTGGGGGGCCGCGGTGAAGCCGAGCGCACGGGCGGCGAGTGACGCCTCCTGCATGGCGGCACCGGCGAGCACCTGGTCCCTTCGCCCGTCGGACGTGGTGACGACGAGCAGCCCGGCCTCGAGGGTCTGCTTGCGACGCGCCGGGGCGAACGAGCGCACCGGCACCAGCCGCACGCCCGGCATCGTGCCGGTCCGCACCACCTCGGCGAGGGGCTCCTCGGGCAGTTCGGCGAGATCGACGGCGTGCCGGTGCCGCGTGCGGTCGAAGATCGCGCGAAACCGGCGGACGTCGGTGCCGGTGGGGCGATGCCTGCCCGGCGCCGTGACCCTGGCGACCAGCGCGGGCCGCCCGGGCTCACCCAGCAGGACCGTCTCGGGAAGCCAGCCCAGCACCCGCGCGGCCACCACCACACCGGCAAGGGCCGCGCCGCAGGCGATGACCCGGTCGCGGCCCACGCCCTCCGGGTGCCAGCTCGACGCGCCGAACCGCTCGGAGAGCTCGGCCCGGTCGCCGCGGACCTCGAGTGACCACGGGCGGCCGACACCGCAGGGGTAGGAGTTCATCGCCGCGCGCACCAGCACGTCGCGCTCCTGGGCCGACCACGCGTGCAGCGCGGGGCGGGTGAGCAGGGGGCCGGTCGTCATCGGCTCGCTCCTTCTGCCGGGGGGCTGCGTCCCTGGTCACCAGGATCGGCTTTCCCCGGCCGTCAGGGCAGCGGCACTCGTCACCGGCCACCAGGGCACAAGGTCCCTACCGGCCGCCGCGTGACCGTCCACAATGGTGTGGCCGGCCGCCTGCCCGCGCGGCCGCCGGGCTTCGGGCGCGAGAAACACGTACCGTGCGTAGTAGTGCCAGCAAGATCACGCGCGAAGGGCGACGATGACTCCGAACACAGCCACCGTCGAGCGCATGGGGACGGGCGACCTCATGACGCTGGCGTCCGATCTGGGCGTACCACCCATGCAGATCGCCGGGATCCTGGTGCTCGACGGCGGGGCCGCGCTCGACGTCGACGCCGTGCGCAAGGCCATCGCGGAGCGGGTGCGGGGCGTCCGCCGCTTCCGGCAGCGCCTCGTGCGCACCCCACCGGGGTTCGGCAGGCCGTACTGGACCGACCACGCCGGGTTCCGCGTGGACGACCACGTGCGGCACGTGCACTGCCCGGAGCCGGGTGACGACACGGCACTGCTCGCCGTCGCCACGGACGCCGTCACCGAGCGGCTGCCCCGCGACCGGCCGCTCTGGTCGGCCACGTTCGTCACCGGGCTGGCCGGCGGCGACGCGGCGCTCGTGTTCGTCCTCCACCACGTGCTCACCGACGGCATCGGCGGGCTCGCCGCGCTCGCGCGGATCGCCGACGGCATACCCGCGCCGGACGACCCGGCGTTCCCCCGACGACCGCCCGGCAGGTGGCAGCTGCTCACCGACGCCACGCGCGACCGTGTGCGGGCGCTGCGCGGGCTCGGCGCCGTGCCGCGGCGGGTGAGAGGCGCGCTGAGGGAACTGCGGCTGCGGGAGACCTCGTCGGCGCCCCGCTCGTCACTGAACCGGCCGACCAGCCCGAACCGGCGCTTCGCCGTGGCAAGGGCCGACGTCAAGGCGCTGCGGGCCACCGCGCGGACGCACGGCGGGACGCTCAACGACGCCGTGCTCGCCGCGGGGACCGGCGCGCTGCACGGGCTGCTGCGTGCCCGCGGCGAGCACGTGGACAACCTCGTCGTGTCGATGCCGGTGTCCACCCGGGGCCGCGACGCGGGCGCGCACCTGGGCAACCACGCGTTCTCGGTACCGATCGAGCTGCCCGCGGCCGGGGACACGCTGGAGCGGCTGACCTCGATCGCGTGGCTGACCCGGCGCCGCGTCGGCGTCGCCCGCGGCGCCTCGGGCCGGCTCGTGAGCCCGGTCTTCCGGCTGCTGGCGCGGCTCAAGCTGCTGCAGTGGTTCGTGGACCACCAGACCGTGCTGTCGACGTCGATCACCTACCTGCGCGGCCCGTCGGCGCGGCTGTCGTTCCTCGGCGCGCCGATCCGGGAGGTCATCCCGATCTCCACGGTCAAGGGCAACATGACGGTGTCGTTCGTGGCCCTGTCCTACGGCGGGCGGCTGACCGTCACGGCGGTCACCGACCCCGAGCAGGTCACCGACCTGCCGGTGCTGATGGACGCGCTGCGCGACGAGCTGGCCACGCTCTCCGGCGGGCCGGGCACGGGGGCCCCGGCCACGCCGGCCACCACCGAGCACGCCGACGCAGAGAAGGAGCGATCGTGAGCATCCCCGAGCTGGGCAGCGGCCCCGTCGTCGCCGGAGTCGACGGCTCGTCGGCGGCGCTGCGGGCCGTGCGGTGGGCCGCCGACGCGGCGGCGCGCCACCGCGTCCCGCTGTACCTCGTGCACGCCGCGGGCTACCCCGACCTCTACGCGGGCGAGAGCATCCCGCCCCCCGCGGCGTTCAGGGAGGACCTGCGCAGGCAGCGGTGGGAGTTCCTGCACACAGCACGCGCGACGGCCGCGGAGGCGGAGCCGGGACTGGACGTCCACACACTGTTCGAGACCGACCCGCCCATTCCCACGCTGATCCACGCGTCGAAGTCGGCGCGCATGCTCGTGCTGGGCTCGTCGGGGCACGGCGGGCTCTACGGCCTGCTGGTCGGCTCCACCACGCTGGCGCTGGTGAGCCACGCGCACTGCCCTGTGGTGTCGGTGCGCGGCGACGGTCCGCCGCTGCCCGCCAGGGACGACCAGCGACCCGTGGTCGTCGGCATCGACGGCAGCCCGCTGAGCGAGCGGGCCATCGGCCACGCCTTCGACGAGGCGTGCTTCCGCGGCGTGGAGCTGGTGGCCGTGCACACGTGGAGCGACGCCGACACGGAGGTCTTCAGCGAGGCACGGATGGCCTTCGACTGGGAGCCGATGCGCGACGCCGAGGAGCGCCGCCTCGCCGAGCGGCTCGCGGGTTGGCGAGAGCACTACCCCGACGTGAGCGTGCGGCGGGTGCTGGTGAAGGACCGGCCGAGGCACGAGCTGCTGGAGTGGAGCCGGCGGGCGCAGCTCGTGGTGGTCGGCAGCAGGGGCCGGGGCGGTTTCCGCGGCCTGCTGCTCGGATCCACGAGCCAGGCTCTGATCCACAACGCCGAGTGCCCGGTGATGATCGCCCGCCCTCGTCCCGCGAAGGGCTGAACCCGCCGGTCAGCGCGGCACGAGCAGGATCCACACGGGGCCTTCCGCGAGCGGCAGCGGCTCGCCGGAGGCGGTCGTGAACGTGGTGCCCTCCCCCGCCGAGGGCCGCGACCACGTGCCCGGGAAGGCCCTGCCGTCGCGCAGGACGGTCACGGGGCCGGTGCCGACCGTCCGGGCGACCGGCGACACGGAGCCCGCCGCGTCCTCGACGGCGCCCTGGCGGATCGCGACCCGTTGCACGACCACGGTCGCGGCGGCCGCCTGCCCTGCCTCCGTCGTGAGCAGCGGCGATCCGTCGAGCCACACGTGCCAGCGGGCGTCCCGCCGCGCCCAGCGGAACTCGTAGGAGGCGGCCCGGAAGCCGACCGCGTGGCTCGCGGTGGGCGTTCCTCCGCCCGGGGCGGGACCGGTGTCGAGGACGTGGCGCGGCCCCGGCCCGGTACCCGCCGGCAGCAGGTCCGGCCGCGCGAAGAGGTTGTGTGGCCTGGGCCGGGCACCGTCCCGGAAGTACGCGCGGGGCACGCGCCGCTCGGTCACCGTGGTCATCGAGGCGCGGCGCAGCAGCGGCAGGATCTCGGGTGCGGCGCCGGAGAAGGCCAGCGTGGGATGCCCGTACTGGGCGAGCAGCTCGACGTCGGTCTCCCGCGCGCTGCGCACCGGGCCCACGACCCGCGGCAACCGCGAGGAGTACACGGCGGCGAGCCGGGTCAGGCCGCCCTCGACCGGTTCGACGTAGACGACGTCGGCGGCGGAGAGCCCGGTCTGCGGGCGCGCAGCGGCGACGTTGTCGATCTTCACGACGAGGACGCGGTCGGCGGGCGCGGGCGTGGTGACCGCCGAGGAGCCCCGCTGGGGCGCGCCGGGGCGGGTGGGGGCGTCGTCGCCGAACAGCAGGAGCGCGGCGACGGCGGCGCCCACGACGGCGAAGACGGAGACCGCGGCGATGAGCTGGCGGATGGGCTTGCCGGGCACGGGCCACCTCCTCCCGGATGCTGTCCGCTCACTAGCACGACAACGAGCGAGCGGACGGCCGGATCCGTTCGGCGGGGTTTCCGGGAGCGTGGGCGCCGGGTTCACCCGGTCGGCGGCAGAGGTCTCGACCACCGCCGGTGTGTCAGCGGCGGCTCCACTCGCGCTCGACCCGCGCCCATTCGCGTGCCCACTGCGCCGCGCGCAGCCGCGCGAGCACGCCGCGCACGGCGAGGAACACCAGCCCGCACAGGGCGACGACGCCGAGCCATGCGGAGATCGCGACGCTCGCGGCGTCGGTGGCCGCACCGGCCCTGGTGATCGGCGGGCTCGTCAGCTCGCCGCTGTCGTCGAGCCAGACGGGGACCTCCGTGCCGCGCGTGCTGCCCCGGTAGGCGCTCACCTCGCCGACCTGCTCGGTGCCGTCGGGCCGTTCCCAGCGCGCGAGGACCCCAACGCTCTCCAGCTCGCCCGTGGTCATGCTCACGGGCGCGTCGGCCAGCAGCACCGCCGTGGCCCGGTGTTTGGACTCCGCCTCCTGCTCGGCAACCGCGAGCCTGCTCGCGTAGGTCTCGCTGCCCAGCGAGGCGACCACGGGGATCGAGAACAGGACGAGCAGGAGGAGAATCACGAGCAACCGCGACTCGAGGCGATCCCCCGGCCTCGCCAGCGGATTACGGCCGACGAACAGCCGCCGCCACAACCGCGCGGTTCTTCCAGATGATGCCACCAGTGACCGACCCCCTTCGCCCGGCGGCCCCATCGTCAGTCGCCGGTTCAACATCCGACACCGACATTATCCCCGGGACGAGGTCTGGTGTTTCAACGTAATCGTCCCCTGGACCACACCAATGTGTTGTGAGAATGGCGACAGACACACGCTGTGTCACCGCTTTGGCCCAATCGCAGCCCGCTCAGAGCAGTGTCCACAATGGATCGGACCAGCGTCGGGGCCGGACGACGGCGACCGGGCAGCGCGCCCCGTGCACCAGTTCACGGGCCGCGGCCGGCTCGGGCGCGACGCGCGGATCGAGCGGCGGCACGTCGCACACGTGCGTCAGGCGCAGGGCGGCGCCGGTCCGCGCTGGCCTCGAACGCCGCCCAGCGCACCGCGGCGAGCGCGGCGGCCGAGCCGTCGACGCCGACCACGATCGGCAGCGGCAGCGGGCTCTCGCGGGCCGGCGCCTCCAGCGGAGCGGACTGGTCCAGCGGGGTCAGGGTGCTCAGAGGGTCCAGCTCTCACCTCGCGCTCTCCGCGTCCAGGCTCCCGTCCCAGTCGGAGCGCGACTTAGGCGCTGTCCGGCGGATCATGTACTTGTGATGGCGCCGAGTTGCTTATCGCAGGCCGAGTCGCGCTCAGCGGCAAGGCTTCCTTTCCCCGGGTGCGGGCAGGACGGCCAGTACGGTGTCCGCGATGTTCCGCAGTGTCTCCGGGGTCAAACCGGCCTTGCCTACCGCCTCGATACCGCGAACCACCGACAACAGCAGTGCCCCCAACTGCTCGGGGTCTGCGGCCCTATCGATGTCGCCATGACGCTGGGCGGCGCTGACCTCCGCTCGCAGCAGGGCCAGGAGTCTCGTCATGGTATCGGCCGTACGTCCGGCGATCGCCGGATCGTGCTGGGCCAACTCCGCTGCACCTTTGGCCACCAGGCACCCCCGGCGTTCGGTGTCGGAAGCGGCGTTTTCAGCCATCAGGCGCACGTATCCCGACAGCCGGGCCAGTGCCTCTGCGTCCGGGCCGCCTGTCAGTTGCCCTTCGGCCACCTCGACGACTGAGGCACACCAGTCATCGAACACGCGATGGAACAGCTCGCGCTTCCCTCCGAAGGCGCCGTACAAGCTGCCTTTGCCCAGGCCGGTCGCCTGGGCAATGTCATCCATCCGCGTTCCGGCGTAGCCGGTCGTCCAGAACTGCTCCCGGGCCCTGACTAGGACTTGCTGTTCGTCGAATGCGCGTGGCCTGGGCATGGCCTGAGCCTACCCATTCTTGACTCGATCGTCCATTACGCTTACGTTGTGGACGATCCATTCCATAACTTGAGGGGTTCGACATGCCGGGTGTACTGCGGGAGAAGGTCGCTGTGATCACCGGAGGGACCAGCGGGATCGGACTGGCCATAGCCCACCGCTTCGCCCGAGAGGGCGCACGGGTCTTTGTGACAGGCCGGGACGCCGACCGCCTCGATGCGGCGGTCAGGGAGATGGGTCCGGCGGCCACCGGCGTACGAGCGGACGTCTCGGCGCTGGCCGACCTGGACGCCCTCTACACGCGAGTCCGTGACGAGGCTGGACGCATCGACGTGCTGGTGGCCAATGCGGGAATCGCCGCGGACGCCGCTCTCGGCTCTCACACCGAGGCGAACGTTGATCTGGTCCTCGCTGTCAACGTCAAGGGCCCGCTGTTCACCGTTCAGAAGGCGCTTCCGCTGCTGGTGGAGAACGCCTCCATCCTGGTCATCGGCTCAAGCAACAGCGTGCGGCCCAATGAGGGCCTCGAGGTTTACAGCGCCTCGAAGGCGGCGGTGAGCAACCTCGTGCACAACTGGGCCCGCCAGTCACGGGAACGTCGGTTCCGGGTGAATGTGCTCAGCCCGGGACCCACCAGGACCCCTGGCCTGCTGAGCGCCGCAGGGTCGGCTGCCGACCAGTTCGCCGAAGCCACCGTGCCACTGGGGCGGCTGGCCGAGCCCGAGGAAATCGCCGATGCTGCCCTGTTCCTGGCTTCGGACGCCTCGTCGTTCATCACCGGTGCCGAACTCTTCGCCGACGGCGGCTACACCCGGGCCTGAACGACGGAAATGCCCTAGGCGCGACCCATGCCCCACCCAACGAGCGGCTGGTCGGAAAGTCACATGAGCCCGCCGGACGATGCCTGGGGACGAACCGCCCTGGTTCGCCCACGTCCCGGCCTGGCGGCCAAGGCCGAGCGGTATAGGGCGTTATACGGGCCATTTCGGTACTCGGCAGATCTTCCCGTGTCACTCACAACGGTGACAGACTGTTGACCTGTTCCAGTCCTGGCCGGTTCACGCATGGCACGAGGGAGTGCCCCATGACCCAGGCACGTGCACTGATCTCCGGACCCCGACGGTTTCTCTCGGCCGCGGCCGCCCTGCTGGCCACGCTCACGGTCACCACCGCCTGCGGAGGTGACGGGGGCGGCGGCGACCAGCCGGGCGAGGGTCCGGTCACCGTCCGCGTCGGGGTCATCCCCATCTCCGATGTCGCCCCGCTCTACGTCGGCAGGGAGCAGGGCTTCTTCGCCGACGAAGGCCTGCGGGTGGAACCGCAGGAGTTCGCGGGCGGCGCCGAGATCCTGCCCGCCGTGCAGAGCGGCGACCTGCAGTTCGGCTTCTCCAACACCACGTCGCTGCTCATCGCGGCGAGCCGGGGCCTGCCCGTGCGCATCCTCACGCAGGGCGTGCAGGAGGCGGCCACCGAGCAGCAGTCGTGGTCGCACATCTGGGTCCGCGCCGACAGCGGCATCACCACGCCGAAGGACCTGGAGGGCAAGCGGATCAGCCTCAACACCCTGCGCAACATCACCGAGGTGACCGCAAAGGCGGCGCTGGAGAAGCACGGCGTGGACATCTCGACGCTGCAGTTCGTGGAGGTGCCATTCCCCGAGGCGAACGCCGCGCTCGAACAGGGCGAGGTGGACGCCATCTACGTCGTCGAGCCGTTCGACACGGTCGCCAGGCAGAGCGGCGCGCGCCCGATCGTCGCACCGCTGTACGAGACGGAGCCGAGCCTCACGGTCGCCACGTACTTCACCACCGAGCAGTACCTCGCGGACAACGCCGACGTGGCGGAGCGCTTCGCGCGGGCCATGAACAGGTCGCTGGAGTACGCCGGCAGCCACCCCGGCGCCGTGCGTGAGGCGCTGGGCACCTACACCCAGATCCCGGACGAGCTGATCGGCGAGGTCCGGCTCGCGCAGTGGGGCACCGACCTCAACCGGCCCTCCATCGAGCTGATGAGCGAGCTGAGCCAGAAGTACGGCCTGCTGGAGCAGCCGCCGGACCTCGACGAGCTGATCTGGACCCCCGGCGGGAACTGATGGTGGCCCAGCGGGTGCGTGCCGCCCGGCCGCGGGCGCGCGCCGTCGCGCAGACGTGGTCCGGGGTCGCGGCCGTGCTGTTGCTCGCCGAGGTGGCCGCCCGGACCGGACTGCTGCCCCGGCGCTACTTCCCGCCGGTGACCGAGATGTTCGCGGAGCTGGGCCGGCAGACCACCGAGACGTCGTTCTGGTCGGCGGTCGGGCAGACGCTGCAGGGGTGGGCGCTCGGGCTCGGAATCGCGGCGGCGTTCGCCGTGCCGATCGGGATGCTGCTCGGCACGAGCGCCGTGCGATACCGGGCGTTCCGGGTGATCATCGAGTTCCTCCGGCCCATCCCGTCGGTGGCGCTCGTCCCGCTCGCGATCCTGGTCTACGGCGTGGGGCTGGAGAGCAAGGTGTTCCTCGCGGCCTTCGCCGCTTTCTGGCCGCTGCTGATCCAGACCCTCTACGGGATGCAGGACGTCGACCCGGTCGCGCTCGACACCGCGCGCGTGTTCCGGCTCGGCCGCGTCGAACGGCTCACGCGCGTGGTGCTGCCGGGCGCGGTGCCCTACGTCGCGACGGGCCTGCGCATCTCGTCGTCGGTGGCGCTGATCCTCGCGGTGACGGCCGAGCTCGTGATCGGCTCTCCCGGACTCGGCAGGGAGATCAACGCCGCGCGCGTCGGCGGGGCCACGGACCTGCTGTACGCGCTCATCATCGTCACCGGCCTGCTCGGCTGGGTGCTCAACGCGCTCTTCGCCGCGGGCGAGCGGCGCGTCCTGCACTGGCATCCGTCCCAGCGGGGTGCGCGATGAGGGGATCCCGCCGCGGGTTGCTGCTCATCGCACTCGAGATCGCCGTGCCGCTCGCCGCGCTCGCCGCGTGGTGGGTGTGGTCGGCGGGCGCGGACAGCTTCTACTTCCCGCCGCTGGCGGACATCCTCGTGACGTTCGCGGACACGTGGGTGTTCGAACGGGTCGGCAGCGACGTGGTGCCGAGCCTCGCGCGCCTGGCCGCCGGGTTCGGAATCGCCGTGCTGGCCGGGGTCGCGCTCGGCACCGCTCTCGGGCTCTCGGAGACGGCCCGCCGTGTCGCCGGCCCGATCGTCGAGTTCGGCCGGGCCGTGCCGCCGCCCGCGCTGCTGCCGTTCGGGATGCTCGTGCTCGGCGTCGGCGACACCATGAAGATCTTCGTCATCGCCGTGGTGTGTGTCTGGCCGGTCCTGCTCAACACCGTCGACGGCGTGCGCGGGGTCGACCCGACGATGCTCGACACGGCGCGGGTGTACGGCATCACGGGCACGGAGCGGCTGCTGCGCATCGTCTGGCCCTCGGCGCTGCCGCAAGTGTTCGCGGGCATGCGCACGAGCCTGTCGCTCGCGCTGATCCTCATGGTGATCAGCGAGATGGTGGCCAGCACCGAGGGAATCGGCTACTTCGTGCTGGAGTCACAGCGCTCGTTCGCGATCCCGGAGATGTGGTCCGGAATCCTGCTGCTCGGCCTGCTCGGCTACCTGCTCAACGCGGGGCTTGCGCTCGTAGAGCGGCGCGTGCTCAGGTGGCATCGAGGGGCCAGGGCCAGTGCGCTGCGGTGACTGCGAGGAAAGGGTCCGTCGATGCTCGACGTGAGCGGTCTGTCCAAGACGTACGGCGAGGGCGAGCGGGTGACGCACGCCATCGCCGAGCTGAGCTTCTCCGTCGCCGAGGGCGAGTTCGTGTGCGTGGTCGGGCCGTCCGGCTGCGGCAAGACCACGCTGCTGCGATGCATGGCGGGGCTGCTGGCGCCGACGTCGGGGCGGGTCACCCTGCGCGGGCACGTGGTGGACGGGCCGCCGGAGCAGATCGGCTTCGTGTTCCAGGAGTACAGCCGCTCGCTCATGCCGTGGCTGTCGCTGCGCGACAACATCGCCCTGCCGCTGCGGCACAAGGCGCTCGGCAGGGACGAGCGGAACCGGCTCGTCGAGGACGCCGTCGAGTCGGTGGGGCTCACCGGGTTCATGGACCACTACCCGTGGGAGCTCTCCGGCGGCATGCAGCAACGCGTCGCGATCGCGCGGGCGCTGGCCTACCAGCCCGAGATCCTGCTCATGGACGAGCCGTTCGCGTCCGTGGACGCGCAGACCAGGGCCGACCTGGAGGATCTGGTGCTGCGCGTGCGCACCGCCTACGGCGTCACCGTCGTGTTCGTGACCCATGACATCGACGAGGCCGTCTACCTCGGCGACCGCGTCGTGGTGCTCACCCCGCCGCCCACGGCGGTGCAGGAAGTGCTGCCCGTCGGCCTGCCGGAGCCGAGGGACCAGGTGGAGACCAAGGAACTGCCCGAGTTCGCCCACCTGCGCGCGCACATCTTCCGTTCCATCAAACGCAAACAGCCCGACGCCCCAGACCTCCCGACCCCCACCTGAACCCGCGAGTCCCCCGCTCCAGCCCGCGAGTCCCCCGCTCCAGCCCGCGAGTTCTGCGTTCCCGACCGCGAGTCCTGCGATAACGAACTGGACAGTCGGCTTTACACCCCTCTGTGTGAAGGCCAGACTGCTGGGCGTCACCGTCGAGGGCCGACGTACTTGGGGGGAACCGTGTCATCGCCGAGTCCCGCGCGGGGTGGCGCTCCGCGCAGGAGTGCGGCCGCCGGTGCCGCGCTCGCCGCACTCGTGCTGCCCGTCGCCGGCGCACTGGTACCGGAGGCGGCCGGCACCGTCGCGGTCGCCCTCGCCGGCCGCGGCCAGGCGGTGCCGCTGCCGCCGGAGACCGCGGACGCGGCCTGGTGGAACCTGCTGTTACTCGCCTGCGTCGGCACCGCGCTGTGGCTGGGCGCCTCCGCGGCCCGGTGGTGCGCGTGCGGGCCGAGGTCGTTCCAGGCCGCGTGGCTCGCCCGGGTCGCGACGGTCGTCACCGTGGCCGCCGGGGCGCTCGCGAACCTCCTCCTTCTGCTGGTGACCTCGTGGCCTGGCACCGCGGCATGGGCGCTGGACGGCGCGGCCGCCGCGACCGTGCTGGAGTTCAGCGCGCTGCTGCCGGCCGCCGCGATCGGCCTCGCCGGAGTCGGCGCACTGCTGTGGCGCTGCGTCGCCCACTCCCCCCGATCACTCGCGGAACGCACCGCGCAGCGGCCGCGGACGTGCCCGCCCCGGCCACTGGAGGCCGACGACCCGGCCGCCCCGCGCGACGGCGAGCCGGGCGCGACCCGCTGGCGCGACGCCTACACCGTGCCCGGTGTCGACCCCGCCGAGATCAGCAGGAAGTGGGCGGAAGGCACCGACACCAGCGGCGTGTGCCTGTCCGGCGGAGGGATCCGCGCGGCGAGCGTCGCGATGGGCGCGCTCCAGTCGCTGCGCACCGAGCTGCTCGAGGCCGACCACCTCGTGTCGGTCTCGGGCGGCGGCTACACGGCGGGTGCGCTGCAGCAGGCGCTGACCGACGCCGGCGCTCCGCCGCCGGGCGAGCCGGTGCGCGATCCCGCCACCGTGTTCACCGAGGGCAGCGCCGAGCTGCACCACGTGCGCAGGCACTCCAGCTACCTCGCCGACACCCCGGCCCGCATGCTGGCCGCGCTCGGCCGGATCGCCAGGGGCCTGCTGCTCTCCCTGACCGTCCTGTTCGGACCCGCCGTGGTGCTCGGCGTCCTCATCGGACTCTTCTACCACGCCGTGCCGCTGACCGAGCTCACGCTCGACCCGCTGCGCTATCCGGTACCGCGCACGGGCTCGCTCGTCGCGCTCGGCGTGCTGTCGGCGGGCACGTTCCTGCTCGCGCTGTTCACGCGCGGCGCCGCCGATCGCCGAGCGCGCTCGGCCCGCGTCGTGCCGCCGCTCGTCGCGATCACGGTCGTGCTCGCCGCCCTCACCCTCGTGGTGCCGCTGCTGGTGTGGACGGCCGAGTGGCTGCTGACGCACGCGGGCCGGGTCGCCGGAATCGGCGGTCCACTCGGGACGGTGCTGCTGACCTACCTCGCCGCCGTCGCGTCGATGTTCTGGCGGCACCGGGCGTTCCTCGGCAGGCAGGCGCGAGGACTGTTCCGGCGGGGCACCGGCGGCATTCCCGCTGCGCTACCGGGCGGGGTCCTGCAACGGCTGCTGGTGATCGTCACCACCGGCGTGCTCGCGGTGGTGTGGCTGCTGCTGTTCGCGGGCTCGGCGACGACGCTGGGCGCCGAGGCCGCGCTGTGGTCAGCCGCGCTCGTCGCGGCGGTGGTGCTCGTGCTCGGCGGGGTGTTCGACGTGACGTCGCTGAGCCTGCACCCATTCTACCGGCAGCGGCTCGCGTCGGCATTCGCCGTGCGGAGGGTCCGCCGCGACGCCGACGGCCAGGTGGTCGCCGTGCCCTACGACCCCGCCGAGCGCACGTCGTTGTCGCGCTACGGCGCCAGGCCACGGGGGTTCCCCGAGGTCGTGTTCGCCGCGTCGGCGAACCTCACCGGCGAGAACCGCACTCCCCCGGGTCTCGACGCGGTGTCCTACACGATGAGCGCCGAGTGGACGGGCGGGCCGGACGTCGGCTGGGTCCGCACCGGCGACCTCGAGGCGGCGGTGACGCCCCGCTTCCGCCGCGACCTCACCGTGCAGGGCGCGGTGGCGGTGAGCGGTGCCGCGTTCGCCTCGGCGATGGGTAGGTCGAGCCGCTGGTTCCAGGTGCTGCTGGCCGTGTCCGGCGCCCGGCTCGGCGCGTGGCTGCCGAACCCGAAGTTCGTGCGGCACGCCCACGAGGCCGCCGAGGAGGGCAACTGGGCGCATCCGTGGTTGCCGAGGGCGCGCAGGCTGCCGTACCTGCTGCGGGAGGTCTTCGGCGTCCATCCGCACCGCGACCCGCTGCTGCACGTCACCGACGGCGGGCACTACGACAACCTCGGCCTCGTCGAGCTCTTCCGCCGCCGCTGCACGCTCATCTACTGCGTCGACGCGAGCAACGACGCGCCACCGACCGCGGGCACGCTGGCCCAGGCGCTCACACTGGCCAGGCACGAGCTGGGCGTGCGCGTGGAGCTCGACGACCCGTGGCCGGCCGAACCCGGCCAGGTGGACCACGTGCCCGGCGCCGAGCAGCTCACCCTCGCGGGCAGGCTCACGGCCTCGCCGCTCATCACGGGCACGATCCACTACCCGCCGGAGAGCGGGCTCGCGGCCGAGGTCACGGGCAGGCTCGTGGTGGCAAGGGCCGTGCTGTTCCCGGAGCTGCCGTACCAGCTGCTTTCCTACGCCGCGCACCATCCCGAGTTCCCGAACGACAGCACGGGCGACCAGTGGTTCGACGACGCCAAGTTCTCCGCCTACGCCGAGCTGGGCAGGCGCATCGGCGCGAAGGCCCGCGAGGCCGCGCGGCCCCTGGTGGAGCCGAGCCCGGAGCCGGCGCTGGCCACGCCCTGACCGCGGCGTGCGCTGGGCGACTCCGGCCTGGTCGAGGCCACCGGTGGTGGCTACCGGCTCGCCGTGGCCGCGAGCGCCAGGCGGCCTGGGGCCCCTGCAGTGAAGGCCACCTTCACTGCGTTCAATCTGGATCCGCTGTTGATCTTGTTTGGTGATCTTGGTGCGGGGGTGGGGGGTGGGGTGGTGCGATGGTTGTGGTGTGGGCGTGCGGGGGTTGCTGGCCTGGTGTCCAGCTTGTCCAGTGTGGTCTCCGGTTGGGCCCGTTGTGGGCGGGGTGGGTGGGTCAGGGTGCTGGTGGTGGTGCGTGGGCTGTGGTGAACAGTCGGTTCCAGTCCTGGGCCCAGGGCCAGTCGCGGGGGAGGTGGAGGTGGATGCGGCGGGCTGATCGGGTGGTGCGGGCGGCGACGTGGATGAGGTGTTGTCGGAGGGTGCTGGTGCGGGCTTTGGCGTGGAAGGGGCTGGCTAGGCAGCCCGCGGCGCGGAGCAGGTTGTGGGTCAGGGCGGCCAGTGACAGCCAGGCGGCGTTGGCGGCGAATCGGCCGGAGGGGAAGTGGGCCAGCGCGGAGGCGTTGAGGTCTGCGAAGACCTGTTCGATGGCTCCGGCGCGGTCACGGTGTTGGGCTTCGGCGGTGATCGGGTCGTAAGGGCTGTTGGTGAACACGGCGTGGTAGCGGTAGATGGTGACCAGTTGTCCCTGGCCGCCCACGGTGGGCACGGGTGTGCGGCGCACGATGAGCCGGCCGGTGGTCTTCTGGCCGGCTTGGGCGCTGGGGTTGGCGAACGCGGTGTAGCTGGTTTCGGCGATCTCTGCGCGGGTGATCATCGTGGCGCTCTCGGCGTCGGGGACAGGCCGGGCGTAGGTGATCGGTTTCCAGGACGTTTCGCTGATCGCGGCGATCGCCGCCCGGATCGGTGTGCGCAGCGGCGCGGTGATCGAGAACCACGCTCCGGACCGGGCGATCTCGGCGATCAGCTCACCGACGTAGAACCCGGAATCCGCGCGCACCAGCAGTGTGCCGGCGCCGCAC
>NZ_QEQT01000036.1:0-72572 GCF_003311655.1 Prauserella sp. PE36 | reverse complement strand
CAGCACCTGCAGCGCGTCACGGATCGGGTCGGCGCCGTTGTCCGGGGCTAGCTCAGCGCGCAGCCGCACGATCTCGGCCACCACCGGCTCCGGCGTGGCCCCCGGGGAGGTCTTCGGCCGCCGGGACCGCTCCCGCCACTGCCCCTCGGCCAGGATCCGGGCACGGTGCCGATAAAACGTACGCCTATCGACACCGTTGGCCCGGCACCACTCCGACACGTTCTCCAGCTTCGGCTGAACCACCAACGTGGCGTCCATCAGCAGCATCTTCGCCCGCTTCCGCGTCATGGTCAGCAACCACAACGCTGCTCAAGCGACAGACCCCGATATCACCCGGACCCGGGTGTGTCACATGCCGAGAGACACAAACTGTGTCACATCAGCTGAGACTCAACACTGCGTTGAACGCAGGCATGGTGGCCTTCACTGCAGTCGGGTCACACCGTGCGCAGGTTGCGGGTCTGCTGGGCACGGGCGGCGAGCTCCGCGTCCGGCGGGTAGTCGATGCCCACCAGGGTGAGGCCGTGGGCGGGCGCGACCGCGCTCGCCCGCTCCTGGCTCTCCAGCACCGTTCCCGGCCACGCGACCTCGCGGCGACCGTCGCCGACCAGCAACAGTGCGCCGACGAGGCTGCGCACCATGGAGTGGCAGAACGCGTCGGCCGACACGTCCACGTGCACGTCGTGCTCCGCGACCCGGCGCCAGACGAGACGCTGCAGCTCCCTGATCGTCGTGGCGCCCTCCCGCTGCTTGCAGTAGGCCGCGAAATCGTGCAGGCCCAGCAGGGCCTCGGAAGCCTCGTTCATCGCGTCCACATCGAGCGGACGGCCCCACGCGAGGGTGTCGTGGCGGCGCAGTGGGTCGACGCCGTACGGCGCGTCGGAGACCTGGTAGCGGTAGTGCCGCCGCGTCGCGGAGAACCGGGCGTCGAACCCCTCGGGGGCGACACGCACGCCGAGCACGCGTACGTCGGCCGGCAGGATCCGGTTCCAGCGGTGCCGCATGCGGTCGAGGTCAGGGACGCCACGCTCGTCGACGGTCAGGCGCCGCGACGTCGGTTCGCCCGAGAACGGCACCACGTCCGCGTGGACGACCTGACCGGTCGCGTGGACCCCGGCGTCCGTCCGGCCCGCGACGACCACGGAGCGGGCCAATGCGGCCCCGGGAGGCTGCTTGGCGAGTGCGTCCTCAAGCACGCCCTGCACGGTGCGCCGCTGCGGCTGACGCGCCCAGCCCGAGAAGCCGGTGCCGTCGTAGGAGACGTCGAGGCGCAGACGAACGAGCCCGCCCTCCCCAGCGGGAGTGGCGGGCTCGTTCGTGACGTTCTGTGCCGTCAGGACTCGTCCTTCTTGTCGGCCTTGTCGGCCGGCTCGTCGGTCTTGTCCTCGGCGCCCTCGGCAGGCGCGGCCGTCGCCTCGTCGGTCGCGGAGGCGGGAGCCTCGGCGTCCTGGTCGTCGGCCTTCGCGTCGGCAGCCTCGGTGGCCTCGGCCTCAGGGGCCTCGGTGGTCTCCTCGGCGGGCTTCTCGTCCTTGGCGAACTTGGTCTTGCGCGCCGCCTCGGCCTCCGCCGCGACCGTCTTCTCCGCCACCAGTTCGATGACCGCCATCGGGGCGTTGTCGCCCTTGCGCGGCAGCGTCTTGGTGATGCGGACGTAACCGCCGTTGCGGTCCACGAAGAACGGTCCGATCTCGGCGATCAGCTTGTGCACGACGTCCTTGTCGCGGATGATCCGCATGATCTGACGCCGGTTGTGCAGGTCACCGCGCTTTGCCTTGGTGATCAGCTTCTCGGCAAGCGGCCGGACGCGCTTGGCCTTGGCCTCGGTGGTGGTGATCTTGCCGTGCTCGAACAGCGACGTGGCCAGGTTCGCCAGCATCAGCCGTTCGTGCGACGGCGAGCCACCGAGACGGGGTCCCTTGGTGGGGGTGGGCATCGGTTCTCCTCGTTAACTTCTCAGCGGCAAGACCAGGCGGTCCACAGTGGATGGTCCACTGCGGACCGCCCCGCCGGTCTTACAGCTGCTCCGTCTCTGCGTAGTCCTGGCCATCGTCGTGGCCACTGTCGGAAAGGCCGTCGGCGACATCGCCACCCCAGCCCTCGCCGTCGTAGCTGGACGCGGCGGCCGTCGGGTCGAACCCGGGCGGGCTGTCCTTCAGCGTGAGGCCGAGACCGACGAGCTTCATCTTGACCTCGTCGATCGACTTCGCGCCGAAGTTGCGGATGTCGAGCAGGTCGGCCTCGCTGCGCGAGACCAGTTCGCCGACGGTGTGGATTCCCTCGCGCTTGAGGCAGTTGTAGGACCGCACCGTGAGGTCCAGGTCCTCGATCGGCATCGCGTAGGCGGCGATGGTGTCCGCCTCCTGCGGCGACGGGCCGATCTCGATGCCCTCGGCGTCGACGTTGAGCTCCCTGGCCAGACCGAAGAGCTCCACGAGCGTCTTACCGGCCGACGCGACCGCGTCCCGGGGCGTGATCGACGGCTTGGTCTCCACGTCCAGGATCAGCTTGTCGAAGTCGGTCCGCTGCTCGACACGGGTGGCCTCGACCTTGTAGGTCACCTTCAGCACCGGCGAGTAGATCGAGTCGACCGGGATCCGGCCGATCTCCGCGCCCGCCTGCTTGTTCTGCAGCGCAGGCACGTAGCCGCGGCCCCGCTCGACGACGAGCTCGATCTCGAGCTTGCCCTTGCCGTTCAGGGAGGCGATGTGCAGGTCCGGGTTGTGCACGGTGACACCGGCCGGGGGCACGATGTCGGCCGCGGTGACCTCACCGGGGCCCTGCTTGCGCAGGTACATGGTGACCGGCTCGTCCTCCTCGGAGGACACCACGAGCTCCTTGAGGTTCAGGATGATCTCGGTGACGTCTTCCTTCACCCCGGGAACGGTGGTGAACTCGTGCAGGACGCCGTCGATGCGGATGCTCGTGACCGCGGCACCCGGGATCGACGACAGCAGCGTGCGCCGCAGCGAGTTGCCGAGCGTGTAGCCGAAGCCCGGCTCGAGCGGCTCGATGGTGAACCGGGAGCGGGTCTCGTTGACCGTCTCTTCGCCGAGAGTCGGCCGCTGGGAAATCAGCACTTTCCTTCTTCCTTTCCTGCCGGCGCCCGCCATATGACGCCGAAAGGTGTGGCGTAGGCGGCGGCGCACTCCACGGCGCCGCCGCCGGATCCGCCCCCCGGCCGGAGCCGGGTGGTGGATCACTTCGAGTAGAACTCGACGATCAGCTGTTCCTGCACCGGAACCTCGATCTGCGCGCGCTCGGGCAGCTGGTGCACGAGGATGCGCAGGGTCGAGGGGACCACCTGCAGCCAAGCCGGGATGGGGCGCTCGCCCATCGCCTCCTTGGCGGCCACGAACGGCAGCATCTGCAGCGACTTGGGCCGCACGTCGATGATGTCGAACTTGGACACGCGGAAGCTGGGGATGTTCACCTTCTGGCCGTTGACCAGGAAGTGACCGTGGCTGACCAGCTGACGGGCCTGCCGGCGGGTGCGGGCGAGGCCGGCGCGGTAGACCACGTTGTCCAGCCGGGACTCCAGGATCTGCAGCAGGTTCTCACCGGTCTTGCCGGTGCGCCGCGCGGCCTCCTCGTAGTAGCGCTTGAACTGGCGCTCGAGGATGCCGTAGGTGTGGCGAGCCTTCTGCTTCTCCTGCAGCTGGAGCAGGTACTCGCTCTCCTTGATCCGGCCGCGGCCGTGCTGGCCGGGCGGGTAGGGGCGACGCTCGAAAGCCTGGTCACCGCCGATGAGGTCGACCTTGAGGCGACGCGAGATGCGCGTCGCGGGGCCGGTGTAACGAGCCATGTGTGCTTACTCCTCCCCGTTCCTCAGACCCGGCGCCGCTTCGGCGGGCGGCAGCCGTTGTGAGGCTGCGGGGTCACGTCCTGGATGGTGCCGACCTCGAGGCCGGCGGCCTGCAGCGAGCGGATCGCGGTCTCCCGGCCGGAGCCGGGTCCCTTCACGAACACGTCGACCTTCTTCATCCCGTGCTCGGCGGCCTTGCGCGCGGCGTTCTCGGCAGCCATCTGAGCGGCGAACGGGGTGGACTTCCGCGAGCCCTTGAACCCGACGTGGCCGGACGAGGCCCACGAGATCACCGCGCCGTTCGGGTCGGTGATCGAGATGATCGTGTTGTTGAACGTGCTCTTGATGTGGGCGTGCCCGTGAGCGACGTTTTTCTTTTCCTTGCGCCTGACCTTCTTGGCGCCGGTACGAGCCTTGGGGGGCATGTCTGGGTGCTTCTCCTCTACCGCGAGTTCTCTTGGTGGGCGGCCGCGGCCTCACGCTGCCCGCGCCGGATCACGGAACCGGCGTCGGTGTACAGCTGGCGCAGCGCCATCGGACGGGCGTAAAGGGCCTTCGGCGAGACGCACGAGGCCGATCCGCGGCGCTGGTTCGCGCCGACCTGCACGACCCTCCTGCCGCGGACGCTCACTTCTTGCCCGCCTTCTTCTTGCCTGCCACCGTCTTCTTCGGGCCCTTGCGGGTACGGGCGTTCGTCTTCGTGCGCTGCCCGCGGACGGGCAGACCACGGCGCCACCGCAGACCCTCGTAACACCCGATCTCGATCTTGCGACGGATGTCGGCATTCACCTCGCGGCGGAGGTCACCCTCGACCTTGAAGTTCTCTTCGATGTAGTCCCGCAGCTTCACCAGGTCGTCGTCGCTGAGGTCCTTCACGCGGGTGTCCGCGTTCAGCTCGGTAGCGGCGATCAGTTCCCTGGAGCGGGTACGGCCAACGCCGTAGATGTAGGTAAGCGCGATCTCCAACCGCTTTTCGCGGGGGAGGTCGACGCCAGCGAGTCGTGCCATTGGCGCTCGTGCTCCTTATGTTCGTCGTGTCTTCAGGTCTGCTCCCCGGCCATCCCGGGACGACTCGCTGTCGCCCACTCGCTCTCGCGGGTGGTGTCCCGGCCCCGGCCTGAAGCCCGGGGGTGAACCAGGCCGCCGTGGCGACCCGGCAGGTACGGGGAGGTATTGATGTGTCAAGCCACTCCGGAACGAGTGCTTGCGATCAGCCCTGCCGCTGCTTGTGCCGCAGGTTGTCGCAGATCACCATGATCCGGCCGTGCCGGCGGACGATCTGGCACTTGTCGCAGATCTTCTTGACGCTCGGTTTGACCTTCACGTCTCCTGCTTTCCTGCTCGTGCTGAGTTGCTGCGCGCCCCTTGGCCGAGGTCGTCGACCTCAGCCACGCTCTCCGTGATCACTTGTAGCGGTAGACGATGCGACCACGGGACAAGTCGTAGGGCGAAAGCTCGACGACAACCCTGTCCTCAGGCAGGATGCGGATGTAGTGCTGCCGCATCTTGCCGCTGATGTGGGCTAGGACCTTGTGGCCGTTCTCCAACTCGACGCGAAACATCGCGTTGGGAAGCGGCTCGATCACGCGGCCTTCGACCTCGATGGCCCCGTCTTTCTTCGCCATGTCCTCCGCGTTTCGTGATTGGTTGAGCGGTGAGTGCTTACTGTCAGTGGCACGCACGTCACACCGACTCCAATGCCCCAGGAACTCGAGTGCATTTCACAAGCGCGATGGAATCGACGTGATGGGCACGCCAGCTAGACAGTGTACGCACCCTGTGTCAAGCACCCCAAACGGGGGGCCGCCTGTGCTAGAGGCACGACGACGTTCCGTCGCACCCACTCAATGGTAACACCGTAACGGAATCACCACGACGGGCGAAGAGCCACGCTGAGCAGGCCGAACGCCGTCCGCTCACTCCACCGGCGATGGATCCGGTCCGGACCGCCGTCGCCCGGTCAGGTGGATTCCGGGGCCGTCAGCACCCAGGGGCCGTCCTCGGTCACCGCGACGGTGTGCTCCCAGTGCGACGAGCGGGAGCCGTCTGCGGTCACGACCGTCCAGCCGTCCTCCAGCTCCACCGTCTCACCCGAGCCGCCGGTCAGCATCGGCTCCACCGCGAGGGCCATCCCGGCCTCGAGCACCGGCCCCTTGCCGGGCTTGCCGACGTTCGGCAGGAACGGGTCCATGTGCATTTCGCGACCGATGCCGTGGCCGCCGTACTCCACCACCATGCCGTACTCGAGGCCGTCAGCCTCGCCGGCCCGCAGCGCCGCCGACTCGACCGCGAAGGAGATGTCGGTGAGCCGGGCACCTGGCCTGACGGCGTCGACACCCGCCCACATCGCGGCCTCGGTGGCCGCCGAGAGCTTACGGTCCGCGTCTGTGACGTCACCGACGGCGATCGTCACGGCCGAGTCGCCGTGCCAGCCGTTCAGGATCGCACCACAGTCCACGGACAGCAGGTCCCCGTCGGCCAGCGTCCGCGCCGCCGACGGGATCCCGTGCACGATCTGCTCGTTCACCGACGCGCAGATCGAAGCCGGGAAGCCGTGGTAGCCCAGGAACGACGGCACGGCGCCCGCCTCGCGGATGGTCTGCTCGGCGAGCTCGTCCAGCTCGATCGTGGTCACACCCGGCTTGGCGGCCTCGGTCACCAGGGCGAGGGTGCGCGCGACGACCAGGCCGGCCTCCCGCATCGCCTCGAGCTCGCCCCTGGTCTTGATCTCGATGGAGCTGCCGCGGCGCAACCACCTCGGCATGCGAAGACCGCGCAGGTTCACGACTTCTTGTCGAGCGCGTCCAGCACGCGCGAGGAGACCTCGTCGATGTCGCCGACGCCGTCAACGGTGACCAGGATGTCGGCGTAGAACTCGAGCAGCGGAGCCGTCTCCGAGCGGTACACCTGCTGGCGGCGGCGGATGACCTCTTCGGTGTCGTCCGCGCGACCGCGGCCGAGCAGCCGCTCGACCAGCACGTCCTCGGGCACCTGGAGCTCGATCACGGCGTCCAGCGCGGTGTCGGACTCGGCGAGCATCTCGCCGAGCACCTCGGCCTGCTTGGTGTTGCGGGGGAAGCCGTCGAGCAGGAAGCCCGCCTTCGTGTCCGGATCGGCCAGCCGCTCCCGCACCATCTCGTTCGTCACCGAGTCGGGCACGAGGTCGCCCGAGTCGAGGTAGCGCTTCGCCTCCTGACCCAGCGGCGTCTGCTCCCCCACGTGAGCCCGGAACAGGTCACCCGTCGAGATGTGCGGCACCCGCAGCCGCTCGGAGAGAGCGACCGCCTGCGTGCCCTTACCCGCACCTGGCGGACCAACGAGAACCACACGCGTCATCGGAGGAACCCTTCGTAGTTGCGCTGCATGAGCTGGCTTTCGATCTGCTTCACGGTGTCGAGTCCGACACCGACCATGATCAGCACAGCCGTGCCGCCGAACGGGAAGTTCTGGTTCTGTCCCTGGCCGGTGATGGACAAGAAGAAGTTGGGCAGGATCGCCACGATGCCGAGGTAGATCGAGCCCGGCAGCGTGATGCGGCCGAGTACGAAGCTCAGGTACTCGGCGGTGGGCCTGCCGGGCCGGATGCCCGGGATGAACCCACCGAACTTCTTCATCTCCTCAGCACGTTCGTCAACGTTGAAGGTGATCGTGATGTAGAAGTACGTGAAGAAGATGATCAGCGCGAAGTACGAGAGGATGTGCAACCAGCTCGACTGGTCCACCAGGTAGGTCTGGAGGAACCGCTGCCAGCCGGAAGCCTGGTTCGGGTCGCCCACCAGCCTGCCGATGAGATCGGGCAGGTACAGCAGCGACGACGCGAAGATGACCGGGATGACACCGGCCTGGTTGACCTTGATCGGCAGGTACGTCGAGGTGCCGCCGTACATCCGGCGGCCGATCATGCGCTTGGCGTACTGCACCGGGATCCGGCGCTGGCCCTGCTCCACGAAGATGACGCTCGCGATGATCGCCAGCGCGAGGAGACAGACGAAGAAGAAGACCAGTCCGCCCTGGCTGCTCAGGATGTTGGCGCCCTCGGCGGGGATCTGCGCCGCGATGTTCAGGAAGATCAGCAGCGACATGCCGTTGCCGACGCCGCGCTCGGTGATCAGCTCGCCGAGCCACATCATCACGGCCGTGCCCGCGGTCATCGTGAGGACCGTGATCGCCAGCGTGGCGACGCTGTTGTCCGGGAGGACCGGCTGGTCGCAGTCGCCGAAGAGCTGACCGCGGTCCGCGAGAGCGATGACACCCGTCGCCTGCAGGATCGCCAGCGCGATCGTCAGGTAGCGCGTGTACTGCGTGAGCTTGCCCTGGCCGGACTGCCCCTCCTTCTTCAGCTCCTCGAAGCGCGGAATCACCACGGTGAGCAGCTGCACGATGATGCTCGCCGTGATGTAGGGCATGATGCCCGTCGCGAAGATCGACAGCTGCAGGAGCGCACCACCGCTGAACAGGTTCAGCAGGGAGAAGATGTTCTGGTTCTCGACTTGCGCCTGACAGGCCTGAACATTGGGGTACGAAACCCCGGGCGCTGGGATGACCGCACCGATCCGGTACACGGCCACGATCATCAGCGTGAACAGGATCTTCTTGCGCAGGTCCGGCGTCGCGAGAGCCGAGCGGAATGCGCTGAGCACGCGGGGGACCTCCTCGGCGTCGCCGGTGATCAACCGACGATCGGCTTGGCCGGTACGGGGTACCGGCAGGACACAGTCGCTGGCGGGCAAGCCAGGAGCGCTCCGGGGCACAAGTGTCCCGCAGCGTGTCGTCGACTCTAACAGCCCCTGTGGTAGTGCCCGCAGGTAGTACGGGCTAATGCGTCATCTGGCCGAGGTCGCCAGTGCGCCCGCCATCCCGAGCAGCACGATCCCGGTGCCGCGGTCGACATTGCGTCGCGCCCGCGCTGAGAGAGCGGCCACCCTCGCCACGGCGCCGACGCCAACGTAGACCGTGCCCGCGAGGAACTCCGCCAGCAGGTACACCGCGCCGAGCACCGCCACCTGCCAGCCCATCGGGCCGTGACCGGCGTCGACGAACTGCGGCACGAACGCCGTGAACACGAGCACCGCCTTGGGATTGGTGATCGCGACCAGGAACTCCTTGCGCACCACCGGCCACACCGGCAGCGGATCGGCCGCCTCCCCTTCGGGCAGCCGGGGACGCGTGCCGTGCCGGAAGGTGCTCACGAGCAGGCTGCCGCCGAGCCACGCGAGGTAGGCGACACCGACCCACTTGATGACGGTGAACGCCAGCTCCGACGCCGCCAGCACCTGCCCGAGGCCGGCCGCGACGGCGGCGATCATGAGCACGAACGCGGCGAGTCTGCCCGCGAGCCCGGCGAGCGCCTTGCCGAGGCCGTGGCGCATGCCGTGGTGCAGGCCGAGCAGGTTGTTCGCACCGGGTGTCAGCGCGATGAGCAGCGCGGCACCGAAGAACACCAGCAGCCAGGTCACGTCTCGAACATAACCGGCCAGGCAAACGGAAAACGGCCCACCCGGTCACGTGGACCGGGCGGGCCGTTTCAGCCTCTGGGTGGCTCAGAGCGTGGTGGCGCTGCCACCAGCGGCTTCGAGCTTCTCCTTGGCGCTGGCCGAGAAGGCGTCGGCGGTGACGTCGAGCTTGACGCCCTCGACGTCGCCGTTGCCGAGAACCTTCACCAGCTGGTTCTTGCGGACGAGGCCGCGGGCCACGAGCTCCTCCTTGCCGACCTTGCCACCGTCGGCGAACACGCGGGCGATGTCGCCCACGTTCACCGGCTGGTACTCGGTGCGGAAGCGGTTCTTGAAGCCACGCAGCTTCGGCAGCCGCATGTGGATGGGCATCTGCCCACCCTCGAAGCCGGCAGGCACGTTCTTCCGGGCCTTGGTGCCCTTCGTGCCGCGACCGGCGGTCTTGCCCTTCGAGCCCTCACCGCGGCCGACGCGGATCTTGTCGCGCTTGGCCCCGGGGGCGGGCCGCAGGTGGTGGATCTTGATGGTCATGCCTTGACCTCCTCCACAGTCACCAGGTGCCGGACCGTGTGGATGAGCCCGCGGGTCTCAGGGGTGTCATCCCGCACGACAGACTGCCGGATCTTGCGCAGCCCGAGGGTGCGCAGCGACGCCCGGTGGTTCTGCTTCGTGCCGATCGTGCTCTTGATCTGGGTGACCTTCAGCTGCGCCATGTCAGACCCCCTGGCCCGCACGCTGCCGCAGCATCCTGGCCGGAGCCACGTCCTCGAGCGGCAGGCCACGGCGAGCCGCGACCTCCTCGGGACGCTGCAGGTCCTTCAGGGCCCGCACGGTCGCGTGCACGATGTTGATCGCGTTGTCGCTGCCGAGCGACTTCGACAGCACGTCGTGCACACCGGCGCACTCCAGCACCGCACGCACCGGGCCACCGGCGATGACACCGGTACCGGCGCTGGCCGGACGGAGGAGCACCACACCGGCGGCCTCCTCACCCTGCACGGGGTGCGGGATGGTGCCGGCGATCCGAGGCACGCGGAAGAAGTTCTTCTTCGCCTCCTCGACACCCTTGGCGATGGCCGCGGGAACTTCCTTGGCCTTGCCGTAGCCGACGCCGACCTGACCGTCGCCGTCACCGACGACGACCAGCGCGGTGAAGCTGAAGCGACGACCACCCTTGACCACCTTGGCCACGCGGTTGATCGCTACGACGCGCTCGAGGTGCGGGGTCTTGTCCTGGGCCGCCCCGCCACGGCCACCGTCACGACGGTCCCTGCGGTCCCGGCCGCCACCGCGCTCGCGGTCGCCGCCGGGTCCGCCCTGGCCGCCGGATTGCCGCGTACGTCCCGGCATCAGGCGTTCCTTCCGTTCTCGAACTTGTTCACTGTCTAAAACTCCAACCCCGCCTCGCGGGCGGCGTCGGCCAGTGCGGCGATCCGGCCGTGGTAGGCGTTGCCACCCCGGTCGAACACCGCCTTGGAGATCCCGGCCTCCTTGGCACGGGCCGCGACCAGCTCGCCGACCTTGGCGGCCTTGGCCTTCTTGTCGCCCTCCACCGCGCGCACGTCCGCCTCGAGGGTGGACGCCGACGCCAGGGTGTGGCCCGCGACGTCGTCGATCAGCTGAACGACGATGTGCCGCGAGGACCGCTTCACCGACATCCGCGGCCGGGCAGCCGTGCCGCTGATCTTCTTGCGCAGCCGGGCGTGCCGACGAACCTTGCCAGCGCGACGGCGGGTCGAGATGTCCTTGCCGACCGGCTTGCGCTTGGTCACCGTTTCGCTCATGATCACTTACCCGTCTTTCCGACCTTGCGACGGATGCGCTCGCCCTCGTAGCGCAGGCCCTTGCCCTTGTAGGGGTCGGGGCGACGCAGCTTACGGATGACCGCCGCGGTCTGGCCGACCTTCTGCTTGTCGATGCCGGAGACCGAGAACCGAGTGGGGGACTCCACCTTGAAGGTGATGCCCTCCGGGGCCTTGATCAGCACCGGGTGGCTGTAGCCGAGGGCGAACTCGAGGTCCGAGCCCTTGGCCTGCACACGGTAACCGACCCCGTGGATCTCCATCTTCTTCTCGTAACCGTCGGTGACACCCACGACGAGGTTGTTCACCAGCGTGCGGGTCAGGCCGTGCAGCGCCCGGCTCTCCCGCTCGTCGTCCGGCCGCTTCACCGAGAGCACGCCGTCCTCGTCGCGCTCGACCGTGATCGGCTCGGGAACCGTGTGCTCGAGGGTGCCCTTCGGACCCTTGACCTTGACGTGCTGCCCGTCGATGGTCACCTCGACCCCGGAGGGGACGGTGATCGGCAGCTTTCCGATGCGTGACATGCCAGTCCCCCTCCCTTACCAGACGTAGGCGAGGACTTCGCCGCCCACGCCGTTGCGCTTGCACTGCCGGTCGGTCTGCAGGCCGGACGACGTCGAGATGATCGCAACGCCGAGGCCGCCCAGAACGTTGGGCAGGTTGGTCGATTTCGCGTACACCCGCAGACCGGGCTTGGACACCCGCCGGAGACCGGCGATGCTGCGCTCCCGGTTCGGGCCGTACTTCAGCTCGACGATCAGGTTCTTGTGCTTCTCGCCGGGCTCGACCCGGTGGTCCGAGATGTAGCCCTCGCGCTTGAGGATCTCGGCGATGTTCGCCTTGATCTTCGAGTGAGGGAGCACGACCTCGTCGTGGTACGCCGAGTTCGCGTTACGCAGACGTGTCAGGAAGTCTGCGATCGGGTCGGTCATCGTCATGGTGACCTGTCAACCTTTCTCGCCCTGGTTCCCCGTGCGGGGCCTGTGGCGAAGTGGGAGTTGGTGGGAAGCCTTCACCAGCTGGACTTGCTGACGCCGGGGAGCTGGCCCGCGTGGGCCATCTCCCGCAGGCAGATGCGGCAGAGTCCGAACTTGCGGTAGACCGAGTGCGGCCTGCCGCAGCGCTGGCAGCGGGTGTAGGCACGCACCTTGAACTTCGGCTTGCGGGCGGCCTTGGCGATCAGAGCTTTCTTGGCCATCGGCTCAGTTCTCCTTGAACGGGAAGCCGAGCTTGCGCAGCAGCGCCCGGCCCTCGTCGTCGGTGGTGGCGGTGGTGACGACCGTGACGTCCATGCCGCGCGGGCGGTCGATGGAGTCCGGGTTGATCTCGTGGAACATCGACTGCTCGGACAGGCCGAACGTGTAGTTGCCGTTGCCGTCGAACTGCTTGCCCGAGAGGCCGCGGAAGTCGCGGATACGGGGCAGTGCGATGGTCAGCAGCCGGTCCAGGAACTCCCACATGCGGTCGCCGCGCAGCGTCACGCGCGCACCGATCGGCTGGCCTTCGCGCAGCTTGAACTGGGCGATGGACTTGCGGGCCCTGCGCACCTCGGGCTTCTGGCCGGTGATGGTGGCCAGGTCGCGGATGGCGCCCTCGATCAGCTTGCTGTCGCGAGCGGCGTCACCAACGCCCATGTTCACCACGACCTTGACCACGCCGGGGATCTGGTGCGGGTTCGCGTAGGAGAACTCCTCCTGCAGCTGGCCCTTGATCTCCTCGCGGTAGCGGGTCTTCAACCGCGGCGTCGGGTATGTCGTCTCTGCGGTGGTCATCAGATGTCCTTGCCCGTCCTGCGCGAGATACGCACCTTCTTGCCGTCCTCGCCAATCCGGTAGCCCACCCTGGTCGGCTTGCCGTCGGAGTCCACGACCATCACGTTCGAGACGTGGATGGGGGCCTCCTGGGTGATGATGCCGCCGGACTGGGCACCGCGCTGCGTCTGGGTGATCCGGGTGTGCTTCTTGATCCGGTTCACGCCCTCGACCAGCACCCGCTGCCGCTCGGGGTAGGCCTGGATGACCTTGCCCTTCGCGCCCTTGTCCTTGCCGGCGATGACGAGGACGGTGTCGCCCTTCTTCACCTTCATCTAGAGCACCTCCGGCGCCAGCGAGATGATCTTCATGAACTTGCGGTCGCGCAGCTCGCGGCCGACCGGCCCGAAGATGCGGGTGCCCCGCGGCTCGTTGTCGTTCTTGATGAGCACGGCCGCGTTCTCGTCGAAACGGATGTAGGAGCCGTCAGGGCGACGCTTCTCCTTCACCGTGCGGACGATGACGGCCTTGACCACGTCACCACGCTTCACGTTGGCGCCCGGGATGGCGTCCTTGACGGTGGCGACGATGATGTCGCCGATGCCCGCGTAGCGCCGCCCCGAGCCACCGAGCACGCGGATGGTCAGGATCTCCTTGGCACCCGTGTTGTCGGCGACTCGCAGTCGCGACTCCTGCTGGATCACGTCAACTCCTGTATGTCGCGCCGGTTCTCGGTAGGCCCGAGCCTGGCGGAACGAATGGGGCTGGCAGCCCCCTGATTACTTGGCCTTCTCGCGGATCTCGACCAGTCGCCACCGCTTGGTGGCCGACATCGGCCGGGTCTCCATCAGCAGCACGCGGTCACCCACGCCGGCGGTGTTCTGCTCGTCGTGCGCCTTCACCTTCTTGGTGGAGCGCATGACCTTGCCGTACAGCGGGTGCTTCTTGCGGTCCTCGAGCTCGACCACGATCGTCTTGTCCATCTTGTCGGACACGACGAGGCCCTCACGGACCTTCCGGTAGTTGCGGCCGGAGTCCTTCTTCTGCACCGGCTCGGTCATGCGGCACCTTCACTCTCGTCAGTCTCGTCAGGCGCGACGGAGAGGCCGAGCTCGCGCTCACGCATCACCGTGTAGATGCGCGCGATGTCCGCGCGGACCGTGCGCAGCCTGCGGTTGTTGTCGAGCTGTCCGGTCGCCATCTGGAACCGGAGGTTGAACAGCTCCTCCTTGGCTTCCTTCAGACGGAGCACGAGCTCTTCCGCAGTGAGCTCACGAAGTTCTGACGCCGCAACTCCTGCTGCACTCGCCATCAGAACTCACCACCTTCGCGGGTCACGATCCTGCACTTCATCGGCAGCTTGTGGATCGCGCGGCGCAGAGCCTCACGAGCCACCGCCTCGTTCGGGAAGCTCATCTCGAACATCACGCGGCCGGGCTTGACGTTGGCGACCCACCACTCGGGCGAGCCCTTACCGGAACCCATGCGGGTCTCCGCGGGCTTCTTGGTGAGCGGGCGGTCCGGGAAGATGTTGATCCAGATCTTCCCGCCACGCTTGATGTGACGAGTCATGGCGATACGAGCGGACTCGATCTGCCGGTTGGTCACGTAGCTGTGCTCAAGCGCCTGGATGCCGTACTCACCGAAGTTGACCTTCGTGCCGCCCTTGGCGGCGCCGGACCGCTTCGGCGAGTGCTGCTTGCGGTGCTTGACCTTGCGTGGGATGAGCACGCGTCAGCCCTCCGTCTTCTCTGCTGCGTCCGGCGAGGCCACTTCGGGGGCCTGGCTGGTCGCGACGTCTGTGTCGGCCTTCGCGGCAGCCGCGCGGCCGGCCTCGGTCGACGTCGGCGTGGTGCCCGACGAGCCCGAACGGCGACGCGAGGGACGCTCCCTGCGCGGGGCGCGCTCGGCCGCCGCGGCGGCGTCCCGCTCGGCCTTGCCCTTGAGGCCGCCGATGACGTCACCCTTGTAGATCCACACCTTCACGCCGATGCGGCCGAACGTCGTACGGGCCTCGAAGAAGCCGTAGTCGATGTCGGCGCGCAGCGTGTGCAGCGGAACCCGGCCGTCGCGGTAGTGCTCGGAGCGGGACATCTCGGCACCGCCGAGACGGCCGCTGCACTGCACGCGGATGCCCTTGACCTGCGGCGAGCGCATGGACGTCTGGAGCGCCTTGCGCATCGCGCGCCGGAAGGCGACGCGGTTGGACAGCTGCTCGGCGACACCCTGCGCGACGAGCTGGGCGTCGGCCTCGGTGTTCTTCACCTCGAGGATGTTCAGCTGCACCTGCTTGCCGGTGAGCTTCTCCAGCGCGCCACGGATCCGGTCGGCCTCCGCGCCGCGGCGGCCGATGACGATGCCCGGCCGGGCGGTGTGGATGTCGACGCGGACGCGGTCGCGGGTGCGCTCGATCTCGACCTTCGAGATGCCGGCCCGCTCCATGCCGGTGGACAGGAGCTTGCGGATCTTCACGTCCTCGGCGACGTACTCCGAGTACTGCTTGTCGGCGTACCAGCGCGACTTCCAGTCAGTGGTGATCCCGAGCCGGAAGCCGTGCGGGTTGATCTTCTGGCCCACTACCGGCCACCTGCCTTCTTCTTGCTCTTGGTCTTGGCTTCCGGCCGCGACTCGACCTCGACCGTGATGTGGCTGGTCCGCTTGCGGATCCGGTAGGCGCGGCCCTGGGCACGCGGCCGGATGCGCTTGAGCGTCGGGCCCTCGTCGGCGTAGGCGTTCTTGATCCAGAGCGTGTCCGGGTCAAGGTCGAGGTTGTTCTCGGCGTTGGCCATGGCGCTGGCGAGCACCTTCGCCACCGGCTCGCTGGCCGCCTGCGGGGCGAACCGGAGCACGGCCAGGGCCTCGTTGGCGTTGCGGCCCTTGATCAGCTCGATCACCCGGCGCACCTTGGTCGGCGAGTCCCGGACGAACCGAGCGCGAGCGAAAGCCGTCGGCAGTGCTTCCGCTGCCTCGGCCTCCGCACCATTACGCGCGTTCATCGTTACTTCCTTCTCTCAGGTGCGCGCTCAGCGGCGACGCGACTTGCGGTCATCCTTGACGTGGCCCTTGAAGGTCCGCGTCGGGGCGAACTCGCCCAGCTTGTGCCCCACCATGGCCTCGGTGACGAACACCGGGACGTGCTTGCGGCCGTCGTGGACCGCGATGGTGTGACCGAGCATGTCCGGGATGATCGTGGACCTGCGGGACCAGGTCTTGATCACGGTCTTCTTGCCCGACTCGTTGAGCGCGTCCACCTTCTTGAGCAGGTGGTCGTCCACGAACGGGCCCTTTTTCAGGCTACGCGGCATGTTCTTCTACCTCCCTGCTCAGCGCTTCTTGCCGGTACGCCGGCGGCGGACGATCAGCTTGTCGCTTTCCTTGCGACGGCGGGTGCGGCCCTCCGGCTTACCGTTCGGGTTCACCGGGTGACGACCACCGGACGTCTTGCCCTCACCACCACCGTGCGGGTGGTCCACCGGGTTCATGACGACACCGCGGACGGTGGGGCGCTTGCCCCGCCAGCGGTTGCGGCCCGCCTTGCCCCAGTTGATGTTCGAGTGGTCGGAGTTGCCGACCTCGCCCACGGTGGCCCGGTTGCGCACGTCCACGTTGCGGATCTCGCCCGAGGGCATCCGCAGCTGGGCGTACGGCCCGTCCTTGGCGACGAGCTGCACGCGGGCACCCGCCGACCGGGCGATCTTGGCGCCGCCGCCGGGCCGGAGCTCAATCGCGTGGATCACGGTGCCGACCGGGATGTTGCGCAGCGGCAGGTTGTTGCCGGGCTTGATGTCGGCGCGAGGGCCGCTCTCCACCCGGTCACCCTGCTTGAGCTTGTCCGGCGCGATGATGTAGCGCTTCTCGCCGTCGGCGAAGTGCAGCAGCGCGATGCGGGCCGAGCGGTTGGGGTCGTACTCGATGTGCGCGACCTTGGCGGGAACGCCGTCCTTGTCGTTGCGCCGGAAGTCGATGATCCGGTACGCACGCTTGTGGCCGCCGCCCTTGTGCCGGGTGGTGATCTTGCCCGACGAGTTGCGGCCACCGGACTTGCTCAGCGGGGCCAGGAGCGACTTCTCCGGCGTCGACCGGGTGATCTCGGCGAAGTCGGAGACGCTCGAGCCACGCCGTCCCGGCGTAGTCGGCTTGTACTTGCGGATGCCCATGTCTTCTCAGTCCCTTACGCGGCTGGTCCGCCGAAGATCTCGATCGGCTTGCTCTCGGCCGACAGCGTCACGATGGCGCGCTTGGTGTCCTTGCGCTTGCCGAAGCCGTACCGGGTGCGCTTGCGCTTGCCGGGGCGGTTGATCGTGTTCACGCTGATGACCTTCACGCCGAACACCTTCTCGACCGCGACCTTGATCTGGGTCTTGTTGGCGTCCGGGCGAACCAGGAACGTGTACTTGTGGTCCTCGAGCAGCCCGTAGGACTTCTCGGAGATCACCGGCGCGATGAGGATGTCGCGGGGGTCGGGGATCGCCACGGAACTCACTGCTCGTCACTCCCTTCGGCCTCGCTCGACGTCGCGGAAGCCTTGGCGCTCCTGCCCTTGGCCGGGCCCGCAAGGAAGGCGTCGAACGCCGCCTTGGTGAACACCACGTCGTCGTTGACCAGCACGTCGTAGGTGTTGAGCTGGTCCGGCGTGATCAGGTGGACGTGCGAGAGGTTGCGGGCCGAAAGCCAGCTCAGCTCGTCGTCACGGTGCAGCACCACGAGAACGCGCTTCGCCTGCGACAACGACGAGAGAACCTTCTTGGCGTCCTTCGTGGACGGCTTCTCGCCGGTGACCAGCTCGGTCACCACGTGCACCTGGCCGGCCCGCGCCCGGTCCGAGAGGGCGCCACGCAGTGCGGCGGCCTTCATCTTCTTCGGGGTGCGCTGCGTGTAGTCACGCGGCGTGGGGCCGTGCACCGTGCCACCGCCGGTGAACTGCGGCGCGCGAACCGAACCCTGACGAGCCCGGCCGGTGCCCTTCTGCCGGTACGGCTTGCGGCCACCGCCGCGGACCTCGCCGCGGGTCTTCGTGTCGTGCGTGCCCTGGCGAGCGGCGGCCAGCTGAGCCACCACGACCTGGTGCATCAGCGGGATGTTCGCCTGCACGTCGAAGATCTCGTCGGGGAGCTCGACCGTGCCGTCGGCCGTGCCCGCCGGGGTCTTCACCTCGACCGTCGCGGTCATGCCGTCACACCACCCTTCGCGGCGCTGCGGACGAAGATCAGGCCGCCCTTGGGGCCGGGAACGGCACCCTTGATCAGCAGCAGGCCGTCCTCAGCGCGCACCGAGTGCACGGTGAGGCCCTGCGTGGTGACCCTCGCGTTACCCATCCGGCCCGCCATGCGGAGGCCCTTGAACACCCGACCCGGCGTGGCGCAGCCGCCGATCGAACCGGGAGCGCGGTGCTTGGCCTGGTTACCGTGGCTGGCGCCCTGGCCCTTGAAGCCATGGCGCTTCATCACACCGGCGTAGCCCTTGCCCTTGCTGGTGCCGGTCACGTCGACCACCGCACCGGTCTCGAACACCTCGGCCGTGATCTCCTGGCCGACCTCGTACGAGTCCGCGTCGGTGGTGCGCAGCTCGGCAACGTAGCGCCGGGGCGTCACGCCCGCCTTCTCGAAGTGACCGGTCTTCGGCTTGCTGACCCGGCGCGGGTCGATCGCGCCGAAAGCCAGCTGCACGGCCGAGTAGCCGTCCTTCTCCTGGTTGCGCACCTGGGTCACCACGTTCGGCCCGGCCTGCACGACGGTCACCGGAATGATCCGGTTGTTCTCGTCGAAGACCTGCGTCATGCCGAGCTTGGTGCCCAGAATGCCCTTCACTTGCCTGTCAGACATAATCCGTCTCTTATCTCCGCCGCTGCGCGTGCCCGATGGTCGGACCCTGCAAGCAGGTCCTCCGACGCTTACTGGATGTTCACGTCGACACTCGCCGGCAGGTCGATGCGCATGAGCGCGTCGACCGTCTTCGGCGTCGGGTCGAGGATGTCGATCAGCCGCTTGTGCGTGCGCATCTCGAAGTGCTCGCGCGAGTCCTTGTACTTGTGCGGCGAGCGGATGACGCAGTAAACGTTCTTTTCGGTGGGCAGCGGCACCGGCCCGACCACGGAAGCGCCGGTGCGCGTGACCGTCTCGACGATCTTGCGTGCGCTGGCGTCGATCGCCTCGTGGTCGTAGGCCTTGAGCCGGATGCGGATCTTCTGTCCCGCCATGGTGGCAGCTCGTTCCTTCGTCTCGTGCCGCTATCTCAAACCAACGCTCGGCGCCGGTTCTCGCACGTCAACGACCTGGTCTCCGGTCCACGCGGTCGGGCGTGTCGCGCCCACTGCACAGACCGATCCCTCAGGATCGTCGTTCGTGCCTAGGTCTTTACCTCGTGAAGCACCGGCCAAGCCGGATGCTCCTGACTCGCGGAAGCCGCAAGCCCAGGACACTCACGGCAGGGCGGCCGATTCATATTGGGTTTGATTCCTCAGAATCGGCCGCCCCGCGTCGAGCAACCTTAATAGGATGCCATATCGAAATCAGGCATCCGCACCCGGGGGTGCGTTACTTGATGATCTTGGTGACCTGGCCGGCGCCGACGGTACGGCCACCCTCGCGGATGGCGAACCGCAGACCCTCGTCCATGGCGATCGGCTGGATCAGCTTCACCGAGATGTTGGTGTTGTCGCCCGGCATGACCATCTCGGTGCCCTCCTCGAGGGTCACCACGCCGGTCACGTCCGTGGTACGGAAGTAGAACTGCGGGCGGTAGTTGTTGAAGAACGGCGTGTGACGGCCACCCTCGTCCTTGGAGAGGATGTAGACCGAACCCTCGAACTCCGTGTGCGGAGTCGTGGTGCCGGGCTTCACGACGACCTGGCCGCGCTCGACGTCCTCGCGCTTGATACCACGGAGCAGCAGGGCGGCGTTGTCACCGGCCTGGCCGTAGTCGAGCATCTTGTTGAACATCTCGATGCTCGTCACGGTGGTCTTGCGAGCCTCGGGGCGGATGCCGACGATCTCGACCTCTTCGTTCAGCTTGATCTCGCCGCGCTCGATACGGCCGGTGACGACCGTACCGCGACCGGTGATCGTGAAGACGTCCTCGACCGGCATGAGGAACGGCTTGTCGACCTCACGCTCCGGCTCCGGAACGTTGTCGTCCACGGCCTCCATGAGGTCGAGCACGCTCTGCGCCCACTGCTCGTCGCCCTCGAGGGCCTTGAGGCCGGAGACGCGGACCACCGGAGCGTCGTCGCCGGGGAACTCCTGCGAGCTGAGCAGCTCACGGACCTCCATCTCGACGAGCTCGAGGATCTCCTCGTCGTCGACCATGTCGGCCTTGTTCAGGGCCACCACGATGTAGGGCACACCGACCTGACGCGCGAGCAGCACGTGCTCACGGGTCTGCGGCATCGGGCCGTCGGTCGCCGCGACCACGAGGATCGCGCCGTCCATCTGGGCCGCACCGGTGATCATGTTCTTGATGTAGTCGGCGTGACCCGGGGCGTCGACGTGCGCGTAGTGACGCTTGTCGGTCTGGTACTCGACGTGCGAGATGTTGATCGTGATACCGCGCTGCTTCTCCTCAGGCGCGTTGTCGATCTGGTCGAACGCACGCGACTGGTTCAGCTCCGGGAACTTGTCGTGCAGAACCTTGGTGATCGCCGCGGTCAGGGTGGTCTTCCCGTGGTCGACGTGACCGATGGTTCCGATGTTGACGTGCGGCTTGCTCCGCTCGAACTTCGCCTTCGCCACTGGAATGTCCTCCTGGACTTACTTACTCGCTGGCCAGCGTGGCTGCCGGCCTGCGACTCGATCTGGTCGGTTGTGCGGACCTTAGGGGGAGGCCCCTTTCGCGCCCGCGTTGGGTGCTGGTGGAGAGTTACTCCCCCGTCGCCACTGGGTCTGATGGAAGGCTCCGGGCTCGCTCCGCTCCTCGCTCGCCGGGGCTCGCTACGATGCTCACTCCCCCGTCGCCTTCGCGATGATCTCCTTCGCCACGTTCGCCGGAACCTCGGCGTAGGAGTCGAACTGCATGGAGTAGTTCGCACGACCCTGGGTGCGCGACCGCAGGTCGCCCACGTAGCCGAACATCTCCGACAGCGGCACGAGCGCCTTCACGACGCGCGTGCCAGACCGCTCCTCCATGGCCTGAATCTGGCCACGGCGGGAGTTCAGGTCACCGATGACGTCACCCATGTAGTCCTCAGGGGTGGTGACCTCGACGGCCATCATCGGCTCGAGCAGTACCGGGTTCGCCTTCCTCGCGGCTTCCTTCATCGCCATCGAACCGGCGATCTTGAAGGCCATTTCCGAGGAGTCGACCTCGTGGTACGCACCGTCCAACAGGGTGAACTTCAACCCGACGAGCGGGTAGCCGGCCAGCACGCCGTACTGCATCGCGTCCTGGGCGCCCGCGTCGACCGACGGGATGTACTCCCTCGGCACGCGGCCACCGGTCACCTTGTTGTCGAACTCGTAGAGCGCGCCGTCCGTGGTCTGCAGCGGCTCGAGCTTGACGATCACCTTCGCGAACTGACCGGAGCCACCGGTCTGCTTCTTGTGGGTGAACTCGAGCTTCTCGACCGTGTTGCGGACGGTCTCGCGGTAGGCGACCTGCGGCTTACCGATGTTCGCCTCGACCTTGTAGTCCGACTTCATCCGGTTGACGAGCACCTCGAGGTGCAGTTCGCCCATACCCTCGATGATCGTCTGACCGGTCTCCTCGTCCTGGCTGACCCGGAAGGTCGGGTCCTCCTCGGCGAGCTTCTGGATCGCCGTGGAGAGCTTCTCCTGGTCGGCCTTGGTCTTCGGCTCGATGGCGACCTTGATGACCGGCTCGGGGAAGGTCATCGACTCCAGCACGATCGGGTTCTGCGGATCGCACAGGGTCTCACCGGTCGTGGTGTCCTTCAGGCCGATCACGGCGTAGATGTGACCGACCTGGGCCTCGTCGACCGGGTTCTCCTTGTTGGAGTGCATCTGGAAGATCTTGCCGATGCGCTCCTTGCGCTCCTTGGTCGAGTTCATGACCTGAGCGCCGGAGGCGACCTTGCCCGAGTAGACCCGGATGTAGGTCAGCTTGCCGAAGAACGGGTGCGCGGCGATCTTGAACGCCAGCGCCGAGAACGGCTCGTCGACCGAAGCCTTGCGCGAGGCCGGGGTCTCGCCGTCGGTCAGGGTGCCCTCGACCGCGGGGACGTCCAGCGGCGAAGGCAGGTAGTCGATGACGGCGTCGAGCATGGGCTGCACGCCCTTGTTCTTGAACGCCGAACCGGCCAGCACCGGGAAGGCGGAGCGCTCGATCACCATCTTGCGGATGGCGGCCTTGATCTCGGCCTCGGACAGCTCCTCGCCGCCGAAGAACTTCTCCATCAGGGAGTCGTCGGTCTCCGCGACGGCCTCGACGAGCTTCTCGCGGTACTCGGCGGCCTTGTCGGCGAGCTCGGCCGGGATGTCCTCGACCTCGTAGTCCTCGCCCTTCTTGACATCGCCGCGCCAGGTCAGCGCCTTCATGCGGACCAGGTCGATGACGCCCTGGAAGTCGCTCTCGGCGCCGATCGGCAGCTGGATGACCAGCGGGCGCGCACCGAGGCGCTCCTCGATGGTGCGCACGGTGAAGTAGAAGTCCGCGCCCAGCTTGTCCATCTTGTTGACGAAGCAGATCCGGGGGACGTCGTACTTGTCGGCCTGGCGCCACACCTGCTCGGACTGGGGCTCGACGCCCTCCTTGCCGTCGAAGACGGCGACCGCGCCGTCGAGCACCCGCAGGTTGCGCTCCACCTCGACGGTGAAGTCGACGTGCCCCGGGGTGTCGATCAGGTTGATCTGGTGGTCGGCCCAGAAGGTGGTGGTGGCAGCCGAGGTGATGGTGATACCCCGCTTCTGCTCCTCCTCCATCCAGTCCATCGTCGCGGCGCCGTCGTGCACCTCGCCGATCTTGTAGTTGATCCCGGTGTAGAACAGGATCCGCTCGGTGGTGGTGGTCTTACCGGCGTCGATGTGGGCCATGATGCCGATGTTGCGGACCTTGTTCAGGTCTGTCAGCACGTCACGTGCCACTTCAGTGTTCCCCTGTCTCAAGCGTGGGGCCCGGCATTGGCTCGATCAGTCGGACCGGGCGGCGGTGTTCGTTGCTCACCAGCGGTAGTGGGCGAAAGCCTTGTTGGACTCGGCCATCTTGTGGGTGTCCTCGCGGCGCTTCACGCTGGCCCCGAGGCCGTTGCTCGCGTCGAGCAACTCGTTCTGCAGGCGCTCGATCATGGTCTTCTCGCGGCGGGCCCGCGCGAAGGTGACGATCCAGCGCAGCGCAAGGGTGGTCGACCGGCCGGGCTTGACCTCGATCGGCACCTGGTAGGTGGCACCACCGACCCGGCGGCTCTTCACCTCGAGGGTGGGCTTCACGTTGTCCAGCGCGCGCTTCAGCGTGACGACCGGATCCGTGCCGGTCTTCTCGCGAGCGCCTTCCAGTGCGCCGTAGACGATGCGCTCGGCCAGCGAACGCTTGCCGTCCGTCAGCACCTTGTTCACCAGCTGCGTGACGAGCGGCGAGGCGTAGACCGGGTCAGCGATCAGCGGCCGCTTCGGGGCCGGACCCTTGCGGGGCATTAGCTCTTCTCCTTCTTCGCGCCGTACCGGCTGCGCGCCTGCTTGCGGTTCTTCACGCCCTGCGTGTCGAGCGAACCGCGGATGATCTTGTAGCGAACACCCGGCAGGTCCTTCACACGGCCGCCACGCACGAGCACCATCGAGTGCTCCTGCAGGTTGTGGCCTTCACCGGGAATGTAGGCGGTGACCTCGATGCCGCTGGTCAGCTTCACACGCGCGACCTTGCGCAGCGCCGAGTTCGGCTTCTTGGGCGTGGTGGTGTACACGCGGGTGCACACGCCGCGCCGCTGCGGGCTCCCCTTGAGCGCCGCGGTCTTCTGCTTGGCAGCCTTGTCCTGGCGGCCCTTGCGGACCAGCTGCTGGATCGTGGGCAATGGACCAGCTTTCTGTCGCGTCCTGTAGCTCTACGTTGTCTCCCCGGTCCCCGAGGTCGGGCGTGTCGGCCCGCGTCAGGATCTCTCGATCCGCTAACTTCCCATCGGGATTGCCGTGGATCTCCGTCTGGCCCTGGTCGCGAACCGGGCACGAGGCACCGGCTCATGAGCCGACAGGCACACGGAGTGGCCCGACAGCCTGCCGGGCACGGTCGTCAAAGATACCCGCCTGTGTTCATGGCGACCACATCGGGGGTCGGTTTCGACCGACGACGCGGCACGGACGGGTGGCTTACGTCCACCAGTTTACCGGATACGCACCCGGAAACGAGGTCCGATGGTCCATGATGGGGCCGCATCGCGCTGGTCAGTGCCAGCAACCATAGTCCGGGAGGCCCCTCGTGTCAGCGGAGTTCGAGCAACTCGTCGCGGAGTTCGAAAAATTCCAGTCGAAGATCAAGAATGTCGACGACCAGCTCGCCAACCTCGGCCAGATGCAGAGTGAGATCTCCGAGCTCCAGGGAGTCGCCACCTCGGCCGACCGCTCCGTCACCGTCGTGGCCGGCCCCGGCGGGGCCATCAAGGACATCCAGCTCACTGACAAGGCGATGGCCCAGCCCCCACAGGCCCTCTCGGCCACGCTGCTCTCGACCGTGCAGCAGGCGGTCGCCGAGTCGGCCCGCAAGCAGGCCGCGATCGTCGAGGAGCACATGGGCGGCGGACTGAACCTCACCGACCAGGTGCTGGACTCGCAGGCGCGGTTGTTCGGCAAGGACCCGGAGGAGCTGCGAGCCGCCATGGCGGAGGAGCGCCCTCGCCACCGGTCGGCCGAGGAGGAGCGCCACGACGACTACTCGCAGCGGAGCGTGCTGAGCTCCGGCGACGACCGGGGCAGGCAGACTCCCCCACCGCCCAGCTCTGGCGGCTCCTCCGCTGGCGACACGTTCCTCAAGAACCTGTTCGACGACCAGCGATGAGCGGCGGCTACCACGTCGACGTCCCGGCGTTGCACGAGTACAAGGACAACCTGGGCAGCTACCAGGAGCAGGCGGGCAGGTTCACCGAGCTGGTCGCCAGTGCCGACGTCGGCGACGAGTCCTGGGGGATCATCGGGCTCTTCACCAAGAGCCAGTACACGGAGACGCTCGGTCAGCTCCAGGAGCACCTGAGGAGCATGCAGGACGGGCTGAAGTCCGCTTCGGACAAGATCACCAGCGCCGCCGAGCTGTACCAGGCCATGGACGACGAGGTGGCGCGGCTCATGAACGAGATCCTGAACCGGATCGAGGCCGCCAAGGAGTCACGTCATGGCTGAGGTGAAGGACGCCACCGAGGGCGTCGACGTCCAGGTCTCCGGCGACTCCGGCTTCATCAACACCGGCAACATCGTCGGTGCGCTGCCCGGACCGATCAGCGGCGGCGTCGGCCTGGTCAGCAGTTTCGTCGAGGGGCCAGGCAAGGACCCCGACGTCGGCGACGTCGCCCACCACGCCGCGTCACTGCTCACCGACAGTGTCGGGTTCGTGCAGTCGCTCGCGAGCACGGCGATGGAAATCGCCTCCGATCCGCTCGGCTGGCTGATCGGGCAGGGCCTCGACTTCCTCATCAGCGTGATCCAGCCCCTGCAGGACGCCCTGCACTTCGTGAGCGGGGACGGTCCGGCGCTGGAGGAGGCCGCCGGCAACTTCGGCAGTATCGGCGAGGGCTTCCAGGCGATGAGCGAGGACTTCGTCCGCGTAGCCGACGAGGCGCTCGCCGGGTGGAGCGGCGAGGCGTCGGAGGCCGCGAAGGCCGCGCTGGCCGACTTCGCCGACGGGGTCAGCGGCGTCGCCGCCAAGTCCGGCAACGTCGCTGAGATCCTGCAAGCCTCCAGCATGCTGATGACCGTCGTGGAGGAGGTCATCAAGGCGATCATCACCGAGTTCGTCAAGTGGCTGATCATGATCTGGGTTCCGGCGCTCGCCGCCGCGATCCCCACCGCGGGCGCGTCGACGGCCGCCGCGGGCACGGCCACCACCGCTCAGGCGACCACCACGGTCACCAGCACCACGCAGAAGGTCAACAAGCTGACCCAGCTGCTCAACAAGATCAAGGCCTGGTTCGCCAAGCTCAAGTCCACGTTCACCAAGACGTTCACGAAGGGCGGCATCATGGACGCCGCCCGCGACGGCGTCGCGGACGCGGCACGGGACGCCGGGATCGACGCGAGTCAGAGCATGGGCCGCAAGCTCGCCAACGCCGGTCTCGCGAGCCTCGACAAGGGCGCCGAGGCCGCGATCAAGCAGGTGACCGGCATCGACCCCGGCAAGACCGACGACCCGGGCGGGCTCGCACAGGGCTTCGTCAAGCACCAGCTCGACCAGTCCGAGAAGGAAGGCAAGCGCGCCGACTACGACGCCATCGGCACCGAGCAGTCCGACAGGGAAACCTCGAGCGACCTCGATGTCTGAGATGCCTGAGAGGAACCGGCTTGGGTAGCAGCGAGATCGTCGGCGGCGCCATCGGTGCCGTCATCCTCCTGGCGGTGATCGCCGTGGGGCTGCACCGCGTGTTCGTGGCCGGGCCGCGCAGGCGGGCGACCGAAACCGACCGCGTGGCAGGCATGACAGGGCTCGTGCAGCGTCTCAACGCGACAGTCCACACGGCACAGAGCGGGACGCGGCCCTCCTTCGGCGTCCTGCCCGAACCCCGCTACAACCACGCCAGCGACGCGCTCCGCCCGATCGAGCAGTTCGACCAGGCGGTCGAGTTCGCCCACCGCAACCACCAGGTGCTGGGCGTCGACTACACGTACAACGTCAGGGCCATCGAGGCAGGCCGGAGCGTGGTCCGGTGGCTGCAGAACAACATCGTCCAGGTGCGCACCCCGCCGACCCCGCGCCTGCGGATCTCGGCGCGCAAGCCGGCGGGGCTCACCTACCGAGGTGACGAACTGACCGTGTTCCAGCTCGGCAACGCGCGCTTCGACGACGTCTTCGAGGTGGCGGCCGCGGACGAGCGTTTCGCCAGGACGGTGCTCACCGGGCCGGTGCTCGACCTCCTGCTGTACGGAAGCCGGTACCGGGACAAGTTCCTCGAGTTCGACGAAGGCGTGGTGCGCTCCGAGTTCGCTGGGCGGCTGGACGCGGACGTGCTGCTCGCCAACGCCGACCTGCTCATCGACTTCGTCGAACGCCTCCCCGCGCAGGCGTGGCAGTTCCGCTAGGCGGCGAGGCCTCCGGTGGCGAGGGCAGCCCTCGGACCGCAGTGAAGGCCACCTTCACTGCGTTCAACGCAGTCAAGGTGGCCTTCACTGCGGTTGGGGCGAGGGCGGAGGTCGCCGCCCTCGCCCGCTCCCAGCAGTAGGCACGGAAAACGAAGAGCCCCCGCAGCACCTGGCTGCGGGGGCTCCGTCGTTCGTGCCTTCTAGCGGAAGTCGCGACCGAAGTCGTAGTCGTCCAGCGGCACGGCGGCACCGGTGCCCGTACCGAACACGTCCGGGGTGTAGTAGCCGTCGTCGTAGGACGGGATCGCGTACGCCGCGACCCGCGCCTCCTCGGTCGGCTGCACCTGGATGTTGCGGTACCGGTTGATGCCCGTACCGGCCGGGATCAACTTACCGATGATCACGTTCTCCTTGAGGCCCACGAGCTTGTCGCTGCGGCCGTTGATCGCCGCGTCGGTCAGGACACGCGTGGTCTCCTGGAACGACGCCGCCGACAGCCACGAGTCCGTGGTCAGCGAGGCCTTCGTGATACCCATCAGCACCGGGCGACCCGAGGCAGGCTCGCCGCCCTCGGCCACCGCCTGCCGGTTGACCTGCTCGAAGCGCGTGCGCTCGGGCAGCTCGCCGGGCAGGAACTCGGTGGCGCCGGAATCGATGATCGTCACGCGGCGCAGCATCTGCCGCACGATGACCTCGATGTGCTTGTCGTGGATCGACACACCCTGCGCCCGGTACACCTTCTGGACCTCGTCCACCAGGTGCATCTGAGCCTCGCGCGGACCCATCACACGCAGCACCTCGTGCGGGTCCGGCGTGCCCTCGAGCAGCAGCTGACCGACGTTGACGTGGTCGCCGTCCGCCAGCGGGCCGTTCGGGCCGACCGCGAGCCGCTGCCGCTTCGACAGCTTGTCGAAGACGATCTCCTCGCTGCCGTCGTCCGGGATCAGCGTGATCTTCCAGAACCGCTCGCTCTCCTCGATGCGCACACGGCCATCGACGTCGGCGATCGGCGCCTTGCCCTTCGGGACCCGGGCCTCGAACAGCTCGGTCACACGGGGCAGACCCGTGGTGATGTCGTCACCGGCGACACCACCCTGGTGGAAGGTACGCATGGTCAGCTGCGTGCCGGGCTCACCGATCGACTGGGCGGCGACGATACCCACGGCCTCACCGACGTCGACCAGCTTGCCGGTCGCCATCGAGCGGCCGTAGCAGGTCGCACACACACCCTGAGCCGACTCGCAGGTGAGCACGCTGCGCACCTTGACCTTGGTGATGCCGCTCGAGATCAGCGTCTCGATGGCCGGGTCACCGAGGTCGTCACCGGCGTTGAGCACCACGTTGCCCTGAGCGTCGACCGCGTCGACCGCGAGGCAGCGCGCGTAGGCGCTGGTCTCGACGTGCTGGGTGCGCACGACCCTGCCGTCGCCGAGGTCCTCACCGATGACCATGTTGATGCCGCGACCGGTGCCACAGTTGATCTCGCGGACGATGACGTCCTGCGACACGTCCACCAGACGACGGGTCAGGTAACCCGAGTCGGCGGTCCGCAGCGCGGTGTCGGCAAGACCCTTCCGGGCACCGTGGGTGGCGATGAAGTACTCCGCCACCGAGAGACCCTCACGGAAGTTGGACTTGATCGGACGCGGGATGTACTCACCCTTCGGGTTCGACACCAGACCGCGCATACCGGCCAGCGACCGGACCTGGGTCATGTTGCCCGCCGCGCCGGACTTCACGATCATCGCGATCGGGTTGTCCTCGGGGAAGTGCTCCTCCATGACCTTGGCGACGTCCTCCGTCGCCTGGCCCCACACCTTGACGAGCTCGTTGTTGCGCTCGGCGTGCGAGAGCTGGCCACGCTGGTAGCGCTTCTCCACCTGCGACGCCCTGGCCTCGTACTGGTCCAGGATCTCCTTCTTCTCCGGCGGCACGAGCACGTCGGAGATGGCGACCGTGACACCGGAGCGCGTGGCCCAGTGGAAGCCGGCGTCCTTGAGCCGGTCCAGGGTCTGCGCGACCTGCGTCATCGAGTACCGCTCGGCGAGGTCGTTCACGATGACCGCCTGCCGCTTCTTCGGCAGGGGCTCGTTGACGAACGGGTAGTCGGCGGGCAGCAGCTCGTTGAACAGCACCCGGCCCAGCGTCGTCTCGGCCAGCCAGGTCTGGCCCGGCTCCCAGCCGTTCTCGCGGAGCTTGGCCTCCTCGGCCTTCGGCGGCTGGCGGTCCTTGACGCGGATCTTGACCGGCGCGTGCAGACCGACCTGCTTCATGTCGAACGCCATGATGGCCTCGGCCACCGAGGAGAACGCCTGACCGGCGCCCTTGGCCTTCTCGTCCAGCCTGGTCAGGTGGAACAGACCGGTGACCATGTCCAGACGCGGCATGGCGAGCGGACGACCCGAAGCGGGCGACAGGATGTTGTTCGCCGACAGCATCAGGATGCGGGCCTCGGCCTGCGCCTCCGCCGACAGCGGGAGGTGCACGGCCATCTGGTCACCGTCGAAGTCCGCGTTGAACGCCTCGCAGACCAGCGGGTGCAGCTGGATGGCCTTGCCTTCCACCAGCTGCGGCTCGAAGGCCTGGATGCCGAGGCGGTGCAGCGTCGGAGCACGGTTGAGCAGCACCGGGTGGCCGTTGATGACCTCTTCCAGCACGTCCCAGACCTGCGGGCGAGCCCGCTCCACCATGCGCTTGGCGGACTTGATGTTCTGCGCGTGGTTGAGGTCGACCAGCCGCTTCATGACGAACGGCTTGAACAGCTCCAGCGCCATGTCCTTCGGCAGACCGCACTGGTGCAGCTTCAGCTGCGGACCGACGATGATGACCGAACGGCCGGAGTAGTCGACACGCTTGCCCAGCAGGTTCTGGCGGAACCGGCCCTGCTTGCCCTTGAGCAGGTCGGACAGGGACTTCAGCGGACGGTTGCCGGGGCCGGTCACCGGGCGCCCGCGGCGGCCGTTGTCGAACAGCGCGTCGACGGCCTCCTGCAGCATCCGCTTCTCGTTGTTGACGATGATCTCGGGCGCGCCGAGGTCGATCAGTCGCTTGAGGCGGTTGTTGCGGTTGATCACGCGGCGGTACAGGTCGTTGAGGTCCGACGTGGCGAAGCGGCCACCGTCGAGCTGCACCATCGGCCGCAGCTCCGGCGGGATCACCGGGACGGCGTCGAGCACCATGCCGCGCGGGTCGTTGCCGGTGGCCTGGAAGGCCGCGACGACCTTGAGCCGCTTGAGGGCACGGAGCTTCTTCTGCCCCTTGCCGCTGCGGATGGTCTCGCGCAGCGACTCGGCCTCGGCGTCCACGTCGAACTCGGTGGCCAGCTTCTGGATGGCCTCAGCGCCCATGCCGCCGGTGAAGTACTCGCCGTAGCGGTCGACCAGCTCGCGGTAGAGCAGCTCGTCGACGATCAGCTGCCGCGGCTCGAGCTTGGTGAACGTGGACCAGACCTCCTCGAGGCGGTCCAGCTCACGCTGGGCCCGGTCGCGGAGCTGGCGCATCTCACGCTCGCCGCCCTCCTTGACCTTGCGGCGCACGTCGGCCTTGGCGCCCTCGGCCTCGAGCTCGGCGAGGTCGGCCTCGAGCTTCTGCGCCCGCGCCTCGATGTCGGCGTCGCGCTTCGCCTCGATGTTCTTGCGCTCGACGCTGATCTCGTTCTCCAGCGTCGGCTGGTCGTTGTGCCGCAGCTCGGTGTTGACGCCGGTGATGACGTAGGCCGCGAAGTAGATGATCTTCTCGAGGTCCTTCGGCGCCAGGTCGAGCAGGTAGCCCAGGCGCGAGGGAACACCCTTGAAGTACCAGATGTGCGTGACCGGGGCGGCCAGCTCGATGTGGCCCATCCGCTCACGGCGCACCTTGGCACGGGTCACCTCGACACCACAGCGCTCGCAGATGATGCCCTTGAAGCGAACTCGCTTGTACTTGCCGCAGTAGCATTCCCAGTCGCGGGTCGGACCGAAGATCTTCTCGCAGAAGAGCCCGTCCTTCTCCGGCTTCAGGGTGCGGTAGTTGATGGTCTCCGGCTTCTTGACCTCACCGAAGGACCACTGACGGATGTCGTCGGCGGTGGCCAGCCCGATCCGGAGCTCATCGAAGAAGTTGACGTCCAGCAAGATGCTGCATCCCCTTGGGGTTGATTCGACTGGAGGGGTCGGCTACCTGGTGGCGGGCGTGCGGGAGGCTCGCCCGCCACCAGGTGGCTGGGTCATTGCACGACGTCGTCCACCGAGGGCGACTCGTTGCGGGACAGGTTGATGCCGAGGTTCGCAGCCGCACGCTCGAGGTCCTCGTCGTCGGAGTCGCGCATCTCGATGGCGGCCCCGTCGCTGGAGAGCACCTCGACGTTGAGGCAGAGCGACTGCAGCTCCTTCAAGAGGACCTTGAAGGACTCCGGGATACCCGGCGACGGCATGTTCTCGCCCTTGACGATGGCCTCGTAGACCTTCACGCGGCCGAGCACGTCGTCGGACTTGATGGTCAGCAGCTCCTGCAGCGTGTACGCCGCGCCGTAGGCCTGCATCGCCCAGCACTCCATCTCACCGAAGCGCTGGCCACCGAACTGCGCCTTACCACCCAGCGGCTGCTGCGTGATCATGGAGTACGGACCCGTCGAACGGGCGTGGATCTTGTCGTCCACCATGTGGTGCAGCTTCAGGATGTACATGTAGCCGACCGACACCGGGTACGGGAACGGCTCGCCGGAGCGGCCGTCCAGCAGGGTCGCCTTGCCCTCCGGGCCGACCATGCGGTCGCCGTCGCGGTTCGGCTTGGTGCAGGAGAGCAGCCCCATGAGCTCCTCCTCCTTGGCACCGTCGAACACCGGGGTGGCGGTGTTCGTGCCGGGCTCGACGTCCCGCAGCTCGTCGGAGAGGTTCTTCGCCCACTCCGGAGCCCCGTCGACCTTCCAGCCCTGCGAGGCCAGCCAGCCGAGGTGCAGCTCGAGGATCTGCCCGATGTTCATCCGGCGCGGCACACCGTGGGTGTTCAGCACGACGTCGACCGGGGTGCCGTCCTCGAGGAACGGCATGTCCTCGACCGGGAGGATCTTGCCGATGACGCCCTTGTTGCCGTGCCGGCCCGCGAGCTTGTCGCCGTCCTGCACCTTGCTCTTCTTCGCCACGTAGACGCGGACGAGCTCGTTGACGCCCGGGGGCAGCTCGTCGTCGTCCTCGCGGGAGAACACGCGGATACCGATGACCTTGCCGGTCTCGCCGTGCGGCACCTTCAGCGAGGTGTCGCGGACCTCGCGCGCCTTCTCACCGAAGATCGCGCGGAGCAGGCGCTCCTCCGGGGTCAGCTCGGTCTCGCCCTTCGGCGTGACCTTGCCGACCAGGATGTCGCCGTCGCGGACCTCGGCACCGATGCGGATGATGCCGCGCTCGTCGAGGTCGGCGAGCACGTCCTCGGAGACGTTCGGGATGTCCCGCGTGATCTCCTCGGCACCCAGCTTGGTGTCGCGCGCGTCGATCTCGTGCTCCTCGATGTGGATCGAGGTGAGCACGTCGTCCTGGACGAGCCGCTGCGAGATGACGATGGCGTCCTCGTAGTTGTGGCCCTCCCACGGCATGACCGCCACGAGCAGGTTCTTGCCGAGCGCCATCTCACCCTTGTCGGTGGACGGCCCGTCGGCGATGACCTGGCCCTTCTCGACCCGGTCACCCTCGTCGACCACCGGGCGGTGGTTGAAGCACGTGCCCGCGTTGGTGCGACGGAACTTGTACAGTCCGTAGCTCTTCCGCGTGCCGTCGTCGTGCATGATCGTGACCATGTCGGCCGAGAGCTCCTCGACCACGCCGGCCTGCTCGGCCACGAGCACGTCACCGGCGTCGACGGCGGCGGTCAGCTCGACACCCGTGCCCACCAGCGGCGACTCGTTGCGCAGCAGCGGCACAGCCTGACGCTGCATGTTCGCGCCCATCAGCGCGCGGTTGGCGTCGTCGTGCTCGAGGAACGGGATCATGCCGGTGGCCACCGACACCATCTGCCGCGGCGAGACGTCCATGTAGTCGATCTCGAGCGGGTCGATCAGCTCGACCTCGCCGCCCTTGCGGCGACCCAGCACCGACTCCTCGACGAAGTGGCCGTCCTCGGTCAGCGGCGCGTTGGCCTGCGCCTTGACGAAGCGGTCCTCCTCGTCGGCGGTCAGGTAGTCGACCTGGTCGGTGACCCGGCCCTCGACGACCTTCCGGTACGGCGTCTCGATGAAGCCGAACGGGTTCACCCGCGCGTAGGAGCACAGCGAGCCGATCAGACCGATGTTCGGGCCTTCAGGCGTCTCGATCGGGCACATCCGGCCGTAGTGGCTGGGGTGCACGTCGCGGACGTCCATGCCGGCGCGCTCACGGGACAGACCACCGGGGCCCAGCGCCGAGAGGCGGCGCTTGTGGGTCAGGCCCGACAGCGGGTTGTTCTGGTCCATGAACTGCGACAGCTGGGAGGTTCCGAAGAACTCCTTGATCGCCGCGACGACCGGGCGGATGTTGATCAGGGTCTGCGGCGTGATCGCCTCGACGTCCTGGGTGGTCATCCGCTCGCGGACCACGCGCTCCATGCGGGAGAGACCGACCCGGATCTGGTTCTGGATCAGCTCGCCGACGGTGCGAAGGCGACGGTTGCCGAAGTGGTCGATGTCGTCGGTCTCGACGGGGACCTCGGTCTCACCGGGCTTCATCGTCTCCTCGCCCGCGTGCAGGCGGACGAGGTACTCGATGGTGGTGACGATGTCCTCTTCGGTGAGCGTGCCGCTGTCGTACGGCAGGTCGAGGCCGAGCTTCTTGTTGATCTTGTACCGGCCGACCTTGGCGAGGTCGTAGCGCTTGTCCTTGAAGAACAGGTTCTCCAGGAGCGTCTGCGCGCTCTCCTTCGTCGGCGGCTCGCCCGGACGCAGCTTGCGGTAGATGTCGAGCAGCGCCTCGTCGGTGCCGGCCGTGTGGTCCTTCTCCAGCGTCGCGAGCAGCGTCTCGGAGAAGGAGAACCGCTCCCGGATCGCCTCGGTGGTCCAGCCGAGGGCCTTCAGCAGGACGGTGACCGGCTGGCGGCGCTTGCGGTCGATGCGCACCCCGACCGTGTCGCGCTTGTCGACGTCGAACTCGAGCCACGCACCACGGCTCGGGATGATCTTGACGCTGAAGACGTCCTTGTCGGTCGTCTTGTCGATGGTCTGGTCGAAATACACACCCGGCGAACGGACGAGCTGCGAGACCACGACGCGCTCGGTGCCGTTGATGATGAAGGTGCCCTTGTCGGTCATCACGGGGAAGTCGCCCATGAAGACCGTCTGGCTCTTGATCTCGCCGGTGTTGTTGTTGACGAACTCGGCGGTGACGAACAACGGCGCCGCGTAGGTCATGTCCTTGTCCTTGCACTCCTCGACCGAGGCCTTGACCTCGTCGAAGCGCGGATCGGAGAAGGACAGGGACATCGAACCCGAGAAATCCTCGATCGGGGAGATCTCGTTGAGGACCTCCTCGAGACCACCGACCGGGTGCTCGTCACCCTCGTTGACGGCGCGTTCGAACCACGCCTCCGAGCCGGTGAACCATTCGAAAGACCGAATCTGCACGTCAAGCAGGTTGGGAGTACTCAGCGGTTCACGGATCTTCGCGAAAGAGACCCGCTTCGGTGCTCCTGGAATTCCCGTTGACTCTCGAGTCGAGTTGGTCGCAGCAGTGGCCTGGTTCGCGGGAGAGACTGCCAAGATGCGTCCTTCCGGGGACATAGCGGTTGAGCAGCCGCGTTAGCAACTAGCAACACGTACTGTCAAGGGTGCGGTGTTGCCGACCATCCTAGCTACCGCATATGGGCAGCCTGAAAGTGGGCAGCGCAAAGAAGCAGTCTAGCCCTGAAGACGCTACTTGTCGAGGGGGCACGCCCGACGGGGCCCAGCCTCATTCGCCGTCCTCCTGGCTCGCCTCCCGCAAGGCTCGCCGTTGCCTGTAAGCGTGAACCCCCGTGGACGCTGAGTCAAGCGCCCACGCGCTCTTGCCGTCGGTTGGCGCAGTGGCGCCGGGGCGCACAAGTGCTTGCCACCTCGGCACACGCCGAATCCGCTCAGCGCTCTGTTCAGTTCTCGGCGGGCGGCGGAGGACGAGCCGCCCGGAGCGCGGCCTCGCGAGACGTGCACGTCGGCGGGCCCTGTGCCCCTCCGGCCGGCCGGTCATGGCCAGGAGCTTCCGTCAGGGGAGCTCCTCCGGCCCGAACGTGGGGCCTGCCGCCCTCGCGGTCCGCACCACGGCAGCGGCGCGATTCAGTTCTCCGCGGGCGGCTGGTTCTGCTGGCCCGACGGCGGCACCGGAGTGGGCTGGCCCGCGGCGTAGGTGTCCATGTCGGTCACCTTCCACTTGCCGTCGCGCTTCTCCGTCGTGAACCACAGCGCCGCGCCTCCCGAGGAGTTCTGGTTGTCCGACGCCCGCGTGGCGGTCTGGTCGATGTACACCATGACCTTGGCCCGGTCGTCGTCCAGCATCACCACGGCGCTGCGCGTCGCCTTCACGGTGACGACCATCTGCTGCTCGGGAGCCAGCCGCTTGAGCTCGCCCATGAACTGCTCGTACTGCTGCCGTACCTGGTCGTTGACCAGCAGCTCGTCCGCCGCCTGCTCGTTCTTCGGGATGTCGTTGTAGTCGATCGAGAACAGCCGCTCGGCCGCCGAGCTCATCTCCTGCTTGACCTGCGCCGTGCCGGCCACGTCGAGCAGAGCCGTGTTCTCCGTCCGCGCCGAGGCGTCACTGCCCTTGAACTGGAAGAAGACCGCCAGCCCCGCGAAGAGCAGGCCGACCACGAGCAGCACGCCGACCAGCGCGAACGAGTTCCGGAAACCCCGCTTCGGCAGGGGCTCGCCGTCGGGTTCGGCGACCTCGACCTCGTCCTCGGAGGCGGGCTTGGCCGTGCCCGAGTCCCGGACTTTGCGGCGCGGGGCGGGTCGTTTCGGGGCCTCGGTCTCGCTCTCCGCCGGTTCCGGCGGCGTCAGCGCCTCGGGTTCCGGCCCCGGCGGCTCGACGGCCTCAGCGGCCTCCTGAACCTCAGCAGGCTCAAGAGCCTCGGGCTCCTCCGGCTCGGTGCTCTCGGGAGTCTCCGGACGCGGGCGGGGCGAGGGCGCCGCCGGCTTGCGCAGACCGGCGACGCGCGGGCGCCGGGCGGGCGGCGGCGTCGCCCCGGTCGCTCGGGGAAGGCGGCGGGAAGCTGACACGACTGACTCCGATCCGATGCTGCTCGTTGCGCTTACTGCGTCGTCGCCGCGACCGGCACGTCACCGATCTGCGACACCTTCCAGACCTGCTCGCCGTTGTCGTCGACGCGCTTGAGCTGGACCTCCAGGCGCAGCGTCTTGGTGCCCTGCTCCTGCCCGCGCGTGACCTTGGTGCTCACGGTGGCGAGCGCGCTCGCCACGCCCTCACGCTCGTTGAGCTCCTCGACGGCGACGTCCTGCACCGTCGACACCACCTTGGTCTTGGCGTCCGAGATCGCCTTTCGATAGGTCTGCTCGGCGCTGCTGATCTGGGTCTTCAGGTCCTCGGTGACCAGCGACTTCTGGCGGTTGAAGTACTCGTCGAGGTTCTCGTGGTCGACCTCGGTGAACGCGGTGACGGCCTGTCCGGCCACGCGCACGACGTCCTCGCGCGCCGCCGCGACGTCGGCGTTGTCGTCGGCGGCCGCGACCCACCACATCGCCCCGAACACCGCGGCCACGACGACGGCCGCGATCGCGAACGCCGCGCTGCCGAACAGGAGCCACCTCGGCGGCCCCGAACTCGCCCGCGGCTCCGGTCCGCCCGGCTCCCGCTCGGGAGCCTCGGCGTCGACCCGCGTCTCTTCCGGCTCCTCCGAACTCATAACGCTCCAGGGTAGGTCGGGGGTGTGTGGTCTGGATCAGCCCGGCAGGCCGATCAGCTGCCCAAGGCTCGTGATGCTCAAGCCGGGGCTGCCCGCGACGCCGGGGACGCCGCGCAGCGACGCGAGCTCCTCCTCGTCACGGGTGGAGTTGGCCTGCACCTGCTCCTGGCTCGGCGCGACCGGCACGCCGTTGAACGGCGCGTTCTGCGATCCGCGCACGCTGATCGGGCTGCCCGCAGGCTCGGCGCAGTACGCGTCCTCCTTCGGCGCGCGCTCGCTCATGTCGTTGCCGGGCCGGTACTCCTCGGGCGGCAGGTAGCCCTTCGTGCACGACGGCGGGTTGAACAGGTTCAACGCGAGCCCGAGGTGGGCGGTGCCGTCGCCCGGCGCCACGCTGAACGCGCCCGCGGACACCATCGGGTAGGTCACCATCGCCTGCTCGAGCCCGTCGAGCCTGGTCACGAAGATGTTCGACGTGGTCAGCAGGTTCGCCACCAGCGAGCTGAGCCCGGGGCCCGTTTCCGCGAGCACCTCGCTGACCTGAGTGGACACCTGCGGCGTGATGTCGATCAGCCTGCGGATGTCGCCGTCGGAGTTCTTCAGCGTCTCCGACAGCGAGGCCAGGTCGCTGCTGAAGGAACGCATCGACCCGGCCAGGTCGTTCTGCGTGTCGAGCACGATGTTGCCCTGCTCCAGCAGTTGAACGGTCTGCGGGAGGTACTGCTGCGCGACCCTCGTGAAGTCGCGCGTGGTGTCCATCAGCACCTGAAGGTCGTCGCCGGTGCCCCGGAAGGCGTCGTAGGACTCGTCCACCACCGTGCGCAGCGCGTCGGTGGGAACGGACGTGGCGAGGCTGTCCAGGTCGCCGATCACCTTCTCGGTCGGGATCGGCGTCTTGGTGCGTTCGGCCGGGATCACGGCGCCGTCCTCGAGATACGGACCGTGCTCGGTCACCGGCTGCAGGTCCACGTACTGCTCGCCGACCGCCGAGCGGTTGGCGACCAGCGCATGCAGGTCGCGCGGCACCTGCGGGGCGTCCGGCTCGATCTCGAGGTTCGCCTGCAGGCCGGTCTCGGTGAGGCTGAGCTGGCCGACCTTGCCGATGTTGTAGCCGCGGTAGGTCACCTCGGCACCGGTGAAGATGCCGCCCGACTCGTCGAGCTGGAGCCGGACCGTGTAGCCGCCCTCGCCGAAGACCTTCTCGACGTCGGTGAAGCGCACCAGCGCGTACACGATCGCGAGCACCGAGATGATCGCGAATGCGACGAGCTGGATCTTCGTCCTGCGCACGAGCATCAGCCGGCACCCCCTGACAACACGTCGAAGATCCCCTGGACGCCCGTGTTCCGCGGCTGCTGCGGCTGTCCCGTCGGGGCCTGCTGGGTGGCCTGCGGCTGCGAGCCCGGCAGGGGCAGCGGCGGCGGCGCGTTGTCCGGCGTGCCCTGCTGCCCGCTGGTCAGCTGGCCGAGGATCGGGACGTCCTGCAGCGGGTTCTGCCTGCTGCGGCCCATGTTGGCCAGCACCTCGCCGAGGTTGAGGTCGATCTTCGCGTAGAGGTTGAAGTAGTCACCCTTCGCGCCCTCGACGGCCGCGTCGCTGAACGGGTAGGTCAGCAGGATCTCGAGCGCCTTCGGCAGGTCGGAGCCCGCCTCGCCGAGCTTCTGCAGCGTCGGCAGGAGCGCCCGGAGGTTGGCCACCAGGTCCTCCTGGCTGGCGTTGACGGTGTCCACCGCGACGCCGGAGAGGCCCTCCAGCGCCTGGAGCATCGTCACGAGCTGTCCGCGCTGCTGTTCGAGCACCTGCAGGCCGGGGCCGAGGTCCTCGATCGCGCCCGCGATCTGGTCCTTCTGCGCGTTGAGCGTGCCGGAGAGCCGGTTGAGCCCGTCGAGTGCGCGGGTGATGTCGCCCGACTGCGCGTCGAGGGTGCTCACCAGCCGCTCCGCGTTGTGCAGCAGGGCGCGGACGTCGGGCTCGTTGCCCTCAAGGGTGTTGTTGAGCTCCTTGGTGATGACGTTGAGCTGCTCGACCCCGCCGCCGTTGAGCAGCATCGACAGCGCGCCGAGCACCTCCTCGACCTCGACGTTGCGGTTGGTGCGCGACACCGGGATGAGGTCCCCGTCCGCGAGCTTCGCCTGGGCGGGCGCCTCGGGCGGGGTGGTCAGCTCGACGTACTTCTCGCCGAGCAGGCTCGACTGGCGCAGGTTCGCGATGGCGTTGGCGGGCAGCTGGACGTCGCCGTTGACCACCACGGTCACCTCGGCGGTCCAGCCGTCCTCGGCGAGGCCGATGCTCTCCACCTGGCCCACCGGGACCTCGTTGACGCGAACACCCGACTGCGGCACCAGGTCCAGCACGTCGCGGAACTGCACCTTGACGCGGTACGGGTCGTCGCCGAGGTCCGCGCCGCCCGGGAGCGGCACGTCGTAGATGCCCGTGAAACCGCAGCCGGACACGGCGAGCAGCGCCGAGGCGGACACGGCGACCAGGGTCTTCCGGAACCGCATCACTGCCCACCTCCCGAGCTCAGCAGCTGGTCGGTCAGCGGCACCGGCAGCGGCGGCAGCTTGCCCTGGTTCAGCGCGTTCACCGACTGGGCCAGCGACGGCAGCTGGAGTGTGCCGTCGAGCAGCGGCGCCACCTGCCCGCACAGGTCGCCGAGCGCGTCGAGCGCGTCCGGCGTCTGCTTGAGGAAGCCGCAGATCATCGCGATGGGCGGCTGGGTCAGCTCGTTGAGGTTGGCGCGGGCGTCGAGCGTGCCCGACGACGCGTTGTAGGTGTTGGCGAGGTTGCCCAGCGCCAGCGGGGCGATGTCGAGCGTCTCCGCGAGCGCGGCGCGCTGGTCGACGAGCACCCTGGTGACGCTGGCGAGCTTGTCCACGTTGGACTTCACTCGGCCGCGGTTGTCCTCGATGAAGTCCCGCACGGAGTACAGGGTGGTGCTCAGTTGCTGGACCGTGGCGGCCAGGTTGTCCTTCTCCCCCTCCAGGAAGGAGCTGACGTCGGCGAGCTGGGTCTCGAACTGGCGCACCTGGTCGTCGCTGTTCGCGAGCGTCGTAGACAGCTTGGCGAGGTTCTCGACGGTCTTGAACAGGTCACCCGAGTTGCCCGACAACGTGCCAGCGGCCTGGCTGAGCCGGTTGATCGTGTCGTTCAGCGCCTTGCCGTTGCCCTCCATGTTGTCGGAGAGGGTGTTCAGCAGGTCCGACAGCGACCCGTCACGGTTGGCGCCGTTGGGGCCGAGCGACTCCGAAACGCGGCTGAGACTCTCGTTGAGCTCGTCGACCTCCAGCGGCACGGCCGTGCGGTTCATCGGAATGGTGGCGCCCTCCTCCAGCGTGGGCCCGCCGGTGTAGGCGGGGCCGAACTGGACGTAACGGTCGGACACCAGCGACGGCGCGACGATCACGGCCTGCGCGTCGGCGGGGATCGCGACCTCGCGGTCGTAGGTCATCTCGACCTTGACCCGCTCCCCCTGCGGCTCGACCTTGGTGACCTCGCCCATCTCGACGCCGAGCACGCGCACGCTGTTGCCGACGTAGAGGCCGACCGCGCTGGGAAAGTACGCCGTCACGTGCTTCTGGCCGGCGTCCTTCAGGGTCCACCACAGGCCGCCCGCGACCACGAGCCCGAGCACGCACGCGATCGTGATGGCCCGCGCGAGGCTCTGACCGAAGCGGGTGTCACTCATCGCGCGTTGCACCCCTCTTCGTTGAGCGGGCCGACCGAGGGCAGCAGCAGGCCGCAGATGTAGTTGTCGAACCAGCGGCCGTTGCCGATCGTGTTGTTGAAGACCCGGATGAACGGCGCGAACCGGCGGATGCCCTCCGACAGCGACTCCTGGTTGCGCTGCAGCATGCTCGTGAGCTGGTCGAGCTGGGTCAGCACGGGATCGAGTTGCCCCTGGTTGTCGTCCACCAGGCCCTGGAGTTCGGTGGCCAGCGCCTGGCTGCCCTGCAGCAGGGCCGAGATGGCCTGTTCGCGCCTGGTCAGCTCGGCCAGCAGCAGGTTGCCGTCCTCGATGAGCTTCGTCAGCTCGGCGTCGCGGTCGGCGAGGGTCTGGCTGACCTGCCGCGTGTTGGCCAGCAGCGTCGAGAGCTGCTGGTCGCGCGAGGCGATCGTGTTGGACAGCTGTGAGAGCCCGTCGAGCGCGCCACGCACGTCGTCAGGGGTGTCGGCGAAGGTCTCCGAGAGGACGTCGAAGCTCTGCGCGAGCTGCTCGGTGTCGATCTCGTCGACGGTCTGGGACAGCCCACGGAAGGCCTCCAGCACGTCGTAGGGCGCGACCGTCCGCTCCCTCGGGATGGTGTCGCCGGGGTCGAGCGCCCGCTCGCCGACCGGGTCGAGGGCCACGTACTTCTGCCCGAGCAACGTCTTGATCTTGATGGCCGCGCTGGTGCGGTCGCCCAGCCACGCGTCCTTGACCTTGAACGACACGCGCACCCGGTCGCCCGCGAGCTCGACGTCGGTCACCTTGCCGACCTTGACCCCCGCGATGCGGACCTCGTCGTCGGACTGCAGGCCGGCCGCCTCGCTGAACTCGGCGGTGTAGGTGGTGCCGCCGCCGATGATCGGCAGGTCGTCGGAGTTCAGCGCCGCGACCGTGCCCAGCACCATGAGCACGATGCCGACGACGGCGATCGGGATCGGGTTGCGTTTCTGGAAGCTCGTCATCAGCCCATGCACCGTTCCCTGCCGACCGGGGCGATCGGCACCTCGACCGGCTTGCTCATCAGGCCGGGGATCTGCACGCTGCCCTCGGTGGAGCACAGGTAGAAGTTGAACCACGAGCCGTAGTCGGCGGTCGCGGTCATCCTGGTGACCTTCTCGGGCAGGAACCGGATGAAGTGCTCCACGAGCGGCTCACTGTCGTTCAGGTTCTTCGCCAGTACGCCCAGTGCCTCGATGTCCTGCTTCAGCGGCTCTCTCGCCTCGTCGAGCAGGCCCGCCGTGGTGGTGGTGAGTTCGCCGAGCGACTCGATCGCGTCGCCGATCGGCTCGCGGTCGCTGGAGAGGCCGGACACGAACTGCTGGAGCCGCACGATGAGGTCGGACAGCTGGGGCGTGCGTTCGTTGACGGTGGCCAGCACGCTGTTGAGGTTGTCGATCACCTGGCCGATGACCTGGTCCTTCTCGGCGATGGTCGTGGTAAGCGACGCCGTGTGCGCCAGCAGGCTCTCCACGGTGCCGCCCTCGCCCTGCAGAACCTGGATGATCTCGAAGGACAGCTTGTTCACGTCCTCGGGAGCCAGCGCGCGGAAGAGCGGCTTGAAACCGTTGAACAGCTCGTTGAGGTCGAGGGCGGGCCTCGTGCGCTCGACCGGGATGTTCCCGCCGGGTTCGAGCTGTCCCGCGGGCTGGCCAGTGCCCTGGTCGAGCGAGACGTAACGCTGGCCGACGAGGTTGCGGAACTTGATCGTGGCGGTGACCCCGGCAGGCAACCTGCGGCCCGAGTCCACCTCGAACTCCACCTCGGCCTGCCTGCGATCGACGATCCGCACATCGCTCACCTGGCCGACGCGTACACCCGCGATCCGCACGTCGTCGCCGGGCAGCAACATCGCGGCGTCGGTGAACCGGGCCGTGTAGGCGTTGGTCTTGGTCAGGTTCACGTTGGCGATGCTGATGCCGAGGATCGCGGTGAACACGACGGTGACCACGATGAAGATCGTCAGCTTGGTGAGCGGAGCTGCCAAACCCCTCATGCCCGGCCCCCCGTCTGAACGCGCGACCGCGAACGTGCCTTCGGCGAGAGCGCGTTCGTGGCACTCAGCTCAGGCGACGGGGCACATCCACCCTTTCTATTCACGCACGTTCACCTCCGCTCCCCGATACAGCGGTCCGACCAGCAGCGCGCCCCAGCCGGGCACGTCGGCGGCGTCCATGCCCACCTGCGGGCCGAGGAGCTGCGACAGGAGCGCGTACTCGGCCGGGGTGTTGGCGGGGTTGCCGCCCGCCGTGGTGCCGCTGCCGTTGTAGCCGCCCGCGTTGGCCGCGTTGTTCGCCGGGTTCAGCCCATCGTTCTGCGAACGCGCGGGCTCCGGCGGCTCGCTGCCGTCCTTGACGGGGCCGTCCGGCGGGTACTGCGGGAAGGGGTCCGGGTACTCGTCCATGGCGTAGCAGCGCGGACCGCGCTTGTCCGCGTACTCCGGCTCGTCCTGGCCGGGGATGTAGGGCCCGCGGTTGGTGGTGATCTCGATCGTCGCGTGCAGGCCGGGCCTGTCGGTGCCCTTGCCGAACGCCTCGTCGATGCGCGGCAGCAGATCGGCCATCTGCCCGATGAAGCAGGGGTACTCGGGCGAGTACTTCGCGAGCAGCTCGGCGGTGGGTCTCGCCGTCTCGCCGAGGCTGACGATGTTGGCCGAGTTGGCTTCGAGGAACGACCGCAGGTCGGTGGACGCCGTGGTGAGGTTGCCGTAGAGCGTCTGCAGGTTCTGCCGCTGCTCCACCACGGTGCGGCTCGTGGTCCTGAGGTTGTCGAGGGTGCGCACCAGGTCCGGGGCGGCGACCGACAGGTTGTCGGAGAACTCCGCCAGCTCACGCAGGTTCTGCTGCAGCGCAGGCAGGTGCGGGTTCAGCTCGCCGACGTACGCGCCGAGCTCGGAAAGCGTCGCGCCCAGCTCGTCACCCCGGCCCTGCAGTGCCGTGGAGATGGCGGTGAGCGTGCTGGAGAGCTTCTGCGGCTGGACGGCCTGCAGCACCGGCATCAGGTTTTCGAGCGCCTGTTCCAGCTCGATCGCGCTGGACGTGCGGTCCTGCGGGATCACGTCACCATCGCGCAGGGCCTGCGGCGAGGCCTGCTCAGGGATCTCCAGTGACACGAACCGCTCGCCGAACAACGTCTTCGGCAGGAACCGGGCGGACACGTTGCTCGGCACGAGCGGCGCCTGCCCGGGATCGAGGTGCAGGGTCAGCTTCGACCCGGTCTCGGTCGGCGAGATGTCCGCGACGCTGCCGACGATCAGCCCGCGCACCTTCACGTCGGAGTTCTCGGTGAGCTGGTTGCCGATCGTGTCGGCCTCGAGCGTGACGCTGACGAACTTCGAGAAGCTCTTGTTGTACAACGCGATGCTCAGGTACACGCCGCCCACGAGCACCACGATGAGCAGCAGGCCCAGCAGCCTGCGGCGCAGTGTGACCATCGCCTGGCTCATCCCGCGATCCTCACCGTCGTGTCGGTGCCCCAGATTGCGAAGCCGATGAAGAAGTTGACCACGGCCACCGTCACGATCGACAGCCGCACCGCGCGACCGACGGCGACGCCGACGCCCGCGGGACCACCGGAGGCCCGGTAGCCGTAGTAGCAGTGCGTCAGGATGATCAGCACACTGAAGATCAGCACTTTGAGGAACGAGTAGAAGACGTCCTGCGGTGGCAGGAACATGTCGAAGTAGTGGTCGTAGGTCCCCGCCGACTGGTCGTAGATGTAGATGACCACCAGCCGCGAGGCGAGGTAGGAGCTGAGCAGGCCGATCACGTACAGCGGGATCACCGCGACGAACCCGGCGATGATCCGCGTGGTCACCAGGTACGGCAGGCTCGGCACGCCCATCACGTCGAGCGCGTCGATCTCCTCGGAGATCCGCATCGCGCCGAGCTGAGCGGTGAACCCGGCGCCGACGGTCGCCGACAGCGCGAGCCCGGCCACCAGCGGCGCGATCTCACGGGTGTTGAAGAACGACGTGAGGAAGCCGGTGAACGCCGAGGTGCCGATGGAGTTGAGCGCCGAGAATCCCTGCAGACCCACGAGCACACCGGTGAACAGCGTGAGGCCGACCATGACGCCGACTGTGCCGCCGATGACGGCCAGCGATCCCGAGCCGAAACTGACCTCGGCGAGCAGGCGCAGGACCTCCTTGGTGTAGCGCCGGATCGTTCGCGGTGCCCACGCGAGCGCGCGCAGGTAGAACGACATCTGGTCGCCGAGGACGTCGAGCGTCTCGAGTGGACGGTTCGCGAGCTTCTTCGCGTTCTGGGAGAACGTGGCCATCGTCTAGTCCAACTTCGCAGGAACGACCTGCAGGTAGATCAGCGTGATCACGAAGTTGACCACGAACAACAACAGGAACGTGATGACGACGGACTGGTTGACCGCGTCGCCGACGCCCTTCGGTCCCGGTGGCGGATTCAGCCCCCGGTAGGCGGCCACGACCGCGGCGATGAAGCCGAATATCAGGGCCTTCAGCTCACCGACCCACAGGTCGGGCAGCTGCGCCAGCGCGGAGAAGCTCGCCAGGTAGGCCCCCGGCGTGCCGTCCTGGAGCACGACATTGAAGAAGTAGCCGCCGAGCACACCGATGACGCTGACCATGCCGTTGAGCAGCACCGCGACGAGCATGCACGCGAGCACTCTCGGCACGATGAGCCGCTGCACGGCCGAGACGCCGAGCACCTCCATCGCGTCGATCTCCTCGCGGATCGTGCGCGCGCCGATGTCGGCGCAGATCGCCGAGCCGCCCGCGCCCGCCACGAGCAACGCGGTGACCAGCGGGCTCGCCTGCTGCACCGTGGCGAGCACGCTGCCCGCACCCGTGTAGGACTGCGCGCCGAGCTGCCGGGCCAGCGAGCCGAACTGCAGGGAGATGACAGCGCCGAACGGGATAGCGACCAACGCCGTCGGCAGGATCGTGACGCTGGCGATGAACCAGGACTGCTGGATGAACTCCCGCAACTGGAACGGCCGCTGGAAGATGCCACGTAGGACGTCGAGCCCGAGCGCGAAGAGCTTCCCGGTTTCCCGCAGCATCCCCATGCCGGGAACCCTGGCCGTGGAGGCCCGAGAGCTCATGAACATCCTCGCCGTGCTCGTTCCTCGCGGGCCGAGACCGTCCATGAGGCACGACCGCGCTGTGTCATCTGGAGCGATTCCTCGCTGCGCTCGCCACCGCTCATGGACGTCCCTGCTGCGGGTAGGGAGGTGGAAGGCGGTCGGTGTCGGTCACCGGTCTCGGCTCCCGCCAGCCGGATCCGGGCAGGGCGGCGACGTCCTCGGTGGGCAACTGGCCCCGCTGCGAGGTGATGCCGTGGTGGGGCTGGACGCCGTAGTGCCGCTGCTCCTCGGGGCTCAGCGACTCGATGATCCCCTCCTGCGCGGCCGGCGGCAGCGTGTGCAGGATCCGCATCACGCGGTCCTTGCGGCGGCGCGCGCCTCCCCGCTCCGGCACCCCGGGGGTCGGCTGCATCTGCTCGGGGATCCCGGTCACGTCCTCGACGCCGCCCGCGTGGTGGCCGGCCTCGAACATGGCCTTCTCAGCGGCCATCGTGGCGGAGTCCTTCTCCTCGCTCATGCCGATCGGGCCGTCCATCCGACCGTTGAGGAACTGCTTGACGACCGGCTCATCGCTGGTCAGCAGCACCTCGCGCGGCCCGAACATCACCAGCTCCTTGCGGAAGAGCATGCCCAGGTTGTCCGGCACGGTTCGGGCGAGGTTGATGTTGTGCGTGACGATCAGGAACGTCGCGTCGATCTGCGCGTTCACGTCGAGGAACAGCTGGCTGATGTAGGTGGTGCGGACCGGGTCCAGACCGGAGTCCGGCTCGTCGACGAGGATGATCTCGGGGTCCAGCACGAGCGCGCGCGACAGACCTGCCCGCTTGCGCATACCACCGGAGATCTCGCCGGGAAGCTTTTTCTCCGCGCCGGAGAGACCGGTCATCTCCAGCTTCTCCAGCACGATCCGCCGGATCTCGGTCTCCGACTTCTTCGTGTGCTCCCGCAGGGGGAACGCCACGTTGTCGTAGAGGTTCATCGACCCGAACAGCGCGCCGTCCTGGAACAGCACACCGAACAGCTTGCGCACGTCGTAGAGCTTGCGCTCGGAACACGTGACCACGTCGACGCCGTTGATCACGCACTTGCCGCGGTCCGGTTTGAGCAGGCCGATCATGGACTTGAGGAAGACCGACTTACCGGTGCCGGAGGGGCCCAGCATCACCGACACCTCGCCCGGCGGCAGTGTCAGCGTCACGTCACGCCAGATGGTCTGCTTGCCGAAGGACTTCGTCAAGCCCTCGATGACCACCTCGACACCCATCGCACCTCCCGGAGCCCATTCGCGGCAGCACGCCCCGAAGCTTGCGTCACCCACATGCAACGAGCCGGGCGCGCACAGGTTACTCACCAGTTCTGATCAGCGGAACGCGGCCGCGACCGTCAAAGGTGGGAGCAAGGTAACGCACCGAGGTACCGGATGCACGAAAAGGGCGGGCATCCCGTGATCGGATACCCGCCCTTCGCGGTGCTCTGTGCAGCCAGGTCTACCAGGTCACTTGACGGAGACCTTGGCGCCGGCGGCCTCGAGCTTCTCCTTGGCGGCGTCGGCGGCGTCCTTGTCGACCTTCTCGAGGATCGGCTTCGGGGCGCCCTCGACGAGCTCCTTGGCCTCCTTCAGGCCAAGGCCCGAGACGACCTCGCGGACGACCTTGATGACCTGGATCTTCTTGTCGCCGGCGCCCTCGAGGATGACGTCGAACTCGTCCTTCTCCTCCTCGGCCGGGGCGGCAGCGCCCGCGGCACCCGGGGCGGCGGCCACGACGGCGGCCGGGGCGGCCGCGGTGACGTCGAAGGTCTCCTCGAACTGCTTCACGAACTCCGAGAGCTCCAGGAGCGTCAGCTCCTTGAAAGCGTCGAGCAGTTCCTCGGTGCTCAGCTTCGCCATGATGGCGTTCCTTCCTTGTTACGACTCGCTGGTCGGGGGTGGTGTTTCGGTCAGCTCTCGGCAGTGTCGGCAGCGCCGTCGCCGGACTCGGACTTGCGCTTCTCCTCGAGCGCGGCGGCCAGGCGGGCGACCTGGGACGCCGGCGCCTGGAACAGCGCGGCGGCCTGGGACAGCTTCGCCTTGAACGCGCCCGCCGCCTTGGCGAGGAGCACCTCACGGCTCTCGAGGTCGGCGATCCGCTCGATCTCGGAAACCGTGAGCGGGCGGCCATCCATGTAGCCGCCCTTGATGACGAGGGCGCTGTGGTCCTTCGCGAAGTTCTTCAGCGCCTTCGCGGCCTCGACCGGCTCGCCCTCGATGAAGGCGATCGCGGTCGGACCCACGAAGAGATCGTTGAGGCCCTCGATGCCAGCGTCCTCAGCGGCACGCTTGACGAGGGTGTTCTTCGCGACCCGGTACTTGGCGGTGTCGCCGAGAGCGCGGCGCAGCTCACTGAGCTGGGACACGGAGAGGCCGGTGTACTCGGTGACAACGGTTGCCGAGCTGTTGCGGAACTTGTCCGCGATCTCGGCGACGGCCGCCACCTTGTCGGGCTTCGCCATGGTCGCCTCCTCTCTTGGCTGGTGACCACTGGCTGCGCCCGGACCCCCAACACGACAAACGCCCCGGCGCAGCAGGCGCGGGGCGTCGATACACACTGAGTCAGTGTGGCGATCCTCGTCCTCCTGCGCGGGCCGCCCGCCGTACTGCGGACCTTCGTTCCCCGGGCGCGGTGCCCGGAGAAGACCAGCGGTCTTCGGTAGAACCGCTGACCAGCATACGTGACCCGCGGAGCCCCCTCACCGCCGCCCCTCCCGCCAGCCGCAGTGAAGGCCACCTTCACTGCGTTGAACGCTGTGAAGGTGGCCTTCACTGCGGCCGGCCGGGCGACCTGGAGCCACATACCGTGCGCGAGCGGGCATCATGGGTCACGTGGTTGAGCAGCGACCTGACGGACAGCCCGGGCCCGAGCAGGGACCGGCGTCCGAGCACGCGCCCGGATCGGACATCCAACCCGCCCGGCAGGCGCAACCCGCCCAGTCGCCGCCTCCCGATCTCGACCAGGAGCAGCTGCGCCAGTTCCAGCAGTTCCAGCAGTTCCAGGACTTCCTGAGGTTCCAGGAGGCGCAGCGACAGGGCGGAGCCGAGGTCGTACCCGGCCAGCAGCCGCAGTACCACCCCGCGCCCGCGGCGACCCAGCAGCTCATCCACCAGCCGCCCGCTCCCCCGCGCCGCAGGGTGCCCGGCTGGCTGCGGTGGCTCGGCAAGAAGATCCTCGGCTGGCTGATCTTCTTCCTGCTCCTCGCGCTGGCCCTGACCTGGGCCTACAACTACTTCTTCGGCTCCGACGAGGGGGACAGCACCAAGTCGGCTGCCCAGATGGGCGGTGGGAAGTACCACACCAACGAGCTGCTCTCCGACGAGCCGTACGAGGCCGTGCGCCAGGTCTACGACGCCATCGCGCAGGTCGACCCGAACACCAACGAACCGCTCGTCGCCGAGGCGTGCGGCCGCTTCTCCCAGGAGACGCAGCAGCAGTTCGCCGACCACCTCGGCTACCGCGACTGCAGGCAGGCCGTGCTGGCGCTCAACAAGAAGGTCACCCACGTCAACGACTACGCCGAGTCGGTCTACCCGCAGCCCTACGACCCGGGCATCGCGAGCATCCGGATCGACTCGTGCGTGTTCGACATCGAGGGCGGCCCCGCGCTCGGGACGTTCGTCGTGACCAAACAGGACTACGCGAACCAGTGGCTCATCACCGGCCACGAACGCGGCCCCGTGAACTGCCCCAGCCCCAGCAACTAGCACACAGCGAAAGGGGCGGTCACCCGTTCGTTCCGGGTGACCGCCCCCTTCGTCGCTCCTGGAGCCCTACGCGTTCGCGTCCTCGGCGAGGAGGTCACGCGTGCGCGCCGGGTCGACCGGGATGCCCGGGCCCATCGTGGTGCTGAACGTGACCTTCTTGAGGTAGCGGCCCTTCGCGGCGGAGGGCTTCGACCGCAGCACCTCGTCGAGCGCGGCGGCGTAGTTCTCCACCAGCTTGTCGGCGTCGAACGAGGCCTTGCCGATCACCATGTGCAGGTTGGCCTGCTTGTCGACGCGGAAGCTGACCTTGCCGCCCTTGATGTCGGCGACGGCCTTGCCGACCGCAGGGGTCACGGTGCCGGTCTTGGGGTTCGGCATCAGGCCACGCGGGCCGAGGATGCGGGCCACCCGGCCGACCTTCGCCATCTGGTCCGGTGTCGCGATCGCGGCATCGAAGTCGAGCCAGCCACCCTGGATGCGCTCGATCAAGTCGTCGGAGCCGACCGCGTCAGCACCGGCGGCCTCGGCCTCAGCGGCCTTGTCGCCGATGGCGAAAACGATGACGCGGACGGTCTTACCCGTTCCGTGCGGCAGGTTCACGGTGCCGCGGACCATCTGGTCGGCCTTGCGGGGGTCGACGCCGAGTCGCATGGCGACCTCGACGGTGGCGTCCATCTTGACCTTGGAGGTCTCCTTGGCGAGCCGAGCGGCCTCGAGCGGCGCGTACAGCCTGCTCTTGTCGATCAGCTCGGAGGCCTGACGGTAGGCCTTGCTGCGCTTGGTCATGCTCTGTCCTTCGAATCTGTGAGTGGATCAGTCGTGGTACGGGCCAGCGCCTGGCCCTTCCACACGGGAGCGCTGTGGCTCAGTCGACGACCGTGAGGCCCATCGACCGGGCGGTGCCGGCGATGATCTTGGCGGCCTGGTCGGTGTCGTGGGCGTTGAGGTCGCTCTTCTTCGTCTCGGCGATCTCGCGCACCTGGGCCATGGTCACCTTGCCGACCTTGGTCTTGTGCGGCTCGCCGCTGCCCTTCTCGATCCCGGCGGCCTTCAGCAGCAGCTTCGCGGCCGGCGGGGTCTTGAGCTTGAAGTCGAACGAGCGGTCCTCGTACACGGAGATCTCGACCGGCACGACGTTGCCGCGCTGCGACTCGGTGGCCGCGTTGTAGGCCTTGCAGAACTCCATGATGTTGACGCCGTGCTGGCCCAGCGCGGGACCAACGGGCGGAGCCGGGTTCGCGGCACCCGCCTGGATCTGCAGCTTGATGATCGCTGCAAGCTTCTTCTTCTTGGGTGGCATTCCTGTTTCCTGTTCAGCGTTTCTCTCCCCACGCACCTGCCGTGGCGCGGGGACCTTCCGGCCGCCAGGTAGGCGACCGTCAGATCTTGGAGACCTGGTTGAACGACAGCTCGACCGGCGTCTCCCGGCCGAAGATCGAAACCAGGACCTTCAGCTTCTGGGCGTCCGCGTTGACCTCGCTGATCGTCGCGGGCAGCGTCGCGAACGGGCCGTCCATGACGGTGACCGACTCGCCGACCTCGAAGTCGACCTCGACCGAACGGGCGGCCGAAGGGGCCTCGGCCGCGGCGGCCTCGCCCTTGCCCGCCTTCGCGGGGGCGGCCTTCTCGGCCTGCGGCGCGAGGAACTTCAGCACGTCGTCCAGCGTAAGCGGCGACGGGCGCGACGTGGCGCCCACGAAGCCCGTGACGCCGGGGGTGTTGCGCACCGCACTCCACGAGGCGTCGTTGAGCTCCATCCGGACCAGGATGTAGCCGGGCAGCACCTTCCGCTGGACCTGCTTGCGCTGGCCGTTCTTGATCTCGGTGACCTCTTCGGTCGGCACCTCGATCTGGAAGATGAAGTCCTCGACGTCGAGCGTCTGTCGCCGGGTCTCGAGGTTGTTCTTGACCTTGTTCTCGTAGCCGGCGTAGGAGTGCACCACGTACCACTCGCCGGGCAGCGACCGGAGCTCGGCGCGGAGCTTCTCGACCGGGTCCTCGTCCTCTTCGGGCGCGTCGGCGGCTTCGGTCTGCTCCGCGACGGCGGAGTCGGCCGCGTCGTCGGTGTCGTCGGTGTCGTCGGTGCTGTCCGCGGCGGCATCGGCGGCGTCGGCCTCCGTGTTCTCGGCGGCCTCGACCGGCGTCGCGTCGGCCTCGGTGGGGTCCGAGTCCGCCTCACCGGTGGCCGCGAGCACCTGCTCGTCGGAAAGGCCGGTCAGGTCCTGACCGGCTCCTGAGCCGTTCTCGGAGGTCACTTTCCGTCCTCTCAGTTGATCGCGTGTGGTGGTCGCGGGTGTCGCGTGCGACCCCGGGGCCACTCGCCAGGCCTGGTAGGCCGCTCAGTTGCCGAATACGAAATCCACGCCCTTGAGGAAGACGAAGTCGAGTCCGTACACCAGCGCAATCATGAACGCCACGAACACCAACACCACACTGGTGTAGGTGACCATCTGCTTGCGCGTCGGCCAGATAACCTTGCGCAGCTCCGCCCAGACCTCACGGATGAACCGCACGAGCCGCGAGACCAGTGAGCCCCGCTTGCCGTCCTTGCGGTCACGCCTCGGCGTCGGCCGGTCCTTGCCGGCTGGCTTGACGGGCTTGTCCGAAGTCTTCCCCTTCGGAGCGGGACGCTTCTTCGCCTCGGCGCTCTCGGCCTCGGAGCCCGTGCCGGCAGGGCGCGCGGAGGCGCGGCGCTCACGCCGAGCCGCGGCGGTGACCGGACGGGACGAGCGCTTCGACGCCCGGTCCTTGTCCTTCTCCCCGTCCTCGCTCACGAGCTACTCCTCCGCTCCACCTGACACGTCAACGCAGGGGTGACAGGACTTGAACCTGCAACCTGCGGTTTTGGAGACCGCTGCTCTGCCATTTGAGCTACACCCCTTCGAGCGGCGATACCGCTCGCGCGGACGCACTCAACCCACCCCGCTGCGCTCGCAGGGCCGAGTGTCGGGCGTTCCAAGTTCGGAAGTCTACGGCAAGCCCGGAAGCCCCTCGCAACCGCGCCCGGTTGTGGGCTCCGGGGCGGCTGTCCACCGGCCGCGACGCGCGTGAAAAAATGTCGGCATGGCCACACCTGCAAGCACTGTCACCAGCCCTCGTTCCCGCGTATCCGCAAGGATCGCGGGCATCACGCCGTCCGCGACGCTCGCCGTCGACGCGAAGGCGAAGGCACTCAAGGCGGAGGGTCGCCCGGTGATCGGCTTCGGCGCCGGCCAGCCCGACTTCCCCACCCCCGACTACATCGTCGAGGCCGCAGCTGCCGCGGTGCACGAGCGCGCCAACCACGGCTACACCGCCGCGGGCGGGCTGCCCGAGCTGCGCGAGGCGCTCGCCGCCAAGACGCTGCGCGACTCCGCGTTCGAGTGCGACGCCTCGCAGATCCTCGTGACCAACGGCGGCAAGCAGGCTGTTTATTCCGCGTTCGCCACGTTGCTCGACCCGGGCGACGAGGTGCTGCTGCTCGCCCCGTACTGGACCACCTATCCGGAGTCGATCACCCTCGCGGGTGGCGTGCCGGTGCAGGTGACCGCCGACGAGTCCACCGGCTACCTCGTGACCGTCGAACAGCTCGAGGCGGCCCGCACCGACAAGACGAAGGTGCTGCTGTTCAACTCGCCGTCCAACCCGACCGGCGCGGTCTACCCGCGTGAGCAGGTCGAGGCGATCGGCCGCTGGGCCCTCGAGCACGGCATCTGGGTGGTCACCGACGAGATCTACGAGCACCTGGTCTACGACGGGGTCACCGCCGCGTCGATGCCGGCCGTGGTGCCCGAGCTGGCCGACCAGACGCTGATCCTCAACGGCGTCGCCAAGACCTACTCGATGACCGGCTGGCGGGTCGGCTGGATCATCGGCCCGCAGGACGTGATCAAGGCGGCGTCGAGCTTCCAGTCGCACCTGTGCGGCAACGTCGCCAACGTCTCGCAGCGCGCCGCGCTCGCCGCCGTGTCCGGGCCGCTGGACGCCGTGTACGAGATGCGCAAGGCGTTCGACGTGCGCCGCAAGCGGATCGTCTCGCTGCTCTCGGACATCCCCGGGGTGGAATGCCCGACGCCGGAGGGCGCGTTCTACGCCTACCCGTCGGTGAAGGCGCTGCTGGGCAAGGAGATCCGCGGCCAGCGCCCGGAGAACACGGTCGAGCTCGCCGACCTGATCCTGCGCGAGGTCGAGGTCGCCGTGGTGCCCGGCGAGGCGTTCGGCACCCCCGGCTACTTCCGGTTCTCGTACGCGCTCGCCGAGGCCGACCTCGTCGAGGGCGTCAACCGCGTCGGCTCGCTGCTCTCCGAGGCGAAGTAGGCACACCGTGCGCAGGGCGCTGGCGACCGCGCTGCTCGCCGTGGTCGTCAGCGCATGCGCACCGGGTCCGGACGCCGTCGACGAGACCGCGCCGCACGCCGGGCACTACGTCGCGCTCGGCGACTCCTACGTCTCCGGTCCGGGCACCGGCACGCCCACGGGTGTGCCGAGCGGGTGCGGGCGCTCGGACAACAACTACCCGCGCCTGATCGCCGCCGCGCTGGGCGTGGAGAAGCTCTCCGACGTCAGTTGCGGCGGTGCGCGCACCGAGCACCTGACCGCCCCGCAGCCGACCCCGCAGGGCACCAACCCGCCGCAGCTCGACGCGCTGAGACCAGGTACAAGCCTGGTGACGCTGGGTATCGGCGGCAACGACGTGAACCTCATCGAGCGCGCGGCCGAGTGCGCGCGCGGCTCCTCGTGCCTGGACCTGAACGCCGCCGGGGTGCCGGAATGGCTGGCCTCGGTGCTCGCGGAGGTCGGCATACGCGTCGGCTCGGCGCTGGCCGAGATCGCCAGGCGGGCACCGTCGGCCAGGGTGATCGTGGTGGGCTACCCGACGATCCTGCCCACCGACGCCGGCGAGTGCGCCCTCGAGTACCCCGAGTCCGTCGACCGGCTCCCTTCGCTGCGGCGGGGCCTGGAGGCCCTCAACGCGATGCTCGCCGAACAGGCGGCGAAGCACGGCGCCGAGTACGCCGACACGGTGACGCCCACCAGGGGCCACGGCGTGTGCGCGCCGCCGGAGTCCCGCTGGGTGGAGGGCCTTGAGTCGGTGACCGGCGCACACCCGCTGCACCCGACGGCGCGCGGCGAACGGGCGCTCGCCGACGCCGTGCTCGGCGTCATCCGCTGACGCGCACCACGGCCTGCGCCTTGCCCAACACGGTCTTGCCGTCGAACTTCGCCGTGATGTCGACGCGGGCGGTGCCGTCCTCGCGGACCTCGCCGACCTTGCCGGTGAACTCCACGAGCGCACCCTCGGCGTCGTCGGGCACCACGACGGGCCTGGTGAACCGCACGCCGTACTCGACGACGCGGCCGGGGTCGCCCACCCAGTCGGTGACCATGCGGGCGCCGAGCGCCATCGTCAGCATCCCGTGCGCGATCACATCCGGTAGGCCGACCTCCTTGGCGAAGCGCTCGTTCCAGTGGATCGGGTTGAAGTCCAGCGACGCGCCCGCGTAGCGCACCAGCTGGTCCCTGGTGACGTGCACGGAAAGGCCGGGCAGCTCGGCTCCGACGTTCATGCTCATTCCCCCCTTACCACGAGCTGGGCGTGCGTGGTGCAGACCGGCTCACCTTCGACAGTCTCGATGTCGGCGTGGACGCTCAGGAAGTCGTTGCCCGCGCGGACGAAGATGTCGTCGATGTGCGTGGTCAGCCGCAGCTCGTCGCCCGCTCGCACCGGGCGGTGGTGGATGAACCGCTGGTCGCCGTGGACCATGCGCGAGTAGTCGAGGCCGAGCTCGGGGTCGGCGACGATCGCGTTGATCGAGGCGAGGTTGATGATCGTCAGGAACGTGGGCGGCGCGATGACGTCGGGATAGCCCGCCGCCTCGGCCGCGGCCGGGTCGCGGTACAGGGGGCTGTCGTCACCGATCGCGTCGGCGAACTCGGCGATCTTCGCCCGGCTGACCTCGTAGGTGCTGGTTGGCGGGTACGTCCGGCCGATGAAAGAGGGATCCAGGGGCACCCGTGCAGGTTACCGGGGGCCGTGCGGGCCCTGGCCCGCCCTCACGGCCCCCGGTGTCCGCGTCCGCTGTCGCTAGTGCCCCCGCCGGAAGTTCGCCACATAATTCGGCGGCCCAGCTTCCCTCCGGCTGCGGTGCCGGTCCGCCCAAGTACGGCCCAGTACGAGGACGAACCGGCGCCTTGCCAGCGGAAACCTGGATCCACCGACTCAGGCAACAGACTTCCGGCGGAGGGCACTAGTTCAGCGCCACGCCGTAGGCGTTCAGGGCCTCGACGACGGGCTGGAAGAACGAGCTTCCGCCGCCCATGCCCGAGGTGATGCCGAGCCCGACGCTGCCCGCGAACATGCAGCCGCCGGAGTCACCCGAGTTCACCGCGGCCGAGGTCTGCACCAGCTGGTGGACCGAGCCCTCGGCGTAGTTCACGGTCACGTCCACTGCCTGCACGGTGCCGCAGGTCAGGTTGGTCGTGGAGCCGCTCTTGCAGATCTCCTGGCCGACGGTGGCGTCGGCGGCCGAGGTGATGGGCTGCGTGGAGCCGTCCCACAGGGTGACCTCGCCGGGGGCGCTGCCGGTGGTGTTCTCGATCAGGCCGTAGTCGTTCTCGGGGAAGCTTGCGTCCACCGAAGGGCCGACGTTCCACTCGGCGACGGCGCCCGTGCAGTGGCCGGCGTCGACGATGTAGTTCTGGCCGTCGCGGTTGGTGTTGAAGCCGGCCGAGCAGCGGCTGCCGCCCCCGGTGATGGCCTCGCCGTTGTAGATGGCCTTGTGCATGCCGCCCGCGACGTGCTCGACGCGCACGGCACCGCCGAGGCCCTCGGCGGCCGAGACGAGCTCGGCGGCCGCGCTGTCGTCCGCCGCGTCGGCGACGGTCAGCACGAGCTGGTTGGCGGTCGGGTCGAGCCCCAGGGAGGTGTGCGCGACGGTGGGCAGGGCATCGAGGGTGCCGCGCGCCTCGGCGAGCTCGGCGGCCGAGCGGGTGACGACCTTGGCGACCGCGCCCACCTGCTCCACCTTCGCGGCGGCGACGTCGCTCGTGACGTTGACGACCGGGCGGCCTTCCGCGTCCAGGTAGCTCCCGGCCTGCTGTGCGCCGAGCGCGGAGGTGATCTCGCTGATGGTCTCGGCGCCGGCCTGCTGCGCCTGGAGTAGCCGCTCGGCGGCGGCATCGGTGATGCCCCGTTCGGAGGTGATGCTGGCGATGGCCGCACCGGCCACGTCGCTCGAGTAGCCCCCGACACTCGCCGCGGACGCCACCGAGGGGGCCAGGAGACCCAGCGTGAAGGCGCTGGCTGCCAGGGTGATCGCGGTTCTGGACCTGGTGTTCATACCGGTTCTCACTTTCGCAGGGTTGTCACCCGGTAGAGTGAGTCCGGTCACCCGTGAACCGCTAGCGTCTTTCGTTGGCTTCTTTCCAACCAGCTGGACACACAACAAGGCCGCCCCCAGATCGGGGGCGGCCTTGTTGATCAGGAGCTCAGCGGGTCTCCTTGTGGTTGCGGTGCGTGCCGCAGTTCGGGCAGAACTTCTTCATCTCCAGGCGATCCGGATCGTTACGCCGGTTCTTCCTGGTGATGTAGTTGCGGTGCTTGCACTCCTCGCACGCCAGCGTGATCTTCGGTCGCACGTCGGTGGCAGCCACTTCGGCTCCTCTACTAGCTACTCGTACCCACCATTCCGGGGGGTCCGGGGGGCGGAGCCCCTCCGGGCGGGGGTTTGGGGGGTCGCACCCCCCAAGGTAATGGCGGAGCCAGACCGGTTTGCGCTCTCCGCAAACACAGCCCGCCCACTGGCGTAGCGGTGGCCGGACTTGAACCGGCGACACAGCGATTATGAGCCGCTTGCTCTACCGACTGAGCTACACCGCCTCACACGATCTTGGCCGCGATACACCAGCTTACGCATCGCGGCCCAGATCTCCGAGCCCCTTTACGGAATCGAACCGTAGACCTTCTCCTTACCATGGAGACGCTCTGCCGACTGAGCTAAAGGGGCGTGCTCAACGAGCCTCGAAAAGAGTACCTGAGGCCCCGATCGGCCGGGAAACCGGGGGTCCGCAACGGGAAATCATCAGGTCAGCAGGGTCAGGACGATCTCGGAGTGGTGCCCGAGCGAGCGCGCCGTGCGGGCCTGCAGCCAGGCCTCCAACCGCTCCTCCGACAGCGGCCGCGAGATCAGGTAGCCCTGCGCCACGTCGCAGCCCATGGCCTCCAGCTGGTCGCGCGCGACGTCCTCCTCGACGCCCTCCGCCACCACGGTCAGGCCCAGCGAGTGGCCGAGCTCGACGATCGAGCGCACGACGGCGAGGTCGCCGAGGTCGGTGCCCATGCCGAGGACGAAGCTCTTGTCGATCTTGACCTGGTCGACCGGCAGCTGGCGCAGATAGGCCAGCGACGAGTAGCCGGTGCCGAAGTCGTCGACGGCGAGCACGATGCCGAGGCTGTGCAGCTCCCGCAGGATCGGCAACGCTCGCTGCGGGTCGGCCATCACGCCCGACTCCGTCAGCTCGAACGTCAGCAGCTCCGCGGGTACTCCGAAGCGGTCGAGTGCGGCCGCCACCTTGACCGGGAACTCCTCGTCGGCGAGGTTGCGCACCGAGAGGTTCACGGCGACCGAGATGCGCAGGCCCTCGTCGAGCCAGCGGCGCACGCGGTCGAGCGCCTTGTCGAGCACGAACGACGTCAGCGCGCCCACCAGCCCCGCGGCCTCGACCGCGGGCACGAACTCGTCCGGGTCGACCCGGCCGAACTCGGGGTGCTGCCAGCGCACGAGTGCCTCGACGCCCAGCACGTGCTTGCCGGGCAGGGAGACCTTCGGCTGGTAGTGGACGGTGACCTGGCCCTCCTCCAGTGCCTGCCGGAACTGGGTGACCATCTGGAACCGGCGCAGGAAGATCTGACCCATGCTCGGCACGTAGCCACGCACCTCCTCGCCGCCGCGGGTGGCCCGCACGGCCATGTCGGCACGCTGCAGGAGCGTGTCGACGTCGACGAGGTGTCCGTTCTCCTCTGAGCTCGTGGAGGCGTAGCCGACCATGGCGTTGGCCTCCACAGTTAGCCGGTCGACGGGGTACGGGGCGGACAGCTGGGCCCGCAGCCGCTCGGCGATGCGGTGCGCGTCGTCGGGGAGGCAGCCGACGAGCAGGGCCGCGAAGGACGCGCCCTCGAGCCGCGCCAGCGAGACCTCGGGGCCGAGCACGTCGCGGATGCGCCGGCCCGCCGCCATCACCATCCGGTCGGCCCACGCGTAGCCGAGGGCGTCGCTGACCTGGGAGAACACGTCGAGGTCCACCCGCAGCACGACGGACTGCACGCGCTCGCGCAGCGGTTCGCGGGCCACCTGCCGGAAGCCGGGCCGGTTGAGCAGGCCGGTGAGCGGGTCGTGGTAGGCGTCGTGCCGCAGGGTCGCTAGCAGCCTGCGGTTGTCCAGCGCCGTCGCCAGGTGGCTTGCCATGGTGCCGAGCAGCTGCACGTCGTACTTGCCGAAGCCGCGCCAGCGGGAGAGGCGATCGTGCGCCTCGACCACGCCGAGCAGCTGGTTGGCGCTGCGCAACGGCACCACGAGCGACTCCTGCGCGCCGCGGTCGAGCAGTGCGGCACGGACCTCGGGGTTGGCCTCGGTGACCCGGAAGTGCCGCACGTGGGCGCCGGGCAGGCGCAGCAGCGGGTCGTCGGGGCGGACGAAGCTCACCGGGAGCTCGTCACCCGCGACGACGGAGCGCATCGGCTCGTCGGGCTCCAGCCGCAACCGCAGCACGACCCTGGCCGCGGCGAGCTGGTCCTTGATCCGCTCGGCGATCGTGGACCACTCGCCGAAGTCGACTTCTTGGCCGAGCTCGTCGCCGAGGCTGGCGGGGCGCGCGGCCGCCTGCTGACCGGAGCGGGCGACCATGAGGCTCACGTCGGAGAGGGCCTCCATGTCGCGCTGCTCTCGCAGCAGGTCGGAGTAGGCCCAGTACAGCGCGGCGAGGCCGAGGCTCACGGCGAGCACGATCGGCCACGCCTCGGGAGTCTTGGAGATGACGAGATAGCCGGTGAGGCCCACCGACGCGTTGACGAAGCCGACCACGAGGATGCGGCCCGCGAGCCGCAGCGCGGTGCCGACCCGCATGCGGCGGCGCAGCACGCGCACGGCGGCCATCGCGAGCAGCGTGCTGGCGAGCGGCGCGGTGAGGGTGCCGGCGAGTGCCGCGAGCCACGGCATCTCGCCCTGGCCGCTGCCGAGGGCCTGCTTGACCAGACCGGCCACGGCGAACGCGCTGGTGACCTCGAAGATGAACGCGCCCGCGTTGTAGAGGACGCGCCCGGTGACCTTTCTCGCGAGCAGGGTGGTGACGCCGGCGACGACGTGTGCGGCGAGCACAACTTCGAAGGGCGCCACGAAGAAACCGATGACGAGTGGGATCTCGGTGAAGGAGATGGTCCAGGAGATCCCGCTGCGGACGTCGACGTTGACCCCGAGCTGTTCCGCCCCGAGGAACGCGAGTGCGAGCAGTGGTCCGATCCACCACAGGTGGACCGAACCCTCGAACGGCTCCCAGAGCGACACCGCGGCCGCCGCGAGCAAGCTCAGCGGCAACACGGCTACTGTGTAGTAACGGAATCTCCGCTCATCGGTCCTGGCCTCGGCGGACGCGGGACCGCTCGGACGAGAGGCAGGTGCCTCGGCTGCAGCCGCACTGGATCCGACAGACTCGTCGTGCGCGTCCGGCATGCAACCTCCCTTCCGTCCCGCTGTGCCCGCGGGGGCCAGCTCGCGAACGAGGCATCACTGTACCCCGGAGGGCGTATCAAGGCCTCGATTCGAACGCCATGAGATCACCTCAGGGTTAACGCGCCACCAACGAAGTGACATGTCAGCCTCAGTGAGGGTGATCTCACCGTCCTCATGGTCGCCGCCCGTAGTCGATCCCTGAGTGACATACCTCATACCATGTCCGCTTGGATAAGGCCATGGAGATCGATGCCATCGCCGCCGAGCACGCCAAGCGGCTGGCCGCGGCGGACGCACTGTTGCCGAAGCCCTTGCCATGGGACGCCGAAAGCGGGACCCGGCTGACCACTCGCGACGGGATCGCGCTCGCGACCCGGTCGCGCGTCGAGCCGGGAACGCCGGAGGCGCTGTGGCGACCCCTCACCGAGTACCGCCTCGATGTCCGGCTCGGGGGAACCGATCCTGGTGCGGCCTTCGGTTCGCTGCTCACGGAGTGGGACCTGCTGCTGGAGGAGACGGGGTCCACCGACTGGGACAGCGCCGCCGTGGTGACACGGCCGAGCAGGGACACGGTCGGGACCGGTGAGCTGCTGCGCCGGGGGTTCGCCCCCACGCGGGTGCTCGCCGTGCGGCCCGCCGACCGGCACGCGAGCGGCCCGCCCGCGGTGCCCGGTGTGCGCATCCGGCACGCGGAACCGTCCGAACTGGCCACACTGGTGCGGTTGCAGTTGGAGCTCCGGCAATACGACGCGCAGTTCGGCCTCGTGACGCGGCGCGACGGTGAGGAACGCGCGATCACCGCAGCCACCAGCGCGATGCTCGCCGACGCGGGCGCGGTCGTGCCGTCACTGTGGATCGCGGAACTCTACGGCAAGCCGCTCGGTTTCGTACACGTCGAGCTGCCGCCGGCCGCCGACTGGATCGGCGGGTACGTCGCGGTGGAGCGGGCCGGTTACCTGGCCTCGATGCACGTCGCGGAGGAGGCCCGCAGCACCGGTGTCGGCTCGGCGCTCGCCGCGCACGTGCACCAGCTGTTCGACGAGGCGGGCATGGAAGCCGTGCTGTTGCACCACGCGCTGGCCAGCCCGCGCTCGACGCCGTTCTGGTACGCGCAGGGCTACCGGCCACTGTGGACCTCCTGGTACCGCAGGCCCGCGGCGCGGGGCTGAGGCGCTGATCGCTCCCGGCGAACACCAGCGGGGAATCTGGAGGCGCTCCAGAAAGTTGAGCGAGATGTACTCAACAAGACGGGAGCGTATTGATGACCCAGACACAGCTCCTCCCCGTACTCCCACTCGACGACGACGTCGTGCTGCCGGGCATGGTCGTGCCCTTCGACCTCGCGGAGCGGGACACCCGCGACGCGGTCGAGTCGGCGCAGGCGAAGGCGCCGGGTGTCGCGTCGCTGCCAGGAATCCGGTCGGCGGGCGCGGGCAAGGCCGAGGTGCTGATCGTGCCCAGGATCGACGGCGAGCTCGCCGAGGTCGGCACGGTCGCGACGGTCGAACGCATCGGCCGCGTCCCCGGCGGCTCCTCGGCCGCGCTGGTGCGCGGCACGCGCCGCGCACTCGTCGGCTCCCCTGCCGACGGTCCCGGCGAGGCCCGGTGGGTGCACGCAGACCCCGCCGTCGAGCTGCCCGCCGACGAGCGCACCCGCGAGCTGGCGGCGGAGTTCAAGTCCGTCGTGATCTCACTGCTGCAACAGCGCGGCGTGTGGCAGATGCTCGACGCGGTGCAGCAGCTCGACGACCCGTCCGCGATCGCGGACCTCGCCGGCAACGCGCCGTACCTGGGCACCGAGCAGAAACTCGAGCTGCTGCGCACGCTCGACATCACCGCCCGGCTGGAGACCGCGCTGGAGACCGGCAGGGCGTACCTGGCCGAGCTGAAGGTGAACGACACCATCCGCAAGGACGTCGAGCAGGACATGGAGAAGCAGCAGAAGGAGTTCCTGCTGCGCCGCCAGCTCGAGGCGATCCGCAAGGAGCTCGGTGAGCTGGACGGCAGCGTCAAGGACGACGACTACCGCGCCCGCGTGGAGTCGGCCGACCTGCCCGAGCACGTCCGCAAGGCCGCGCTCGCCGAGGTCGACAAGCTGGAGCGGACCTCCGACCAGTCCCCGGAGGGGGGCTGGATCCGCACGTGGCTCGACACGGTGCTGGACATCCCGTGGCAGGTCAGGACCACCGACGTGCACGACATCGCGGGCGCGCGCGAGGTGCTCGACGCCGACCACGCCGGACTCGACGACGTGAAGGAACGCATCATCGAGTACCTGGCCGTGCGGCAGCGGCGCGCCGAGGCACTCCTTACCGCCGAGGCGCCGTCGGGCACAGCGGAGTCCACTGTGGGCGGTCGGCACGGCGGGGCCGTGCTGGCGCTGGCGGGCCCTCCCGGCGTCGGCAAGACGTCGCTGGGTGAGTCGATCGCCAAGGCGATGGGACGCAAGTTCGTGCGCGTGGCGCTGGGCGGCATCCGCGACGAGGCCGAGATCAGGGGTCACCGGCGGACCTACGTCGGCGCGCTGCCCGGCCGGATCGTGCGCGCGATCAAGGAGGCCGGGTCGATGAACCCGGTGGTGCTGCTCGACGAGGTGGACAAGGTCGGCGCCGACTACCGCGGCGACCCGACGGCGGCGCTGCTGGAGGTGCTCGACCCCGAGCAGAACCACACGTTCCGCGACCACTACCTCGAGGTGGAGCTGGACCTCTCCGACGTCGTGTTCCTGGCCACGGCCAACGCGCTGGAGACCATTCCGGGGCCGCTGCTCGACCGCATGGAGCTGGTGACACTCGACGGCTACACCGAGCACGAGAAGGTGACCATCGGGCGCGATCACCTGCTGCCCCGCGAGCTGGAGCGCGCGGGTCTCGCCGAGGGCGACGTGACGTTCACCGACGCGGCGCTGAGCCGGATCGCGGCGGAGTACACACGCGAGGCGGGGGTGCGGAACCTGAACCGCGCGATCGCGAAGGTGCTGCGCAAGGTGGCGACCAAGGTGGCGTTGGAAGAGGTCACGCTGCCGCTGACGGTCGGCGAACCCGAGTTGGAGGGCTACCTCGGGCGGCCGCGGCACGTGCCGGAGTCGTCGCTGCCGGCCGGTGAGCAGCGCACGGCGACGCCGGGTGTCGCGACTGGGCTCGCGGTGACGGGTGCCGGCGGCGACGTGCTGTACGTCGAGGCGTCACTGGCCGACGCGGAGACCGGCGGCACGGGGCTGACCCTGACCGGTCAGCTCGGCGACGTGATGAAGGAGTCGGCGCAGATCGCGCTGTCGTACCTGCGCTCGCGGGGAGCCGAGCTGGAACTGCCGGTCGGCGACCTCAAGGAGCGCGGCGTGCACGTCCACGTGCCTGCGGGCGCGGTGCCGAAGGACGGCCCCTCGGCGGGCGTGACGATGACGACGGCGCTGGCGTCGCTGCTGTCCGGCAGGCTCGTGCGCGCCGACGTAGCGATGACGGGTGAGGTGTCGCTGACGGGCCGCGTGCTGCCGATCGGCGGCGTGAAGCAGAAGCTGCTCGCCGCGCACCGGGCCGGCCTGCGGACGGTGATCATCCCGCAGCGCAACGAGCCGGACCTGGACGACGTGCCAGAGGAGATCCTCGCCCAGCTCGACGTCCACCCGGTGAGCAGCGTCCGTGAGGTGCTGGCCATGGCGCTGGAGCCCGCCTCGACGCCCCTCGCCCACGCGGCGTGACAAAAGCCCCCAAGGCCACCTTTGTTGCGTTGAGCGCAACAAAGGTGGCCTTGGGGGCAGTCGGGCAGGCCTCTCAGGCGGGGGTGCGGGAGCGGTCGCGGAGGCGCTTGACCACGAAGAGGGTCACCGCGGCGACGCCGAGAACGATCACGATGATCTGGAACACGCCCGCGTACTCCTCCACCACGTGCCAGTTGGCTCCGAGGGCGTAACCGGCGATCACGAAGATCGAGTTCCAGATGAGGCTGCCTAGCGTGGTCAGCAACAGGAAGGTCCAGAACTGCATCCTCTGGATGCCTGCCGGGAGCGAGATGAAACTCCGCACCAGCGGCACCATCCGCCCCAGGAACACCGCCTTGGTGCCGTGCTTGGCGAACCACTCCTCGGCCTTGTCGAAGTCCTCGGGCTTCACCAGCGGCAACTTGCAGATGAGCCACCGGGTGCGCTCACGGCCGAGCAGCTGCCCGAGGTAGAAGACGATGATCGCGCCGAGCACCGACCCCGCCGTAGTCCAGATCAGGGCCTCGACCAGCGAGAACGTGCCGTTGGCGGCGCTGAACCCCGCCAGCGGCAGCACCAGCTCGCTCGGGATCGGCGGGAACAGGTTGTCGAGGCCGACCGTGATGGCGGCACCCGGGCCCCCGAGTACGTCCATCAGGTCGACGGCCCATCCGGCGATACCTCCGAGTTCGCCTGAGTTGTCCTGGGCCAGCTGCGCGGTCATGTAGGGCCTTTCGGGTCATTTGTTCTATTTGGGCAACTACCCTCGAAGCTACGGACACGCGCGTGCTGTCGCCATGAAGTCCGGCACCGACTTCCGGGGGCGTCCACCACAGGGCGATCTTGTGGAAAACCTCAGTACCGCTCTGTGACCACGCGGCTAGCCTCGGGGCTGTGCCCCGAGCAGCCGACGGACTCCTGCGCCGAGGGTGCCGGACCACGATCGGGCTGGCCCTCGGCGCCGTGCTCGCCTTCGTGGAGGCGGCCTACGTGCTGCTGAGCCTGCCCGCGCTCGTCGTGCCTTCGGCGCGCCGTCGTGTGCTCGCCGGGACCCGCCGGCTCGCCGAGATGGAACGCGCTCGCCTCGCGCGGTACCTGTGTAGCGAGAACTCCGCCGACTACGGCGGCAGGCGCGCGCTGGAGTATCTCGCCGTGCGCTGCGTCGTCGGCGGCCTCGGCGCGGGGGTCTTCGTGCTCATCCTCTGGGGCGCGGTGTCCGGGCTGGTGATGGCCAGCCAGTTCTTCTCCGGCGCGCCCATCGGCGGCGGGGATCCGATCGGCGACGACCACGACTGGTACGACCTTCCCGCTGTGGTGCTGCTCGGGCTCCTGCTGGTCTTCATCGCCGTGCAGGGGCTCGTCGGCGTCGCGACGCTGGATCGCCGGGTGGCTCACCGGTTCCTCGGGCCGAGCGAGCAGGATCTGTTGCGCCGCAGGGTGTCGCAGCTCGCCACGAGCCGGGCTGAGGTGATCGAGGCCGTCAACGACGAGCGCAAGCGAATCGAGCGGGACCTGCACGACGGCGTCCAGCAGCGGCTCGTCGCGCTCGGCATGGTGCTCGGCAGGGCCTTGCGCAGCAAGGATCCCGAGCACGCCAGCGAGCTGGTTCGGCAGGCACACGACGAGTCGCAGCAGGCGCTGCAGGACCTGCGCGAGGTCACCTGGCGCGTGTACCCGATCGCGCTGGACTCCGGCGGGCTCGAAGTGGCGCTCGAATCGCTGGCCGAACGCTCCAGCGTGCCCGTGACGCTCGACTACGCACTCCCGGAGCGGCCGGGCGCGGCCACCGAGACGGTGGCCTACTTCGTGGCGTCGGAGGCGGTGACCAACGCGATCAAGCACGCGGGCGCGTCGCGGATCGGCATCAGCGTCGCCGGGGACGGGACGATGGTGACCGTGCGGATCACCGACGACGGCGCGGGCGGCGCGCAGGCTTCCGGCGGCGGACTCTCCGGGCTGGCCCGGCGGGTCGCCGCCGTGGATGGCGTGTTCACTGTGGACAGTCCGGCCGGAGGGCCGACCACGATCGAGGCGGAGCTGCCGTGCGCGTGATCCTTGCCGAGGACTCGACCCTGCTGCGCGAGGGGCTGGTCCGCCTGCTCGCAGAGGAGGGGCACGAGGTGGTGGCCGCGGTCGACGACGGCGCCGCCCTGCTGGAGGCCACCGAGCGGCACCGGCCGGACGTGATCGTCACCGACGTCCGCATGCCGCCCGCCCACAGCGACGAAGGTCTGCGCGCGGCGCTGGAGATCCGCAGGCGCTGGCCGGAGATCGGCGTGCTCGTGCTCTCCCAGTACGTCGAGAAGCGCTACGCCACCGAGCTGATCACCGACGACGCGGGCAAGGTCGGCTACCTGCTCAAGGACCGCGTCGCGCAGGTCGGCGAGTTCCTCGACGCGCTGGAGCGCGTGGCCGCGGGCGGGGCGGCGTTCGACCCCGAGGTGGTACGCAGGCTGCTGGCCCGCACCACGCACGTCGACCCGCTCACCCGGCTGACCACCCGCGAACGGGAGGTGCTGGAGAAGATGGCGCAGGGCCACACCAACGCCGGCATCGCCGAGCAGCTGCACATCTCGCAGAGCGCTGTCGAGAAGCACGTCAACGCGATCTTCGACAAGCTCGACCTCGCCCACACCACGGGCTTCAGCCGCCGCGTGCTCGCGGTGCTGCGCTTCCTCGGCTCCTGACCCATCCAGCCGCAGTACCCATCCAGCCGCAGTGAAGGCCACCTTCACTGCAGTTGGGGCCGCTTCTCCTTGACCAGGGCGTACAGGCCGGCCGAGGCGAGCATGATGCCGCCCGCGACCCAGGTGCCGACGGCCCAGCTGCCCGTGGCGTCGCGCAGCACGCCGCTCACCACGGGGCTCGCGACGGCGCCGATCTCGGAGATCAGGTTCAGCAGCCCGAACGCCGACCCGCGCTGCTTCTCCGGCACCAGATCACCCGTGATGCCCTGCGCTATCGGCTGCAGCGCGTTGAAGAAGAGCCCCGAGCAGAACAGGATCAGCCCGAGCAGTAGCAGCGACGGCTGTCCGTCACCGCTGATCGACAGCGCGAACGCGAACACCAGCAGCGAGTAGACGATGCTGAACGAGATGAGCAGCGGCTTGCGGCCGTAGCCCTTCCGCAGCGCGCGGTCGGCGAGCCAGCCGCCCGCGGGGAAGCCGAGGATGCCTGCCCCCGCGTTGAACGCCGCCGTGAGCGCCGCGGCGAGCAGCGAGCTCTCCGTTGCCTCGCGGACGATCTCCACCGACCAGAAGCTGAAGAACCACAGGTTCCACAGGATCGCGATGTAGGCGACGTAGACGATCACGATGTCCCTGCTGAGCAGGGTCGACGCCTCGGGTGTGCGGCGCAGGCGTCCCACGATGACGGCGATGACGATCGCGGCGAGCAGCCCGGAGCCGAGCGCGGTGCCCCACGTGGGCCAGCGCAGCTCGTCGGCGACGATGAACAGCCCGAGCACGGCCACGAGCAGCGGCGCGGAGACGCCGACGAGCCGCAGCATCGGCGGGCCGAGCCGGAGCGGGCCGCCGAGCCGGGCGCGGAAGAAGTACCAGCACAGCCCGGCCACGACCAGCGACACGACGGCGAAGACCACGAACGGCATCCGCCACGCCTCGACGCCCATGCCGAGCGCGGAGCCCCAGTCGATCAGCAGCGGTGTGCAGACGATACCGATGGTGAGCCCGATCGACAGCCCGGAGATCACCACACCGAGGCCGAGCGTGCGCCGTTTCGGCGGGGTGTGGTTGAGGATCAATGTCCGGTCGTTGGAGTAGAAGACGCCCTCGCCGAGACCGGTCAGCACGCGGGCGCCGACGAACGCGATGAGCCCGACCACGACACCGGACACGAGCGTCAGCACACCCGCCCACAACAGCGAGAGCACGATCATCTCGCGGTGGCCGAAGCGGTCGCCGAGCCTGCCGCCGGGGTACTGCGTGAGCATGTAGCCGGTGAAGAACAGCGAGCCGACGAGACCGCCGAGTGCGCGCGGATCGCTGGACTCCCCGATGAAGCCGACCTCGTTGGCGATCATCCAGCTCACGACGGGACCGGTGAGCGTGCGGTCCGCGTAACTGACCACCCAGCCGAGCAGCAGTACCGCCCACAGCGCCTTGTACGGCTTGCGGGTCTGCTGCTCCCCCGGCAGGAACGACGTCGACTCTGACCGTGTCATGGGGCAGCACGGTCGCAACAAACGTCCGGATCCGCCCGCCCCCCGTTTCGGTGAACGGAATGCGCGGAAAACCGCAAAAGCCTTTCAGTGGGTGAAAACCGACGTGGCCGCGGGCGCGCCCTTGACCGCACAGTCGGGGCGTCTTCCACCACCGCGCAAGGAGCGACGTCAATGCCGACAACGCCGACATTCGCCCGCAACCAGTGGTACGTGGCCGCGTACAGCCGCGAGCTCGGGCGCGAACTGTTCCCGCGAACGATCCTCGGCGAGCCGATCGTCTTCTACCGCACGGAGAACGGCGACGCGGTCGCGCTCGCCGACCGCTGCGTGCACCGCCGCTACCCGCTCTCGGAGAGCAGGCTCGAGGGCGACACCATCGTGTGCGGCTACCACGGGTTCACCTACGACCGGGCCGGTTCGTGCGTGTTCGTGCCCGGCCAGTCCCGCATCCCGCGCACCGCGCGCGTCGCGAGCTACCCGCTCGTGGAGCAGGACTCCTTCGTGTGGGTGTGGATCGGTGACCGGGACAGGGCCGACCCCGGGCTGATCCCACGGGCGCCGTGGCTGGCCGACCCCGCGTACACGACGGTGTCGGGCATGGAGCCGCTGCGGGCGCGCTACGAGCTGCTCGTGGACAACCTCATGGATCTCTCCCACGAGACCTACCTGCACGGCGGCTACATCGGCACGCCGGAGGTGGCGAACACGCCGATCACCACCGAGGTCGACGAGGAGAACGAGGTCATCTACGTCTCGAGGCACATGGCCGACGCCGAGTGCCCGTCGTTCTACGCGAAGTCGACCGGGATCGAGGGCCGCATCACGCGATGGCAGGACATCGAGTACCACCCGCCGTGCCTGTACCTGCTGCACAGCCGCATCGCTCCGGTCGGCGTGCTGCCGAACGACGACGGCACCGATCCGGACGCGTTCCACGTCGAGGTGGTCTACGCGATCACGCCCGAGACCGAGCACAGCACGCACGACTTCTGGGCCGTGGCGCGGGACTTCGCGCTCGACGACCAGGAGGTCTCCGACTTCCTCGCCGAGAGCAACCGCACCGTGGTGCTCCAGGACGTGCGGGCGCTCGACGTGCTGGAGCAGGTGATTCAGTCCGAACCGGACGGTTACCAGGAGCTGAGCGTCAACATCGACACCGGCGGACTCGCGGCACGGCGGTTCCTCCGGCGCATGGTCGAGCGGGCGGAGCCGAAGGCGGTGGCGCGGTCATGACACCGCGGACCGCCATGCTGCACGGCGACACCGTGTTCCGCATCCACTGGGTGCTGAACACCGACCGGCTGCTCGGCGTGTGCCACTGCGGCGCCGAGCACGAGGCGGAGGATCCAGTCGAGCTGTGGGACTGGCTGCTCGCCCACCCCGAAGGCCACGAACCGCGCGCCGAGAGCGCGACGCCGCCCCCGGTGCGGCGGCTGGCCGGCGTCTGAGGAGGACCTTTCCATGGACGAACTCGAACTGGTGGTCGCCCGTAAGGAGACCGTCGCCGAGGGCGTGGTGTGCCTGACCCTGCGCCATCCCGACGGCGAGCCGTTGCCGTCGTGGGAGCCCGGTGCGCACGTGGACCTGCTGCTCGCCGACGGGCTCGAACGGCAGTACTCGCTGTGCGGCGACCCCGGCGACAGCTCGGCGCTGACCGTCGCGGTGCTGCGTGAGCCAGAGAGCAGGGGCGGGTCGGCGTTCGTGCACGAGCGGCTCGCCGAGGGCGCGACGACGCGGGTTCGCGGGCCGCGCAACAACTTCGCCCTCACCGACTCGCCGCGGTACCTCTTCCTCGCGGGCGGCATCGGCATCACCCCGATCGCGCCGATGGTGGCCGAGGCCGACGCACGGGGCGCCGACTGGCGGCTCGTCTACGGAGGGCGCAGCAGGGCGTCGATGGCGTTCGCCGACGCGCTCACCGCGAAGTACGGACACCGCGTGCGCGTGCTGCCCGAGGACGAGACGGGGCTGTTGCCGCTCGACGAGCTGCTGGGGACGCCGGAACCGGAGACGGCGGTGTACTGCTGCGGGCCTGAGCCGTTGCTCGCGGCCGTTGAGCAGCGGTGCGCGGCGTGGGGACCGGGCGTGCTGCACGTCGAGCGGTTCGCGCCGAGGGACGACGCCGACGCGGGGCCGCGCGAGTCGTTCGAGGTGGAGCTGGCCGTGTCCGGCAGGACCCTCACCGTGCCCGCGGATAAGTCGATCTTGGAGACGCTGGAGGACGCCGGGGTGCCGGTGTTGTCGTCGTGTCAGGAGGGCACGTGCGGCACGTGCGAGACCGATGTCCGCGAGGGCGTTCCCGACCACCGCGACTCGCTGCTGACCGACGAGGAGCGCGCGGCGGGCGAGACGATGTTGATCTGCGTGTCCCGTTCGCGCGGGCCGCGGCTGGTGCTGGAGCTGTAGCCTTTACCGGCTGGCTCGGCGAAGGAGTTGAGGTGGGCGAGGGTGCCCGGTCGGTGACCGCCAAGGTGCTCGCCATGCTGGAGGCGTTCACCCCGGCGACGCCGGACCTCTCCCTCAGCGAGCTGGCGCGGCGCGCGGGTGTCTCGCTGCCGACCGCGCACCGGCGGGCGGCCGAGCTGGTGGCGTGGGGAGCGCTGGAACGCGGCGCCGACGGGCGGTACCGGATCGGGCTGCGGCTGTGGGAGGTCGCGGCGCTGGCTCCGCGTGGGCTCGGCCTGCGGGACGTGGCGATGCCGTTCCTTGAGGACCTGTACGAGGTCACGCACGAGAACGTCCAGCTGGCGGTGCGCGAGGGGCTCGAGCTGGTGTTCGTGGAGCGGATCGCGGGCAGGCACGCCGTGCCGGTGCTGACCCGCGTCGGCGGGCGGTTCGCCCTGCACGCGACCGGTGTGGGCCTGGTACTTCTGGCGCACGCGCCCGTGGAGGTGCAGGAGCAAGCGCTTGCGGCCCCGCTGCACGCCTACACGCCGAAGACGATCACCGACCCCGATCGGCTGCGCGAGCTGCTGGCCGCGGTCCGCCGCAACGGCTACGCCGTGAGCGACGGCCAGGTGACCCTCGACGCGCTGTCGGTGGCCGCGCCGATCCGCGGCGCCGACGCGGCCGTGGTGGCGGCGGTATCGCTGGTCGTGCGCGCCGACACGGCGGAACCCATCGCGCTGGCCCCGCTGGTGCAGGCCGCCGCACGCGGCATCTCGCGGATGCTGGCCCCCCGACCCGGTGGCTGGTGACCCGTTAGCGTGGTGCGGTGCTCCGGCGAACGGTCAAGTTCCGGGCGGATCCCGACGCGGGTCTGCTCTCGGCCGAGCTGCTGGACGAGGACGGCAACCTGCTGCAGGCGCGTGTGCTCGACGCCCGAGACGCGGCACTGCTCGGCGAGTGGCTGGAGGCCGAGGCGGACGAGGCCGTGGCCAACGGCAGCCGATGGGTCCGTTCGAGAGCCTGGCACCACCTCTTCCCCACAGACCCATCCGAGTGAACCCCAGCTGCCCCCCAAGGCCACCTTTGTTGCGTTGAACGCAACAAAGGTGGCCTTGGGGGCCTTTAAGAGGCGGGGCGCGGGCGTACCGTGGCCTGCATGGCTGACGAGGACACGATCGCCAGGATCGACGCGCTGATCGCCGAGGAGCGGGAGCTGCGCTCCCACGCCACCGGCAACGGGCTCGACGACGCGGGCAAGCGGCGCCTTCGGGAGCTGGAGCAGCAGCTCGACCAGTGCTGGGACCTGCTGCGGCAGCGGCGTGCCCGCGCCGAGTTCGGCGACGACCCCGACGAGGCCCAGCCGCGGCCGATCAGCGAGGTCGAGTCCTACCAGCAGTAACAGGCCGGGCATCGAGGCGGTTCGAACTGATGCGCCCGGCGCTGCCCGGGGCTACCGTTTAGCAAGACCGCCTCGAGCCGGCCAGCACGAGGGCTCGGGGATGCACCACTGGTGGTGGAGGTGCAGCCTTGGACACTCAGATCGGCCTGCGGCCGACGCGAATCCGCCAGCCCGCTACCCGCACGGGGAAGCGAGGTCAGCAGGTACTGGCCTGGATCCGCACCACCGATCACAAGAAGATCGGGATGCTCTATCTCGTCACCTCGATGGTCTTCTTCATGATCGGCGGCCTCATGGCCCTGCTGATCCGGGGTGAGCTCGCCTGGCCCGGACTGCAGTTCCTGTCGCAGGAGCAGTACAACCAGCTGTTCACGATGCACGGCACGATCATGCTGCTGCTCTACGCGACGCCGATTCTGTTCGCCTTCGCCAACCTCGTGCTGCCGTTGCAGATCGGCTCCCCCGACGTCGCCTTTCCCCGGTTGAACGCCTTCTCGTACTGGCTGTTCCTGTTCGGCGGCACGATCGTGCTCAGCTCGCTGCTCACCCCCGGTGGCGGCGCGGACTTCGGCTGGACCGCGTACACGCCGCTGTCGCGCGCCGAGTACTCCGTTGGCCCCGGAGGTGACCTTTGGATCATGGGCCTGATCGTGTCCGGTCTCGGCACGATCCTCGGCGCCGTCAACATGATCACCACGGTCGTGTGCCTGCGCGGGCCGGGCATGACCATGTGGCGGATGCCGATCTTCACCTGGAACATCCTGTTCACCAGCGTGCTGATCCTCGCCGCGTTCCCGATCCTCACGGCGGCGCTGTTCGCGCTCGCGGCCGACCGGCATCTCGGCGCGCACGTGTTCGACCCCGCCAACGGCGGCGCGATCCTCTGGCAGCACCTGTTCTG